>JAFXCH010000029.1 GCA_017516485.1 Clostridia bacterium
CTTGAAGCAAGAGTCGGCTCAAGTATGATGAGTGATGTTTGCCGTGGCTTTATTGGTATGATACGAGGTGACAGTGCTCCTATTTATTGGTCAAACCTTGCTATGAAGTTTTCAGACATTCACAGACAGAGGTTA
This sequence comes from Clostridia bacterium, assembly GCA_017516485.1. Taxonomy (GTDB): domain Bacteria; phylum Bacillota; class Clostridia; order Oscillospirales; family Acutalibacteraceae; genus UBA8612. The sequence continues at coordinate 136 of JAFXCH010000029.1, forward strand.
AGACTTGAAGCACAGAAGATACCGAAGAAGGTCAAGAAGCTTTCTATGAGCCTTCTTTTCTGCTTTATGCTCATTTATGTTGTGGTAATCCTTGCACAGATAATGGGCTCTGTCGGCGTTCTTTTCGGTTAAGGAGGTAATGAATATGAAAAAGATTCTTTCAAACCGAAAAGCGGAAGGCTACATTGATGTTGCCGTTGGCATAATTGCACTTATGATGGTGCTTGTTGTAACATTGAATATTTACACCTTTTTTATGTTGCGGCATGATTTGGACACAGTAAGCGGATTTCTTATTGAAACTGCCACCTCGGAAGGCTCCTTCGGTGAGGAGTTTGATGAAAGATGCGAAGAACTCAGAAGCTCATTTTTTGACTTTGATGTAGTTGCATCCGCTGAAGAATACTACAATTCGACTTATGAGAGAGTGCAGCTCGGTGACAAAATGACAGTCACTGTGTCCGTGCATACCTATGTCAGAGGTGTCGGTGCTTTTAAGATACCCGTAACCGTAAGTACAACAAGGTCGGGTATTTCTGAAAAGTATTGGAAGTAGGTGTAATAAATGCAGATACTCAAAAGTAAAAAGGGTGAAAGTTATGTACCCGTGTGTGTCCTTATTCTTGTAATCGTAATGATATTTTCGGGTATATTTGTCTATGCTTCTGCTGTCTCCCTTATTGATACTTCAAGAGAAAACAGTAAAGTTGTACTTGACAGCTTTGTAACACAGAATGCCACAAGGATATATGACAGTATCAAGCAAGGTAACGACTCAACCGAAAGTGTTAATCCGCAGGAGTTCACAGATGCTCTGTGTGACTTTTGCACATTAGACGAAACAGCTTCACGGCTGTATAGTTATGACAGTGAAGGAAATCTCAAATACTCAATGACATATCCTGAGATGAGTTTCAGACAGGAAAATGAGCTTGAGATTGTAATTCACTACACAATTTCCGTACCGATATATTTCGCAGGTCAGAAAATTGATACTGCAAATGTACCCATAGAAATTATATCAGTATTAAGTGAAAAATTTTAAATTCAGGAGGTAATTCAAAATGACAGTTTTAGCAGTTAAGGAAGATAATTACAAAAAGATTGTTGCAGGTCTTGTAACGGCAATAATCATTGTTTGTCTCATAATCGTGGGAATTATTATCAAAGGAGTCAGTGACAGAAATGCTGATGAAACAACATTCCCCGAAACAACGGTGAGCGAGGAAACAACGGATGCAAACCTCATTCTTGAGGATATTACAGACGAAGCTACAACAGAGGAGAATGTGCCGGAAATCGAAAACGATGATAAAAACATTCTCTCCATTGACGAAGCAGTAACAGAACCCGATACAACAACCAAGGCTACTTCAACAACAAAGCCGCAGACAACGGTAAAAGAGGAAAATCCCAAGCCTGTAACAACACAAAAAGCCCCGACAACAGAAGAAGGCTCACCTGCTTCTGACAATGACAGCGTTAAGGAATACTCTTGCGGCAAGTCAGGTCATCACTGTGAAAGCAAAGAAACACATTCATTTATTGTAAGTCTTGAGAAAAAGGGATGTTCCCTTTGTGGCTCACATTCCTGTAAGAGCTTCTATGCTATTGATGAATGGGGTAACGCTTGTTATGATATTTCAAAGTGTCCCAAGTATTCAGAAAAGAAAGACCCTAATAAATATTGTGATGATTGCACCAAGAAAATCGGTGACGGCTCAAAGGGTACTTGCGTAAGATTTACCGTTGATACTAAATGCCCCGATTGCGGTAAGACAGTTAAGGCAAGAACTTGCCACACACATTAAAATTAAATTCTCGATGAAAGCTCGGCTTAATGTCGGGCTTTTACTTTTTATCGGAAAGGATGATAGTTATTAAAAGAGTATTATCAATTTTTCTTGTAATTCTCACTCTCTTTTCATCAATTCCCATTTCAGCCTTTGCCCTTTCTTGGGACGGTGACAGTGCAGGCGGCAGTATTGATGCCGTAAACGGCAGTAACACGGGTTATGTTATCCGTGACACCGAAGACTCAAACTGTGTTGTCGGCTACCGTTTTTCTGCCGTTGATGCGGACGGTAACATGAAGGTTACAAAGGTAATTGATGTTTACAGAGATACCTCAAACGGTGACCACGCTTATTCAACCTCTGCGAAGTTTTCAAAGAAGTATAATAAGCTGGGCGTTATTTCCAACAGAAACGCCACACTTTCAACTACCTATAACACAACCAACTGTTACAAGGAAGCAAATATCAGCTTTGTAAAGGACCTTCCCAATCCGAGTGGTGTTGAAACATGGCAGAGCTATGAAGCGAACATCAATCAGGTGCTTTCAAAGCTCGGTGTGGGTAGCGTTTCCAATATGGTTTACGGTGATAAGGTAATTATCGAGCCTCTTTTTGATGTTTGCCTTGCGGGTGAATATCAGGCTCTGACAGTAAGTGAAATAGCATACTGCGGACGAAGCGTTTTAGGCGGAAGCTCTGACGGCGGCTCAAGTAACGGAACATCCTCGACTTGGGGATTTATTGCCCCATACACAAACCGTATATGGCCTAATAAGTTATATACTCCCGACGGTCAGGGGTTATGGACAGCCGCATCAAAGATAGGCAGTTCTTCTGTAGCTACCTTTAATACTATCCTTACTAAGGGCTATGGCGTAGGTATTGCATACAACGAAACACAGAATATTACCTATACCATTAAGTTTAACGGTAACGGCAGTACAAGCGGCTCAATGTCCTCGATGAAAATGTCCTACGGCACGGCTAAAAATCTTACAGCAAATGCTTTCACTAAAACAGGACACTCCTTCAGCGGATGGAACACAAAGGCTGACGGAAGCGGTACATCATACAGTAATAAGCAGTCGGTCAAAAACCTCACAAAGACAAACGGTGCAACCGTTAATCTTTATGCGCAGTGGTCCCCGTATAAGCTGAAGGTCAGCTTCAACGCCAACGGCGGTGCAATAAGCTCTGACACATACTATCTTTCATCAAAGGTAGTGTATAAGGAATCTGACAGCTCAAAGTATATTCAGACTTGGACATATAACAAAACAAAGGATAACGGTCTTACAAATGCCGGTACCTTTGGTCTTTACAAGACGGGATATACCTTCAAGTCTTGGGGCACTACTTCATCGGGCGGTACAACCTTCAGCCAAAGTGATAATACCATTAAGCCCACCGACCTCAATTCAGGCATTAAAACGGGCAATGTGAGCATGACTCTCTATGCACAGTGGAAACCGAATACCTATACAATCAAGTTTAACGGCAACGGCAGTACAAGCGGCTCAACCGCTTCAATGTCAATGACCTATGATGTTGCCAAAAACCTTACTTCAAACGGCTTTGTTAAGTCAGGCTATCACTTTACAGGTTGGAATACAAAGGCTGACGGAAGCGGCACGAGCTATTACAATAAGCAGTCAGTTAAAAATCTGACTACCGCAAACGGCGGTACTGTCAACCTTTATGCACAGTGGGATACCAACTCATATATCATAGCCTTTGACGGCAACGGATATACAAGCGGTACCACATCGAGTATGAATATGAAGTTTGATGTAGCTAAAAACCTTAATGCCAACGGTTATGCAAGGACGGGATACAAATTCTCCCATTGGAATACAAAATCAGATAACAGCGGCACCTCATATTCCAATAAGCAGTCAGTTAAAAACCTGACTACCACAAATGGTGCAACTGTTTATCTTTATGCTCGTTGGTCGCCAATAACCTACACAATTAACTTCTACGGCAACGGCAGTACAAGCGGCTCAACCGCTTCAATGTCAATGACCTATGACAAAGCACAGAATTTAACTGCCAACGGTTTCGTAAAGACAGGCTACAAGTTTACAGGATGGAATACGAAATCAGACGGCAGCGGAACGGCATATACAAATAAGCAGTCAGTTAAAAATCTGAC
>JAFXCH010000030.1 GCA_017516485.1 Clostridia bacterium
AGGCTTATCTTGCGGGCGACGATTTTGCTTATGCCGAAATTGACGACCTTATGCGTGTCAACACTCCGCGTCCGTGGGAGATCCTTGCAATCACCTTCACCAACAAGGCAGCAACCGAGCTTAAAGAAAGGCTTGAGCGTATGCTCGGCCCCGATGGTTCGGAGATATGGGCAAGCACTTTCCATGCTGCTTGTGCACGTATTCTCCGCAGATACGGTGAGCGTATAGGCTTCTCTAATCATTTTACTATTTACGATACGGATGATTCACGCAGAGCGATGAAGGAGTGTCAGCGTGCACTCAATATCGAAGAGCGTGTTATCAGCTGTAAGGCGGCTCTTGCTGAAATAAGCAGGGCTAAAGACAGCCTTATCGGCCCCGAAGAATTCAAGCAGAATGCAGGAAGCGATTTCAGACTGCAGAAGATTGCGGCCTTGTATGAACACTATCAGCAGAATCTTCAGCGTGCCGATGCTATGGATTTTGACGATATTATTTTCAATACCGTCAAGCTTCTTGAAACAGATAAAGAAGTGCTTGAATACTATCAGAATCGTTTTAAATACATAATGGTTGACGAGTATCAGGATACAAACCACGCACAGTACAAGCTTGTCAGCATCCTTGCGGCAAAACACAAGAATCTCTGCGTTGTTGGTGATGATGACCAGAGTATTTATAAATTCCGCGGTGCTACTATTGAAAATATACTTTCATTTGAACAGCAGTTTAAGGCAAAGGTTATCCGCCTGGAGCAGAATTATCGCTCAACTCAGACTATTCTAGATGCTGCAAATGCCGTTATTGCCAATAACGAGCAGCGTAAGGGAAAAAATCTTTGGACAGATAACGGCGAGGGTGAGAAGATTAATCTCAATACATCTTACGATGAGCAGTCCGAGGCAAGATTTATTGCCGATACAGTACTTGACGGTGTTGCGGCAGGTCAACGTTACAGTGACTTTGCGGTGCTTTACCGCGCGAATGCTCAGTCGAATGCGGTTGAAAATGCGTTTGTGCGTATGGGTATTCCTTACTCGATTTTCGGCGGCCACAAGTTCTACGACCGTAAAGAAATTAGGGATGCAATAGCATATCTTACAGTTATAAACAATACGGCAGACGATATAAGACTTCGCAGGATTATCAACGAGCCCAAGAGGGGAATAGGCGATACAACCGTTGCCAATGCGGCAGATATCGCGGCTTCACTTGGCATCAGCCTTTTCGAGGTTATATCTAATTCGGAGGATTATCCTCAGCTCAAGCGTGCTTCGGGTAAACTCAAAGAATTTTCCGATATGATTAGCTCGTTTGTCGAAAAAGCAGAGGAGCTTTCACTCAAGGATTTATTCGATACCTGTATGAAAGAGAGCGGCTATGTCGATTCACTTGCTCTCGACCCTGCAACTTATACCGAAAGGCTTGCCAATATAAACGAGCTTTCAAATAACCTTCAGCGATATACCGAGGAGAATGATGAACCTTCGCTTACAGGTTTCCTCGAAGAAGTTGCACTTATGACCGACCTCGACAATATGAACGAAGAAGCGGACAGAGCGGTTATGATGACTCTGCATTCTGCCAAGGGACTTGAGTTCAATAACGTCTTTATCGTCGGTATGGAAGAGGGTGTTTTCCCGGGCATGCAGGCAATCTACAATCCCGGTGAAATTGAAGAAGAGCGCAGACTTGCTTATGTCGGCATTACAAGAGCAAAGAAAAAGCTCTATCTTACCAAGGCGCGCACAAGAATGCTCTACGGCTCAACTACACACAACCGTGTTTCACGTTTTGTCGATGAAATTCCCGTAACGCTTATAAAGAATACCGGTGTTGCGGCACAGCCTCCGATGTTTGGCGGCGGAATGGGCAGTATGCGTGATAGCTCAGTTGGCGGCAATCCGTATGCAACACAGTTCAAGAAGGCTACCGCGGTACCTAAACCTGCACCAAAGCCTGCAGAGCAGCCGCTCGTTAATCTTTCTGTAGGCGACAGCGTTTCACACGGTACTTTCGGCACAGGTGTTGTGCTCTCGGCTAAGCCTATGGGTAACGATATTCTGCTTGAAATCGCTTTCGATAAAGCGGGCACAAAGAAACTTATGGCAAAGTTTGCTAAATTAAAGAAGATATAATAAAAATTTATTATAAAGGAGAAATATCAAATGATTAAGTCTATTCCTAACGGTGTTTACCCGACCATGGTCACTCCTTACACGGCAGACAACAAGATTGATTACAATGCTGTAGAGCAGCTCATCGATTGGTACTGCAAGAAGGGTGTTGACGGTATTTTTGCCATCTGCCAGTCAAGCGAAATTTTCTTTCTTTCATTTGAAGAGAGACTTGAGCTTCTCAAATTTATCGTTGAGCGTGCACCCAAAAACATTTCAATCGTTGCCTCCGGTCACACAGCAGACGATATAGATACACAGCTTGAAGAGGCTAAGGCTTTTGTTGATGTCGGTGTTGACGGATATGTTTTTATTTCGAACCGACTTGCCAAGCAGGATGAAAGCGATGATGTTTTCCTTAAAAATGTCGATATATTTATGAATGAGATTCAGGATACTGCTTTTGGTATTTATGAGTGTCCGTATCCCTATAAGCGCCTTATGACTCCCGAAACTCTCGGTGAGCTTGCACGTACAGGCAGATTTACATTCCTTAAGGATACCTGCTGTAATCCTGCACAGATCAAGGCTAAGCTCGAGGCTGTCAAGGGTACGGGTATGAAGATTTACAACGCTAACTCTGCAACTCTGCTCGAAACTCTTCGTATGGGTGTTTCCGGTTTCTCAGGTGTTATGGCTAATTTCCACCCCGAACTGTATGCATGGCTCTGCAAGAATTACGACAAGGAGCCTGAAAAGGCAGAGATGGTACAGGATATCGTCGGCTTCTTCTCTGTTGCAGAGTGCCAGGTTTATCCCATTAACGCAAAATACTATCTTGGCCTTGAAGGTATTGATATGGGCTATACTTCACGCTCACGCAATATGGATGATTTCTTTATCGGCCGTAAATATGAAATTGAGCAGATGCACAGAGTTACTCAGCGTGTCAAGGAGCAGCTCGGTATAGAATAAGGGCTTAAACAAAAAGGAAATACAGCGAGAAGGGTAAACTTTATATGAAAAAAGCATTTAAAGTAATAATTTCAGTTTTTATGTCACTTGTTCTCAGTTTTATGCTTGTATCTTCCGGCTTTGCAACTGAGGCACAGGCTTGCGAATGTGATAAAGCACCCGTTATATTCGTAAACGGTATCGGCGGTATGATTTATTCAACCGATGAAAACGGCGAAGAGTATTCAATATTCCCGATCGAAACAGAAACAATGGTAAGCAAAATCCTTACATATTTACCGCCTGCTGTTATCAACGGTATTTTTGGCGGATGGGATTCTTTTGCGGTGTCACTCGATAAAATGGTTACTGAGCTCTTTATAGGTATGGATTGCGATAACGAGGGTAACTCCGTTTTGCCTGCCTATGCAGATGAATGCGACCCTGCTACAATGAATGAGCATCTTGATGATAACGAGTTTAACTTCCTTTATGACTGGCGACTTGACCCTTATGAATCAGCTGCCAAGCTCGATGCTTATATCGATGAAATCATTGAAGCAACAGGTCACGAGAAGGTTATTATCAACGCATACAGTGAGGGTGGTGAAATCGCTCTTGCTTACTTTGATGCATACGGCTCAGAGAAGGTTGAGATGTTCATTTCACAGTGCTCCGCTTTCCAGGGTCTTACACTCATCGGTAAGCTCTTTACTAACGACTGCTCGGTTGATGCAAATCAGCTTGCAAATTTCCTCGGCACAATGATGCCTGCAGCAAATGTTGATGACGGTGTTACGACATTTCTTAAGGTGCTCAAATATACAGGTATTTACCATCTTCTTACAGCTGTTGTAAACAAGGTGCTTGATGAGTGCTTTGATACAATCTACAACGGCTTTGCAAAGGATGTTTTTGCATGTATGCCGGGTGTGTTTAATTTCGTACCTGCCGAATATTTCGATGATGCGATAGATATGGTATTCGGTGATGATCCCGAGTATGCTGTTCTTGTTGAGAAACTTACAAGATACCACAATGCTCAGGTAAATGCAGAGAAAATACTCAAAGCAGAGCAGGAGAAGGGTATGGCAGTGGCTGTAGTTTCTCACTACGGTTGTTATCCGCTTCCGCTGGTAGGTGATATGTCTTACCAGTCAGATGCGCTTATTGACTCCGCTAATTCTTCCGGTGGTGCGACATTTGCACCTATGGGTCAGCCTTTCGGTTCTGACTACAAGCAGGAAGTCAGCGACGGTCATAATCACATAGCTCCTGATGGCAGTGTTGATGCGTCAACCTGTATGTTCCCCGAAAGCACTTGGTTTGTAAGCGGCTTCTCACACTGGTGCTACTCTACAAACCTTATCGAGTGGCTTGAGGCGTACGACGGTCAGCCGACTGTTACATCTAACCCCGAGTTTCCGCAGTTTCTTGTCGGTAACCCTGCCGACAACACTGTCAGCGCAATGAAATAATATTTTAAAGCTTGTGTAGCGGTTGATACACAAGCTTTTTTTATGACTGCAATAATAAATATATTTTTCTCTTTATTGCGACCGAATTTTCACCGTCCTTGCGTTAGTATTGATGCAAGGGCGGTGAGTTGTTTTTGAAACAGGTGATATATGTTGATGTGCTTTTTGCACTCAATATGATTGTCAGCTTTTTGCTGATTAAAGCCGCAGGTGCACTGTGCCGTGAAAAGCCGAAAACATTACGTGTGCTCATTGGCTCACTGCTTGGAGGGTTTTATTCACTGAGCATATTTCTGCCGAGCCTGCACACAGCGTTTGTTTTGTTTGCAAGGACTGTTTTTCTTTGTATTGTCAGCTTTTGCGTTTTTGGGTTCGGCTCGGTACGGAGGTTTCTGCGTTGCTTCGGAATTCTATGCGGTGTAACATTCGGATTTGCAGGAGTTATAACTGCAGTATGGCTTGTGCTCAAACCGCAAGGGTTGGCGGTGCGCAACGGTTCCGTATACTTTGATGTAAGTTTTCTTTCGCTTGTGCTTGGCGGTACAGTTTTTTATGTCGCGGCTCATATTTTCGGTAAAGTTTTTGGCAAAAATCAGCGTGAGCAGATGCAGGTTAAGGTCAGTATCAGTTACAAAGGCAAAACAGTTACTGCAGACGGCTTGATTGATACGGGTAATACACTCAAAGACAGTTTCAGCGGAAAAAGTGTCAGCGTGATTGACCGAAGTTTAGCGCTGGAATTGTTGCCGCTTGAGTGTGCGGCGGCAACATTTTCACCTGTCGGCAGTGAGTTGCCGCAGGGTATGCATCTGACTGTTTCAAATACCGTGGGCGGTACATCTCTTATGTGCGTTTTTAATGCGGACAGAATTGAGATTGTGTCGGATTACGGTGATGCCGAAATTAAAAATGCGGCTGTTGCTGTCGGTGCGGTAACAAATTTCGGCTCAGGTTATTCAGTGCTTCTCAATGCGGATACAGCAAATTATATTACGGGAGGAAGAGAGCATGATAAAAAGAATCAAAGAGTGGATAAAACGGATAAGGGGAATTTTCGGGCGAAAAGGAGTTTACTACATAAACGGTCCCGAGACTTTGCCTGCACCGTTGACGGTACAGCAGGAAACAGAGGTAATGAGAAGGATTGAAAGCGGTGACGAATCGGCGAGAGAAATGCTTATTGTTCATAATTTAAGACTCGTTGTCTATATTGCAAGGAAGTTTGAAAACTCGGGTGTAGGTATCGAAGACCTTATTTCAATAGGCACAATCGGTCTTATAAAGGCAGTAAACACATTTTGTCCGTCACGCAATATAAAGCTCGCAACATACGCTTCACGCTGCATCGAAAATGAAATACTTATGCATCTGCGTAAAATTTCAAATTCACGTACAGAAGTGTCTATTGATGAGCCGCTAAATATTGATTGGGACGGTAATGAGCTTTTGCTGTCGGATATTCTTGGCAGTGAGGCAGACAGTGTCAATGCAGATATTGAGCACGAAGACGAAGCAAATACTTTGCTTGCAATCGTCAGCACGCTTAACGAGCGCGAGCAGACGATAATGCGGCTGCGTTTCGGTATAGGTACAGAGCGTGAGCATACACAGAAGGAGGTTGCTGATATGCTCGGGATATCTCAGAGTTATATTTCAAGGTTGGAAAAAAGAATAATTGAACATATTAAAAGCGAAATGATGTATAGTACTTTTTAAAAATGCATCAGGACATATTGATTACTGTTTCAAAAAGTATTGAATTAAATTTAATATTGTTATAATATATAAGCAGGTTTAATGCCTGCTTATTTTGTTTGTGAGGTGAATTTATGAAAACTGCAGCTGTTGTTGCCGAGTACAATCCCTTTCATAAAGGGCATGAATATCAGCTTGAAATGACACGCAATGCGGGTGCGACACATATAGTCGCTGTTATGAGCGGCAATTATGTACAGCGCGGTGAAGCGGCGGTTTTTGATAAATTCCTGCGTGCTTCTGCGGCTGTCAGGTGCGGTGCAGACCTTGTTGTCGAGTTACCTTTGCCCTGGGCTGTGAGCGGAGCACAGACTTTTGCTCGCGGTGCTGTCAGTATTGCCGATTCGCTCGGCTGTGTTGATATGCTTTCTTTCGGCTGCGAATGCGGCAAAGCAGATATGTTGCAGGCTGTTGCAAATGTTTTGTATTCTGCTGAATTTGAGCAGCATATAGGTGGTTTTCTTGCGGACAGTCCGTCATTTGCTTCTGCTCGTCAGCGTGTAATAGAAAGTATTCTCGGAAGTGAATATGCTGCGTTGCTCGAGAGTCCTAACAATATACTTGCGGTTGAGTATATTGCCGCAGTAAATCTTTACAATTCTTTGTTTGAGCTTAACGCGGTAGCACGTAAAGGTGACGGATATAACGACGAAAAGTATTCCGGCACAAGTTTTGCTTCCGCTACTGCCATACGAGCTCTTATCAGAAACGGTGACGATTATTCTTCACTTGTGCCGTTAAAAGCAAAAGAGCTTTATTCGGGTGACTTTTCTGATGAAAGCAGACTCGAAACGGCTGTGCTGTATGCGCTGAGAAGATTGAGTGTAAACGATATTGCACTTGCTCCCGATGTTTCGGAAGGGCTTGAAAACAGGATTTATTCTGCAGTGCGTGAAGCTTGCAGTGTTGAAGATTTGCTTGAGAAAATCAAGACAAAGCGATATCCTACAGCAAGACTCAGGCGAATAATACTCAGCCTTTTCCTGAGTATAAAAGCCGAATATGCACAAGGTACGCCGCCGTATATACGTATTCTTGCCTGCAACCAAAAAGGCAAAGAGATTCTTTCGGCGGCAAAACCGAAAGTGCCGGTTATTTCCCGTGCTTCACAGATTAATGCACTCGATGACAGAGCAAAAGAGATTTTTAATCTCGAATGTACAGCAGATGATATTTATGCGCTCAGCTTTTCTCCTGCGAGAGAATGCGGTGCGGATTTTAAAGCGAAAATATTTTAGTCGGAGGTTACGAATATGCATCTCGGAATTATAAACGGTTGGTCTGACGGCTGTATCAAAGCTGTCAGCGAAAAAGGTCTTGAATGGGTTGAATTCTGCGTAAATCACAATTACGACAGTGCCGAAGTGCTCGCTCAGGTTGATTCAATTAAGGCAAGCTGTGAAAAATACGGCGTGCGTGTAGGTTCAATCGGCAGATGGGGTATGGACAGGGTAGACGACAACGGTGAAATTATACCCGAAGCCTTACAGCACGATAAAAACTGTATCGACCTTGCTGCAAAGCTCGGCTGCCCCGTATTCAACTGCGGCTGTAACGAGATTGAAACAAAGAGCTTTATGGAAAACTGCGATATTGCAATCAATTATCTCTCACAGCTTATCGACTACGGCAAAGCTCGCAACGTTAAAATAGCAGTCTATAACTGTGACTGGGCAAACTTCGTGGTTGAAGATAACGCATGGTCGGTTGTGCTCGGCAGACTGCCTGAACTCGGTATCAAGTATGATACGTCACACTGTATCAACAGGGGAGGCGACTACCTTAAAGAAATGGAAAAATGGGGCGACAGATTCTATCATTTCCATATCAAAGGTACACTTTATATCGACGGTGAGCATTATGATGACCCACCCGCAGGTCTTGACGATGTTAAGTGGGGACCGGTGTTTGCACTACTTTACATAAAGAATTACAACGGTATGCTTTCAATCGAGCCTCATTCAAACAAATGGCACGGTGCAGTAGGCCAGTGGGGCGTTGATTATACTATCAACTTTGTAAAGCCTTTTATTATGCCCGAAGATTATTCCTACGACGAAAATCCGTATATGCCTTAAAAATAAAAAAATATTGAAAAAAACTTGCATATTTTTTATTTTAATGATAGAATAGCATATATTTTATCTTTGTAACGCTTTAACTTGCTGAAGCACTACAAAAAAGAGAGGTTTAAAGATTATGCAATTGGCAGCGTTTATTTTGTATTTCGTCGTTGTCCTTGGCATCGGCATGTTCTTCTTCTTGAAATCGAAGAGCGGCAATGATAAGGACTATTTCCTTGGCGGACGTTCTATGGGTCCGTGGGTTACTGCACTCAGTGCTCAGGCATCTGATATGAGCGGTTGGCTTCTTATGGGCTTCCCCGGCTCAATTCTTGCAATGGGTATGGGTCAGGTCTGGATTGGTATCGGCCTTGCACTCGGTACAGCAGCTAACTGGATTTTTGTTGCGAGAAGACTTCGTAAGTTTTCTCAGTGTGCAAACGATTCAATTACAATTCCGCAGTACCTTTCAAACCGCTTTATGGCAAAGAGTCGTGCTCTTCAGATAATCTGTGCGGTTATTTTCCTTGTATTCTTCACAATCTATGTTGCTTCAAGCTTTGTTGCAGGTCAGAAGGTGTTTATACAGGTAATTCCGCAGCTTGCTGACACTCCCGAGATAGCTCTGCTTATCTTTGCAGTTATTATCATTCTTTATACATTCCTTGGCGGTTTCAAGGCTGTTTGCTGGACTGACTTCTTCCAGGGTCTTATGATGCTTGCAGCTCTTCTTGCAGTTCCGCTTGTTCTTGTATTCCTCAGAGATATTGATTACAGCGTATTTGAAACAGTTGCAGGCGGTACAAATCCGCTCAATCCTTTCGCTGCAAGCTGGGAGGAAATTGTTTCAGGTCTTGCTTGGGGTCTTGGATACTTCGGTATGCCTCATATCATTGTCAGATTTATGTCTACAAAGAATGTTAAGGTACTCAAAAAGTCTGCTACAATCGGTATTATCTGGGTTGTTCTTACACTTGGTGCAGCTGTAGCAATGGCTCTTCTCGGCAGAGGCTTCGATCCTACACAGGCACTTGTCGACAACGAAAGTCAGGAGCTTATTTTCATTACTCTTGTTCAGGATATTTTCAAAGGTCCGTGGGCATTTGTTGCAGGTCTTCTTCTTTCTGCTATCGTAGCTGCTGCTATGAGTACTGCTGACTCTCAGCTTCTTGTTGCATCATCATCTTTCACAAGCGATATTTATAAGCCTGTATTCCGCAAGAATGCTTCTGAAAAAGAAACACTCTGGGTAGGCAGAATAGTTGTTCTTATTATTGCTGTTGTTGCTTACTTTATTGCAAGCAGCAAGTCTGAAGGTGCTTCCAGTATTATGAGCCTTGTTGACAATGCTTGGGGTGGCTTTGGTGCTGCATTCGGCCCGGTTATTCTTCTTTCACTCTTCTGGAAGAGAACAACATACAAGGGTGCTATTGCAGGCGTTGTTGTAGGTGCAGTTGTTGACGTAGCATGGATGCTTCTTCTTTCTGAAACAGGCATTTATGAGCTTCTTCCCGGCTTTATTGCAGGCGGTCTCAGCTGTGTTATTGTATCTCTTATCGACAAGAAGCCCAGTGCAGAGGTTAATGCTCTGTTTGAAAAAGCTTCCAAGATTTCAGACGAAGACTGATAATTGAATATTGAAAAGCCGTACGGTTTCGTTACGATTCCGTACGGCTTATTTTATTGGTTATTGACAAGCTTTCTTAGCGCTTCCATCTTCAAGTCAAGGGCGGCACTTTGTTCAGCACAGAGTTTTAATTCGTTTGCCATTTCACTTGTGAACTCAAAATCTTTCTTGTATCTGAGCTGATGTTCAAGGCTTGCCCAAAAGTCCATAGCCAGTGTGCGAAGCTGAATTTCAACCTTCATCAGCCGCTTTTCGTGTGCCAGATAAATCGGTACGGCAACTATAAGGTGAAGACTTCTGTAGCCGTTTTCTTTCGGTTCGGCAATGTAGTCTTTGCGGCGTATAAGCATTATGTCATCCTGTTTGAGCAATGCCTCTGCCAGCAGATATACGTCCTCGGGAAATGTGCATATTACTCTTATTCCTGCAACATCGTTGATATACTTTTCAACTGAGTCGACCTCAAACGGCAGTCCCTTACGTTCGACCTTTTCGGTGATGCTTTCAAAAGATTTTATCCTTGTTTTGATTGAGCTGATAGGATTGCGGTCGTGCTCAAGCGAAAATTCTTCATTGAGCACCTTAAATTTAGTTTCTATCTCCATAAGCGCACATCGATAGTACGCCATAAGCAGATCAAAATCTTTCATTTTGCTCTGTATCCATTCAATAGTCTCATGGTCGAGACTTTGTATCAGCTTTACGGCTTTTTTAGCCTTTATCTTCTGTTCCATCAGTTATATCCTTTTTTACTTGTTTTATATAAAATGCGAATTCTACACCACCCTCATCGTTTTCAACTGAGTAGGGCATATGGTGAAGCTCTTGAATTGCTTTGACTATTGAGAGACCTATTCCGAAGTGACCTTCGGCTCTCGAATGGGCTTTGTCCGTGCGGTAGAAGCTGAGCCAGATATTGGGTATTTCGTCTTCAGGAATATGGTCTCCGGTATTGAAAACGCTCATTTTAATTCCTGTGCTTGTTTCAGTTGCGTTAATTACAATTTTCTTTTCACCCTTGGTGTAATAAATTGCATTTGAAACATAGTTGTTAAGTACCATACCAAGCTTATCCGGGTCACCGTATCCTGTAAGCGTGTCGGGAATGTTGCGTATTATTTCAGCTCCGTTTTCTTCAGCGAGTATATCGTATGTGTCAGTTACTTCTGCTACGAAATTTCTGATATCAAATTCACGCGACTTAAGCGGATAAGCACCCGATTCGAATTTTGACAGCTCCATCATTTCACAGACAAGCCTGTTCATCTTGTGCGTTTCTTCAATTATTACATCGCAGTATTCATCGTTGTTTGGAGAATTGGTTTTAACGCCGAGCTTGATACCTTCTGCATAACCCTGAATAATTGCAATCGGTGTTTTAAGCTCATGTGATGCATTTGAAACAAACTCTTTGCGCATTTTTTCAACGCGTCTTTCGTGTTCGATATCTGCTTCAAGTTTTTCATTCTTTTGCTTCAGGTCACGCATTGCTGCATCAAGTGAAGCCGAAAGCGTGTTGATGCTCTGTCCGAGTTCACCGATTTCATTATTACTGTATGGCGGACACTTTTGCGAAAAGTCCATTTTTGCCATTGCTCTGGTGATTTTGTTCATCTCAACAAAAGGTCTGGTGAAATGGTGTAAATACAGATAAAGCGAAACCATGATAAGAGCAAATGTGATAATGGCAACAAAGCTGACATATCGTGTTGTAGCATTTGCAGCGTTCTCGATGTAATTGAGCTGAGAGTAAACCTTAAGTGTACTGCCTTTATTACCAATAGGTGAAATATAAAGCATGTATTGCAGGTTGGTCTTTTCATCAACCAGGCTTTGAAGACAGGCTCCGGATGATAAGTCGCGGTGACTTGTGACTTTTAGATTTCGGGTACGAAGCTTTTCGAAAAGATCAAAGTCGTTGGTGTCTTCCATTCCTTGTATAAGCCTGCTTACCGTGGAATCATAGACTAAGTTTTTGTTATGATCGTAAATTTCGACTTCGATATTGTTGCTTTCTTCCAATATAGCCATATCGTTATAGAAATCATCGCTTTCAAAGATGAGCGTTTCAATTTCCTTGCCGAGATCCTGCATATAATAGCTTTGTCTTATTGTGTAAATGAGAGGTATCAGCTGTGAGTTTGCAATAATTATCGCAAAGCTGCCTATACATATAAAGAAAGCTGCAATTCCAAAAAGCTGAGTCCGCATTGAATATTTTCTGCTCATCAGCCTCGGAAAAAGTTTTCTGAGTAGTTTCATTCGTTTATTCCGCCTCTATTTTATAGCCGATTCCGTAAACGGTTTTCAGGTGAGTGTTGCCCCATTCGCCGAGCTTTGTACGAAGCCTTGCAACATGGCTGTCCACAGTACGTATATCGCCCGCATAGTCGTAGCCCCATATATCGTCGAGCAGTTGTTCACGCGAAAAAACTCTGCCTACAGATGACAGGAGTTTAAGAAGAATATTGTATTCCTTAAGTGTGAGTTCAAGTGCGTGATTATCGAGCGCGATTACGTGAGCAATTTCATCTACGGTAAGTCCGTCGAGCGTTATTGTTTCGTTTTTGGTTTCGGATTCTCCGCTTGAGCGTCGTATAAGAGCGGCAATTCTTTTCATCAGTACGCTCGGGCTGAATGGCTTGGTTACATAGTCATCGGCACCTACCTCAAAGCCCATTAACTCGTCGAATTCTTCGCTTCGTGCAGTAAGCATAAGTATCGGTACGTCAGATGTCTTGCGTATTCTTTTGCAGGCTTCCCAGCCATCTATATTGGGCATCATGACATCGAGGATTATTGCCGCAATATCATCATGTGCGGCAAATAATTCGAGTGCTACATCACCGTCGTTTGCTTCGAGCGGCTCATATCCTTCGCTTGCAAGAAAGTCACATACAAGTCGGCGGATTCGTGCTTCGTCATCGGCAACAATAATTTTTTTCATAATATAAACTCCATCCTTTTCCTTTGATAACCTTATTTTATCATAAGCGTTTTTTTACCGCAATATTTTTAATAATCAGTTTACAAAATTGCAACAGCTTTATGTGATATAAGTCAATTACATTACATAAATATTTACTCAGTGGTAAAATTTTTTGAAAAGGGGAGATCTTGATGGACAGCTTTGATGAAACATATTCAGATTTAAGAAAGAAAAAGTCGGATGATAAAAGAAATAAAAAGCCAAAACAGGATTGGCTTGTCGCAATATCTGCAGTGCAACTTGTGCTTGCTATGCTTGGTGTGTTGTTGCTGCTTACTGTTTCGAAACTGTCTCCCGTAACCTTTTCATCTCTTAAAGCAGAATTTGAGTCGTTAATGCAAAAGGATATCAGCGAAAGTAAAGAAGTGTCATTGTTTGCGGCGGGCGGTGAAGATGAAAAATACGAAGCAACAGAAAATGTATGCTTTGCACCGTTTGATACAACGGTAAATATGATTGTACCGACTCAAGGCAGAATAACATCACATTTTGGTTACCGCTATCATCCGATTACGGGTAAATTCGGTATTCATAACGGTACCGATATCGCTGCACCCGAGGGCACTCCGATTTATGCTGCTTTTAACGGCAGAGTAGAGGAGATTGGTTTTAACAGCATAAGGGGCAACTATATTCTTGTTTCTCACGGAGGAGATACGCAAACGCTTTATATGCACTGCAGTGAGATTTTAGCTCCTGAAGACGCGCTTGTAAGACAGGGTGAAGTTATAGCAAAGGTCGGAAACACGGGATATTCAACGGGTCCGCATCTTCATTTCTCTATTCTGATAGGCGGCAAATATTGCAATCCGGAGTGGTTGATAGATGACATTTAAACTAAAAGGAAGCTGTGTGAATATCAGCTTCTTTTTCTTTGTAACGGTTTGTGTTGCACTTGTGCTTGATACAACCGATACGGCGGTGCTTACCCTTTTTGCGGCAGCTTTACACGAAGGAGGACATTTGCTGTGTATGTTTTTTTACGGTGAGCGTCCGTCGCATATTTCCGTTGCACCTTTCGGCTTCAGTATAACAAGACTCAGTGTAGGCAG
Source organism: Clostridia bacterium (assembly GCA_017516485.1). Taxonomy (GTDB): domain Bacteria; phylum Bacillota; class Clostridia; order Oscillospirales; family Acutalibacteraceae; genus UBA8612. The sequence goes on from JAFXCH010000030.1 coordinate 14,036, forward strand.
CTATCGCAGGGAAATGATAATTGCTTTTGCAGGTCCGCTTGCAAATATTCTGGCAGCTGTAATTATGTCAGTGATTATGTTTGCGTGCCATCTTCCGCAACTTGTCAAACCGATTGCCGTTAATATTTCACTTGCTGTTTTTAATCTTCTGCCGATAGAGCCTCTTGATTGCGGCAGGGCAGTGCGGTGCTGGCTTATGTGCAGAATGAACACAGTCAGAGCGGAAAAAACAGTTTTCATAATCGGTGCTTTGTGTCTTGTTCCTGTTGCGGCTACAGGCTTTTTTGTGCTGATTAAAAGCAGATATAACATAACTCTTTTGCTTGCAAGTATTTATTTATCGTGGTTGCTCTTGAAAAGACGAGAATAATCTTATATAATAGATGCACTATTGTTTTCCGGAGGAGCTTATGATTTCCGAAAAGATTGAAAGAATACTTCCGCTTGTCCAGAAGCCCGGCAGATATACCGGCGGTGAACTGAACAGCGTTGTCAAGAATGCATCGGAAGTAGATATCCGTTATGCTTTCTGTTTTCCCGACACCTACGAGGTCGGTATGTCGCATCTTGGTATAAAAATACTTTATTCGCTTGTCAATGCCCGCGAAGATGCATGGTGTGAACGTGTTTTTGCTCCTTGGGTCGATATGGAAGAAAAGATGCGTGAAAACGATATCCTGCTCTATGGTCTCGAAAGCGGCGACCCTATCAAAGATTTTGATCTGGTCGGTTTTACTCTTCAGTACGAGATGAGCTATTCAAATGTGCTCAATATGCTCGACCTTGCAGGTATACCTTTGCGCTCGGCAGACAGACGCGACCTTACACCTATAGTTATTGCCGGCGGTCCCTGTGTATGTAACGCAGAGCCTATGGCAGACTTCTTTGATATTATGCTGCCCGGTGAAGGTGAAGAGGTTACAAATGACCTTATAGACCTGCTCAAAGAGCATAAGGCAAAGGGGTCAACAAAGCAGGAATTTTTGTTTGAGGCAGCAAAGATAAAAGGCGTTTATGTACCTTCACTTTATGATATTGAATATAACGATGATAATACTGTCAAGGCAATTAAGCCTCTCGGTACAGCACCTGAAAAGGTTGAGAAGCGTATAGTTTCAGACCTTGATAAGGTTTATTTCCCTGAAACATTTATTGTTCCTTCTGTTGAGATTATTCATGACAGAGCTGTAGCGGAAATCTTCCGCGGCTGTATCCGTGGCTGCCGTTTCTGTCAGGCAGGCTATATTTACCGTCCTATCCGTGAAAAGCAAGCCGATACTGTCAACCGCAACTGTAAGAATATCTGCGATTCAACGGGTTACGATGAGGTTTCGCTTTGCTCACTGAGTACAAGCGATTATACAAACCTTGAGGAGCTTCTGGGTAAGCTTCTTGATTGGACAGAGAAGGATAAGGTTAATATTGCTCTGCCTTCACTTCGTGCCGATAACTTTTCCAAAGAGCTTTCAGAGCGTCTTTCTTCCGTCAGACGAAGCGGCCTTACCTTTGCTCCGGAAGCCGGCACACAGCGTATGCGTGATGTTATAAATAAGAATATAACCGAGGAAGAAATTCTTTCTGCCGCACGCAAGGCTTTTGACGGCGGTTGGACAAGCGTTAAACTCTATTTTATGCTTGGCCTGCCCACAGAAACGGATGAGGATATCGTTGCTGTTGCTCAGCTTGCACAGAAGGTTGTCGAAGAGTTTTATCACAATCCCAACAAACCCAAGGGTAAGAGCGTAAGTGTCAGTATAAGTGTTGCGCCTTTTGTACCTAAACCTTTCACACCTTTCCAGTGGGAGGCTCAGAATACCAAAGAAGAGCTTCTGCGCAAGCAACAGCTTATAATCAGCAGTCTTACAAGCCGTAAGATTTCACTTACAAGACATAATACTGAAATGAGTTTCCTTGAAGGTGTCTTTGCAAGAGGTGACAGAAGACTTTCTGCAGTTATTGAAACTGCATGGAGAAAAGGATGTAAGCTCGACGGTTGGGAAGAGTGCTTCAGACTTGATGACTGGATGCAGAGCTTTGATGATTGCGGTATTTCACCCGAATTTTATGCAAACCGTGAGCGTGCACTTGATGAGATTCTTCCCTGGGATCATCTTGATTACGGTGTTACAAAATCACACCTTGTCAGAGAATATAACAAAGCTCACAATAATGAGACTACACCGCACTGCCGTGAGAAATGTGCAGGCTGTGGAGCTAATAAACTGAACGGAGGCGAATGCGATGCGTTGCGTGAGAGTGCTGCTTGCAAAAAGAGGCAGAGCTAAATATACATCACATCTTGATATGCAGCGTTGCATGATGCGTGCCGTACGCCGTGCCCGTATTGAGCTGTGGTATACCGAGGGCTTTAATCCTCATCCTTATGTTACTTTTGCTCTTCCGCTTCCTCTCGGTGTTGAGAGTGACGGTGAGCCTGTAGATATCCGCCTCGAGGGTGATATGACAAACGAAGAAGTACGCGACTCACTTAACGAAACAATGCCTGAGGGTATTGAGGTTGTTGAGGTTGTCGATGCAGTAAATAAACCGGGCGATATTGCGTTTGCACGCTACCATATCGAGCTTTATCCGAAAGACGGTCTTGCAGATAAAATATCTGCCGCACTTGCAAGCGGTAACCTTCCTGCAGAAAAGCTCGGCAAAGCAGGCCGTAAAAAGGTTACGAAGCAGATTAATGTAAGCGAGCTTATGGGTGAATACACAGTAGAAAATAAAGACGACTGCGTGTTTATTGATATAATTCTTGCAGCAGGCAGTCAGCGTAATGCAAGCCCGTTTATACTTCTTGAAGCGCTTTCAGCCGCAACAGGTGAGAGTATAGAGTACAAGAGAATAACCCGTAAAGCAATTTTACTTGCAAACCTCAAAAATTTTTAAAAAAACACTTGCATTTTGGAAATGTTTGTGTTAATATACTTAAGCGTTTGTTGTCCGTCGTTATCCGCGACGGGTATTAATGCAAATAACATTAAGGCTGGCGGTCCTCTTTCGCAATAATCTCATTCGATACGAACGCCTGAAAATTTTATGGAGGAAATCAAAATGGACGCATTGAAACTTATTGCACAGGACAGCATCAAGGCTGAGAAGCCCGTTGCCGAAGTAGGCGACACAGTCAGAGTTGACGTTAAGATCCGTGAAGGTGACAGAGAAAGAATTCAGGCTTTCGAAGGCATCGTTATCGCTCACAAGGGCAGCGGTGTTTCCGAGACATTCACAGTACGCCGTGTTTCCTACGGTGTAGGTATCGAGAGAGTTTTCCCTGTTCACTCTCCCAACGTTGCTAAGGTTACCACAATCAGAAAAGGTAAGGTTCGCAGAGCAAAGCTCTACTACCTTCGTGACAGAGTCGGTAAGGCAGCAAAGGTTAAGCAGGATCTTAAATAATTTGATTTTTGCTAAACAAATTAAGGAACAAGTCTTGTACTTGTTCCTTTTTTTTGTTATAATATAAAATGAGTGATTATATGTGCTCTTAATTCACGCGATTTTAGCAGGTGACGAATTGAAAATTACCGAATATAATAAAAAATATAATATTCCTGCCGATCAATCGCAGGAAGTGCCTGTCAAAAAATCTACGGTGGCCGAATCTATGTTTGATTGGATAACCTCTGTGGTTATTGCAGTTATCTTTTTGTGCGTCGTATTTACTTTTATCGTACGCCCTGTCAGAGTCGACGGTGATTCAATGCTTCCGACTTTGCAGGATGGTAACTGGCTTATTGTTTCTGCTTTCGATACAAATCCCAAGCAGGGTGAAATTGTTATTGTTACTCAGCCTAACGAAACAGCAAAGGGCGGTCCGGTTGTCAAACGAGTAATCGCCGTAGGCGGTCAGGAAGTGGATATAGATTTTGACGAAGGTATAGTCTATGTTGACGGTGAGGCTCTTGATGAACCGTATATACGCGAAAAAACTCACCGCAGCTTTGATGTTGAGTTCCCGTTGACAGTGCCCGAAGGTTATCTTTTTGTTATGGGCGATAACAGAAACAATTCGCTTGACAGCCGCTCCACCAAGATAGGCTTGATTGATGAGCGATATGTACTCGGCAGTTGCCTTTTCAGAGTATATCCTTTCGGAGAAATTGAACACGGAGGAATAAAAAAATGAAAAAAGAAAACCAATATACAGATGAAGAGCTTGATGAAGAGTTTGAGCAGGATATAACGGCAGAAAGTAATAAGAAATCATTTACCAAAAAGGTAATCGAATTTCTTTCTATTATATCAACCTCAATCGTTGCGATAATGATTATATTTACCTTTGTATTCCGTATTGTCGGCGTCAGCGGCCCTTCTATGATGAATACGCTCAATAACGGTGATTGGCTTGTTGTTTCAGCTTTTATTACCGAGCCTGAGCGTGGTGATATTGTTATTATCACACAGGATAATGCTTTCCATGAGCCTATTGTAAAACGAGTTATTGCAGTTGGCGGCGATACTATTGATATTGATTTCAAAACAGCTACTGTCTATATAAACGGTAAGGAAATCAATGAGCCCTATCTTGGCAGTTCCACAATAACTGATGAGGGTGGATGGCAGTATCCGCTGACACTCGAAGAGGGTCAGGTCTTTGTTATGGGTGATAACCGCCAGCATTCGTCCGACAGCCGCTCTCCGCTTATTGGTCTTATCGATGAAAACTATATCCTCGGTCAGGTTTTATTCAGGTTTTCTCCGATAAGTGAATTTAAATTCTTCGGTGATTACGATTATGAATGATACACAAAAGCAGGTTGTACAGTGGTTTCCCGGTCATATGGCTAAAACACGCAGACTTATCAAAGAGAGTCTGCCTATGGTTGATGCCGTAACCGAGCTGATTGATGCGCGTGTGCCGGTCAGCAGCCGAAATCCCGAACTTGATGAAATGACGGGCAAGAAACCCAGAATAATTCTTCTCAATAAATGTGATGTTGCAGACGAAAATGCAACCCGTCTGTGGCTTGATTACTTTAATTCACACGGTGCCCACGCTATTGCGGTTGATTGCCGCAGCGGTAAGGGGCTTCAGAATTACCGTCCGCTTGTACGCAAGGTGCTTGCCGATAAAATCCGTGCCAACGAAGAAAAAGGTATGGCAGGTAAAACACTTCGCGTAATGGTTGTAGGTATTCCTAATACGGGTAAATCTTCTTTTATCAACCGTATGATAGGTACAAGCAAGGCGAAGGTTGCGGATAAGCCGGGTGTAACAAAGCACAATCAGTGGTTTAATATCGGCGGCGGAATTGAGCTGCTCGATACTCCCGGTGTACTCTGGCCTAAGTTTGACGACCCGAAGGTTGGCGACAGGCTTTCTTTTATAGGCTCTGTCAAGGACGAGGTTGTTGACGTTGAAACAATGGCTGTACGTCTTATCGAGGTGCTTGCCAAGGATTACACCTCAATGCTGACTGAGCGTTATAAGCTCGGCAATATTGACGGACTTGAGGATTACGAAATACTGGAGCTTATCGGTCGTAAAAGAGGTATGCTTATAAGTGGCGGCGAGATTGATACAGAGCGTGCCGCAAACACTCTGCTCGATGAATACCGTGGAGGTAAGCTCGGCAAAATTACACTCGAAAGGCCGTGAGATTAATGCCCGATTACGAATACGAATTAAAAGCGTCTGCAATGGGCTACGGCTGTATCTGCGGTGTGGACGAAGCAGGCAGAGGTCCTCTTGCAGGCCCTGTTTATGCGGCGGCTGTTATTTTGCCGCAGGGTCTTGTTATCGAAGGCCTTAACGATTCCAAAAAACTCAGCGAAAAAAAGCGTGAGCTGTTATACGATAAGGTTACTGAAAACGCAATTGCATGGTCTGTCGGCATCGCTACCGAGCAGGAGATAGACGAAGTCAATATCCTTCAGGCAACTTATCTTGCTATGAAACGTGCTGTAGAAGGTCTTCAGGTTAAGGCGGACTACGCTCTTATTGACGGTAACCGTATGCCGCCGCTCGATATCAACGGCGAAACCGTAATCAAAGGCGATGCACTTTCGATGAGTATTGCCGCGGCGTCGATAATTGCAAAGGTAAGCCGTGACAGATTTATGCTTGAAATTGATAAAGAATATCCTGAATATCAGTTCAGTAAACATAAGGGCTACGGCACTGCACTTCACTATGAAATGATCGAAAAGTACGGCATTTCTCCCGTGCACAGACGAAGCTTCCTCAAAAAACTGTTATGAACATAAAACGTGTTAAAGGTGATGTCGGTGAAGCTTATACGGCAAAATGGCTCAGGCGTCACTTCTATAAGGTGATTGATACCAATTATTCCTGCCGTTTCGGTGAGATTGATATTATTGCCCGCAAGGGTAAATATATTTGCTTTGTCGAAGTCAAAACAAGGTCGGTCAACGCTATTGACAGGCCTGCAAGTGCGGTAGGCTATGCAAAACAGCGCAGACTTATTACAACTGCACAGCATTATCTTACCTCAAATCCTACTGAGCTTCAGCCACGATTTGATGTTGCTGAAGTTATCACGAAGGATGACAAGGTAACAGATTTTAATTATATAGAAAATGCATTTCAAGAATAGGGCTTCTCTGTAATCTCAAAAATGATAAAGATTGCGAACAGTTTTTTTGTCAGATTGATTCGTAAAACGCAGGCAATACTTTGTGTATTAACGAGTATTTACGGGCAATCTGACGGAAAAAGAGCAAGCAAGATTGGCTTTTTTGAGATTTCAGAGATGCCGATAATAAAGGTGGTCTTTAAATTGATGTACACAAGCACAAGAGACAATTCAGTTCGCGTTTCTGCCGCACAGGCAATCGCAAACGGTATTTCGAAAGACGGCGGACTTTTTGTCCCCACACAAATTCCGACTCTTACTGCTGATGAGCTTAAAGAGCTTGTTGGTATGGACTATCAGGGCAGAGCAGTAGCTGTGCTCTCGAAGTACCTTTCCGATTTTACAGAGCAAGAGGTTGCAGAATGTGTAAGCGGCGCATACGGCGGCGGTAAATTCAGCAGTGACAAAACTGCTCCCGTAGTAAAGCTCGACTCTTCTGCATATATTCAGGAGCTCTGGCACGGCCCGACCTGCGCATTCAAGGATATGGCTCTTCAGATTCTTCCTCATCTCCTTACACGTGCCGCAGCCAAGACTGTAGGCGATAAGCAGATTGTTATCCTTGTTGCAACATCAGGCGATACAGGTAAGGCTGCGCTTGAGGGCTTTAAGGATGTACCCAATACAAAAATTCTTGTTTTCTATCCGTCTGACGGTGTCAGTGCGATGCAGAAGCTTCAGATGATTACTCAGGAGGGTAACAACGTCGGCGTAAGTGCAATCAAGGGTAACTTTGATGATGCACAGAGCGGCGTTAAGGCTATTTTTACCGACCCCGAGGTTGCAAAGCTTCTTGAGGATAACGGTATGCAGTTTTCTTCCGCAAACTCAATCAACTGGGGTCGCCTTGCACCGCAGATAGTTTACTATATTTCCGCTTACTGCGATATGGTAGAGCAGGGTGCAATCAACCTTGGCGACAAGATTAACGTATGTGTACCTACAGGCAATTTCGGCAACATCCTTGCTGCTTACTATGCAAAGGAAATGGGTCTGCCGATTGAAAAACTTATCTGTGCTTCCAACGCAAACAATGTTCTTACAGATTTCCTCTCGACAGGTATTTACGACCGTAACCGCAGCTTCTATGCTACAATTTCACCCTCAATGGATATTCTTATTTCCTCCAACCTTGAGAGACTTCTTTATATCCTCAGCGGTTGTGACGATAAGAAGGTTGCAGGCTATATGGCTGAGCTTTCAAAGAGCGGTAAGTATACTGTTGATGCCGATATCCTTGCAAAGATTAACGCTGTCTTTGCAGCAGGCTGCTGTGACGATGCAGAGACAAAGGCAACAATCGGTTCTGTTTACAGTGATAAGAAGTATCTCTGCGATACGCATACTGCGGTTGCTGTTAAGGTTTACGATGAGTACCGTGCTTCAACAGGCGATGTAACACCTACTGTTATTGCTTCTACAGCAAGCCCCTTCAAGTTTACTGCAAGTGTGCTTTCAGCTGTTGATGCTTCACTTGTCAAAGGTGAGGAGTATGAAATGACAAAAACTCTTGCCGATGCAACAGGTGTTGAGTGTCCCGTACAGCTTACAGGTCTTGAGAATAAGACTGTACGCTTCAGCGAGGTTATTGATAAGAGTGATATGCGTAAAGCAGTTTACGCAATGCTCGGCATAAAATAATTTGTGAGAGGCTAATCAGAATGTCGTTATTTGCAATCGGTGATACACATCTGTCTTTCGGTGTCGAAAAGCCGATGGATGTCTTTCACGGCTGGAATGATTATGAAAAGCGGCTCGAGGAAAACTGGCGCAGCATTGTAGGTGAGGATGATACCGTACTTATCTGCGGCGATGTTTCCTGGGGAATGAAGCTTGGTGAAGCTTTACCCGATTTTCGTTTTCTCGATTCCTTGCCCGGTAAGAAGCTTTTGATGAAAGGCAACCACGATTATTGGTGGGAAACCAAAGCGAAGATGAAACGCCTGCTTGACGATAATTCCATCAGCTCAATAGATTTCTTATTTAACAACGCGGTTCACCTCGGACCTATAAGTGTTGCAGGCACAAAGGGCTGGTTTTACGACAGCGGTGCGGAGGACGAAGAGAAGGCGCTCAACCGTGAACTTTGCCGTCTGAAGCTTTCACTGCAGGAGGCAACAAAGCTTGGTGGTGAGCCTGTAGCCTTTCTTCACTATCCGCCAATCAGCAACAGAGCTGTCTGCGAAGAGATAATAAATCTGCTCACAGAGTTCGGTGTAAAACGCTGTTACTACGCCCATCTTCACGGTGCATCAATCAAAAACGCATTTACGGGTGAGTATAAAAATATCAGATTTAACCTGATTTCAGGTGACAGCCTTGGCTTTTGCCCGAAATTAGTGGAAAAATTTTAAAAAATTTCATAAAATAATTTCCAAAACTATAGCCTTTTTTAAATTAACATGTTATAATGTTTGGGTTAAAAAAACAGGAGGATTTTAAAAATGAGCTTAAAATCAGTCAAAGAAGTAGAAGCTAACGTACATGAACTTACCGTAACTATCGATGCCGATACATTCAAGGCAGCAACGGTAAAGGTTTACAACAAGCAGAAAAAAGATATTTCTGTTCCCGGTTTCCGTAAGGGTAAGGTTCCGATGCACATGATCGAGAAGCTTTACGGTAAGGGCGTATTTTATGAAGATGCTCTCAACGATCTTTTCCCCGCAACAGTTGAGGCAGCAGTTGCTGAGTCAGGTATCGACGCTGCAAGTGCACCTTACGATGCAAACGTTGTCGAAATTGGTGACAACGGTGTTGAGATGACAGTTAAAGTTGCAACAAAGCCCGATGTTGAAGTAGGCGAGTACAAGGGTATGAGCGCTGAGAAGCCTGCAGTTGAGGTTTCTGATGACGAAGTTGCTCATGAGCTTGACCACTTCCGTGAGCAGGGTTCAAGACTTGTAAATGTTGACGACAGAGCTGCTAAAGACGGCGATATCGTTACAATCGATTTCGAAGGTTTTGTTGACGGCGTAGCATTCGACGGCGGCAAGGCTGAGGGTTACGACCTTACTCTCGGTTCAGGTTCATTTATCCCCGGCTTTGAGGAGCAGATTGTAGGCAAGGCAATCGACGAGGAGTTTGACGTAAATGTTACATTCCCCGCTGAGTATACACCCGAGCTTGCTTCCAAAGAAGCTGTTTTCAAGTGTAAGCTCCACAAGGTCAGCGTTAAGGAGCTTCCCGAGCTTGACGACGAATTTGCAAAGGATCTCGGCGAGTACGATACACTTGATGAGCTTAAGGCAGGCATCAAGAAGGATATCACAGAGCGCAAGCAGCAGGATGCTGACAACGCATTCGAGAACGCTCTTCGTGAGAAGCTTGTAGAAAACCTCAAGGCAGAGATTCCCGCTGTTCTCCTTGATGAGGCTTTCCAGCAGAATAAGGACAGCTTTATCCAGCGCTTTGAGTCACAGGGTATCAGCTATCAGCAGTACCTCCAGTACACAGGTATGGATGAGAAGATTCTCGACGAGCAGATCAGAGAAGAGGCTGTCAAGCAGCTCAAGCTCCGTTATGCACTTGAGAAGATTGCTCAGCTTGAAGGCTTCGAGGCTACAGACGATGATGTAGCTGCTGAGTATGACAAGATTGCAACAACATACGGTATCGATATCGAAACAGTCAAGAAGGTTGCTCCCGTAGAGAGCATTAAGGCTGATATCGTAGTACAAAAGGCTATGCAGTTTGTAGTTGATAATGCAAAGGTTGCAAAGAAGAAGGCTGCCCCCAAGAAGAAGGCTGCCCCCAAGGCAGAGACAGAGGGTGAGGAGAAGCCCACTCCCAAGAAGAAGGCTGCTCCCAAGAAGAAGGCTGCAGAGAAAAAGGCTGAGGACGCTGAATAATTTCAGGTCTTAACGGTCTATAATAAATTTCAGCAAGTTGACCGGCAGGCCCTTCAGTTGTAAGAGTCTGCCGGTTTATAGTAATAATTAAGGAAGGAAGATGTAACTATGAGTTTAGTACCGTACGTTATTGAGCAAACAAGCAGAGGCGAAAGACAGTTTGACATTTTCTCCAGGCTTTTAAATGACAGAATCATTGTTCTTTCTGATGAGGTTAACGATGCAACAGCAAGCCTTGTTGTCGCTCAGCTCCTTTTCCTCGAAGGTCAGGACAGCGAGAAGGATATCAGCCTTTATATCAACAGCCCGGGCGGCTCTGTTTCTGCAGGTCTCGCTATTTACGATACAATGCAGTACATCAAGTGTGATGTTTCTACAATCTGTATGGGTATGGCTGCAAGTATGGGTGCATTTCTGCTTTCATCCGGTGCAAAAGGCAAGCGTTTCGCTCTTCCCAACAGCGAGATTATGATTCACCAGCCTCTCGGCGGCACAAAAGGTCAGGCTTCCGATATTCAGATTGAAGCTGAGCACATTATCAAAATCAAGAACAACCTCAATAAGATTCTTGCAGAGAATACAGGTAAGTCTGTCGAAACAATTGCTGTTGATACCGACAGAAACAACTGGATGAGTGCAGAGGAAGCTGCAGCATACGGCCTTGTTGATAAGGTTCTTTACAAGAGATAATTTTTTAAGGAGATTTCCGTAATGTCCAGAGATGGCGAAATGAGAGAAAAACCTGTTCGCTGTTCGTTTTGTAATAAACTCCAGAGCCAGGTCGATAAGCTTATTGCAGGCCCCGGTGTGTTTATCTGTAACGAATGTGTCGAACTTTGCTACAATATAATTGAGGATGAAGAAGCTAACGCTACTAAAGCAAAGTCTGCCTCTAAAGGCGGCTTTACTTTGCCGAAGCCTATGGAAATCAAGCAGAGACTGGATGAATATGTAATCGGTCAGGAAGAAGCTAAAATTGTCCTCAGTGTTGCTGTTTACAATCATTATAAGCGTATCTTCTTCGGTGCCGATTCCGATGCCGAGATTCAGAAGAGCAATATCCTTATGCTCGGCCCTACAGGTGTAGGTAAAACTATGCTTGCTCAGACTCTTGCAAAGACTCTCGATGTGCCTTTTGCAATTGCCGATGCAACAACTCTTACCGAAGCAGGCTATGTCGGCGAAGATGTAGAGAATATTCTGCTCCGCCTTATCCAGGCTGCAGATTTTGATATCGAGCGTGCAGAGCGCGGCATTATCTATGTCGATGAGATTGATAAGATTGCCCGCAAGTCTGAAAGTACTTCTATTACACGTGACGTAAGCGGTGAGGGTGTACAGCAGGCTTTGCTCAAGATTATTGAAGGTACTGTATCGAACGTTCCTCCGGGAGGCGGCAGAAAGCATCCTCAGCAGGAGTTTATCCAGATTGATACCTCCAATATCCTTTTTATCTGTGCAGGTGCATTCGACGGCCTTGAGAAAATAATTGAGAAGCGTATCGGCGGCTCAGCTCTCGGGTTTGAGGCTCAGATTAAGGATAAGCGTCAGCTTGAAACTGACTATATAATGGGTCAGGCAATTCATCAGGATATTGTCAAGTTCGGTCTTATTCCGGAGCTTGTAGGCCGTATGCCTGTACTCACAGCTCTTCACGAGCTTGACCGTGATGCTCTTGTCAAAATCCTCAGCGAGCCGAAGAATTCTATCGTCAAGCAGTATACTCAGCTTGTCGGTATGGATGATGTTGAGCTTGTTTTTGAAAAAGATGCACTTGAGGCTATTGCTGATAAAACTCTTGAAAAGAAAACCGGTGCACGCGGCCTTCGTTCTATTATGGAGCAGACCCTTATTCCGATTATGTTCAAGGTTCCGTCTGAACCGTCGATTACCAAGGTTATTATTACAGCCGACTGTGTAAAGAACGGAACAGCTCCGAATGTCGAGCGTGATGAAACCCGTATTGAGCATAAGCTTACAACAACTCTCGACTTTTCAGTCGACCGTTCCAAGAAAAAGAAAGCTTCACGCTGATAAATGAAAAAGACAACTCGCTTTAATCTAAAGTGAGTTGTCTTTTCGCTTATTTACTTTTCCTTCGCAGATCATTGATTATATTATTGATGTGTTGTACTTCAGTATCTGTTAAACCGTTTACATCAATTCGTGCAATGCTTTCCCTACTTAACAAATAGTCAGTTGTTACTCCAAATAAGTCGGCGATTTTAATAAGCATATCAATAGAAGGCTGAATGTTGTTGTTTTCCCAATTAGAAATAGTTTGTTTGGTAACGGAAAGTTTTTCAGCAACATCAACTTGGCTGTAATTGCAAGATAATCTTAATGATTTGATTTTTTCGTTTAAAATCTCAAACACCTTCTTGATCAAAGTTTACAATACTATTATAAAAAGTCTGCTTGACAAAATGTAAATACTATGGTATTGTAATAATTGACATAAACATTATTGTACATTATCTTTTAATGGAGGTTTTTAAATGGAATTTTTGGAATATTTACAAAAGCGTGATGATTTCACTAAAGCTTATCCAATTATAGAATCGTTTAAAAATGATATTGAGCGATTTTCAGCGTTGGATGAAAATGATTTTCTGAATTCATCAGGTTTATTGGTTATTCATAAGAAAAAATATTTTCTTTCATCGCAACTTAAAGAATTATATTTAAGTTCTTCAGGTTATAACAAAGTTGATGTTGCTTTTGACTTTAATAAGGATGGATCAATATTTTTAATGTGTATTAAGAATAAGGAATTGGTTGATGCGATATCAAGCTCTAAATTGTTTGATGAGGTTTCTATCACATATTCGATTGGTAAGACTAGCAAAGGTAAAACAACAAACAAAATTCGATTTAATAATAACAATCGAATAGGTGCACAAATTGGCTATTATTTTGAAAGTGATGAGCTTGTGATAACGGATTATCAAATTAATTATGATATATATGATTTTTAATTCATTGATGAAAGGAGATGAAGTGGGTTGTCTAGATGTCCATATTTAGATTATGAAAGCAACAGCTTTTTTGGAAACAGTTCAGATAAATATGTATGCAAACTTTGCGGTAAAAAATATGATCCGTATTCAGCTTTTGTTGAACAGGTTTGTAAAAAAGATTATGGCGATGAATATAAGAATTGCGAAATCTACAATAAATACGCTTGAATAAATGCGTTGGCATTGTTTTTAAAAACACAGAAAAGACACCGGTGCTTGTCAGTTTGGCATAACATCGGTGTCTATTATTATAATAATTATATTACATTGTAGAAATTACATTGTAGAAAGGTCGTACGGTGTGCGCTGGTAAACAAAGTAGTTCAGCCAGTTTGAGAACAGCAAACTTCCTGCACCTCTCCATTTGATTACGGGTACTTTTTCCGGGTCATCGTTCGGGAAGTAGTTTACGGGTACATCAATTTCAAGTCCGGCATTGACATCTCGGAAGTATTCTTTTGCAAGTGTGTCACGGTCGTATTCAGCGTGACCGCAAGCGTAGAAATTACGGCACTGCATATCAGAGAGCAGATGTACACCTGCTTTTGTTGAGTAAGCAAGTATCTGTAAGTCTTTGATATGTGCGATGTCGTCTATTCTTACTTCTGTGTGGCGTGAGTGAGGTACATAAAACTCTTCGTCAAATCCTCTAAGCAGGGGATGATAGAGGTCAAGTGCACGGTGCTTGAATACACCGAACATCTTTTTGTCAAGTTTGTGCTTTTTGAGTCCGTATCGGTGGTAAAGTCCTGCCTGAGCACCCCAGCAGATATGGAATGATGAATAAACATTTTTATCTGCCCAGTCGAATATCGTGCAAAGCTCATCCCAGTAATCAACTTCTTCAAATTCCATCTTTTCAACAGGTGCGCCAGTTACAACCATACCATCGTATTTATTGTGCTTGATTTCGTCGAAAGTCTTGTAGAATGCAAGCATGTGTTCAGCTGATGTGTGCTTTGACTGATGTGTAGCTGTCTGAAGCAACTCAATCTCAACCTGAATAGGGGAGTTACTCAGAAGTCTGAGCAGCTGAGTTTCTGTTTCAATCTTCGTAGGCATAAGATTAAGTATAAGTATTTTTAGCGGGCGTATGTCCTGTGAGACAGCACGCTCGTTTGTCATTACAAATATGTTTTCGCCTTCCAGGCTGTTTTTAGCCGGCAGGTGTGAGTCGATTTTAATTGGCATTTTGTTTTCTCCACGTATATTAATGTAATAAATATATAATATAATAGCAGAAACCATAAAAATATACAAGACTCTTTGTCTAATCTTTTGAATTATGGGTAATTTTAATAATTTGTTAAAAACACCAAAAAAATTGGTAAAAAGGTGTTGACATTGACGGAACATTATGTTAATATAGCAAAGCACTCAAGAGAGCGCACAACAACTGAACAACGGACTGAAAAAAGTTCAAAAAAGTTGAAAAAAGGTGTTGACAAAGCTGATGAGTTGTGATATAATTCACAATGTTGCGGCTAAAACGCAACACCGAACGCACCTTGAAAATTAAACAACGATTGAAAGAACAAACCCTTGAAGATTCTTTTACGAAGTTAAGTACTTCAAACAGTAATTCGGAAACGAAT
>JAFXCH010000031.1 GCA_017516485.1 Clostridia bacterium
AGGAGTTTCTCTTTCGTCAGTTGTCTGACAACCGTTGTCGCAGTAAGCTACTTCCTTACCTGCAACGCCGCACTTGGGAGCTTCTGTTTCTTCATACTTTGTGAAGGAGTGGCTGAGAGCTGTGCCTTCGATTTCTCTTTCGTCTGTTTCACCGCAGAACCAGCATGTGCTTGTTTCGATTGCATTAACTTCACACTTTGCAGATGATGTTACTTCATAATCATTGAAATTATGAGTACCTCTGAGACAGTTTTCCCATGATGTAAATACATAATCCATCATTTCATTGATCTTTTCAATATTTTCAGCATTTTCAGCTACAGTGCCTTCAAGAGAATACAGAAGCTCATTTACTTCCATTATTGCTGCTAATGCTTCATCGGTTGCTTTTTGGTTAGCTTTGAAATCCTTATACTCATCAAGCAATCCTTCTGCTTCAAGCTTTTCTGCAAACTTCTTATTAGATTCGATAACAAGTTTATCACCGTCAATCTTAACAAGTGTACCGTCTTCGATTCCCTTGTCAAGCTCTTCTTCGTATTCACCGAGAGCCTTTTCAAGCTCTACAAGGTCAGCTTCGCTTGTATTTTCGTCAGCCTTCATTTCTTCGAGCTGCTTCTTGATTTCTTCAAGGCCTGCCTTGCCTTCGTCGGTTACGTTTTCATCAACAAGCTTTTCGTCAAGAGCTTTGATTACTTCTTCGATATCCGTGTAGTCAGCCTTGACATATTCGCCGCTTGCGATTTTTTCTTCGGCTTCATCAATAATCTTCTGAAGTTCTTCGGTTACCGCATTAATTGCAGGCTGATCCTCTTCAACGAGGTCACCACGGGCAAAGCCAAACTCGTCGAAAATACTACCGTTATCCCTAACAATGTCTCTATAGCTCTTATAGATTTCGTCCTTTGCTTCCTGTGTAAGAGTATCATTATCAATATATTCAGTAACCTTCATGGAAGCATCGTTTAAGGCTGTAGTATCTGCTTCCTTAGCAGGCTCTGTGTATGAATGACCGCAAAGAGTACAGGTGTAGGTGTAATAGCCGTCTGTTTCAAAGGTGGGTCTTGTGAGTACTCCCTCGCCCCAAGCGTGAGGACATTCATAATTACAGTTATCACAAACACCACCGGTGTAGCTTACGTGAGTACATTCATAACCGCAGCCATTAGCACAGATGCCGTCATTATTTGACCAGTTGTGCGCCGGCTTTACTTCTGTTGCAGTCGCATCGTTGGTGTATACCTTCTTGGCATTGTCCGCACAGGAGATATAACCGTAGTAGACCTTATCGCCGCTGAAGCCGGGGTAAGCGTCGGTACCGATAGTCTGTCTCCAAAAGCCCCCTGATGATTTGCCGTTTAACAGATAAGCAGCAGCGCCACTGGCGAATTCCTCGGTACTTTTGAATCCGGAGTCGAGGGTATTACAACTTGTTTTCTTGCCGACCGGATTGCCCGTGAAAACTGTTTTATCGTAACTACAACATCTTATTGTTGAACCACTGGCATGGCCTATCAGACCACCTACACTATTTGTGCCGTTCAGCTCGCAGGCAGCCCAGCAGCTATCTATCTCGACAGAAGAACCCATTTGCTGAGTTGCAAAGCCTACAATGCCACCTACAGTGTATCCGGAGACACTGCCAATATTATAGCAATGGCGTATAATTGCAGGATCGGGATCATCATAATAGTTATGATTGTAGCCTACAATACCACCGGCCTCATATCCCGATGTAACGAAACCGGAATTAGCACAGCGTTCCACAAGACCGGCACCGTTTTCACCCGCGATACCGCCGGCATAACCCAAAGACCCGGCAATTACGGTAGCGCTGCTGAAGCAGTCGGTGACTGTGCCCTCAATAACACTACCAACAATACCGCCCACAGCGCTATAGGCATTAAAATACGAATCCTTTACTGTCAGATTCTTCACTGTGCCACCGTTAAGATAGCCTATAAAGCCTACATTTCTTTCTTCCGTGTCTTCAAAATACAGACCGCTGACGGTTTTGCCTGCGCCATCGAAGGTGCCCTTGTATGCGTAAGGAGGTATCCATGCTCTGAAATCCGAGCCAAAACCGTTAAGCTTACCGTCCGCAGTCAATACATTTTCATTGACCACGATGTTTTGGGTCAGAATAGCATTTGCAGAGCCATAGTTGGTCCTGTCGTTTTTGGCCTTATCTGCAAACCAGTACAGCTGACCTGCGTTACCGATTTCGTAGTAACCGTCAGAGTCAGAATCAACGGCAGGCTCGTAGTCATCACACTCAGTACAGAAGCCGTTGGTGTAGCTATCGTGAGGACAAGCATAACCGCATTTGTCACAAACACCGTTGGTGTAGCTATCGTGAGGACAAGCATAACCGCATTTGTCACAAACACCGTTGGTGTACTTTTCGTGGGGACATACCTCGCCGCAGCCGTTTGCACATACACCATCAAGGTTTGACCAATCGTGAGCATTAACCTCACCGTAGCTTTCACCGCAGACAGAGCAGACAGCCAGTTCGGTGCAGGTTGCAGTACCGCCGGTATGTGCAACGGTTACTGCATCAGAAGAACAAACATAACCTTTTTTTGTTGTTGCCTGACAAGAGTATGTCTTTGAGCATTCAGGATTCTGTAAGGTTTTTCCTGTTTCACTGTCGAGCTCTTCAATAATTCTGAGAATTGAGAATTCTATTTCTAAGTCTTCTGATACGTTATATGCGTCAACCCATACAGTTAATTTTGCATCTTCACTTACGGTAAAGCTTCCGCTTCCTGTAATATCGATATTTTCTTCCAGTGTCCAATCTTCATTGTTGATATCGAGAGAAAACTCCTCAGAAGAATTTGAAGATATTTCTAAAATATCGCCGGCTTTTGTATCAAAAGCAAACAGTTTTGTATACTTACCGGCACCACACAGCCATTTTCCGTTTTCGAATACCGCAGAAGCTGTTACATTATCGGATGTGAGAAGGGGGTTTTCAATCTCATACCACAGGAAGGAAGCATCAAGGGTGTTGAAATCAACCGTATAATTATTCTCAGATGTGGGTTGCTGTGTGAAGGTGCTTTCACCTAAATAAACAGACAGCTCACCTGCTGCTTCGTCATACTCTGTTTTTACTATGGAAACATTCAAATAATCGTCTTCGAATACATCCTGTACTGTATAGTTTTCAGCTTCCTGAGCACTGCTGATACCTGTGAAGACCGTTATTTTATCTGTGGTGTTAGAATTACCGATTTCAACAGCTAACTTTCCGCCTTTATAATCTGTAACATCGATAACAGATGTCGCCGGTGCATCACTGTAACCGTCGGTCACAAATTGCGGATGGCTCTCTCCGCACTCTAAAACTGTACCGTCGAGATTTACCGTAACATCGGAATAAAGCGAATAGTATACTGGATGAACTTTGCTTTTGAGTTTTCCGCCGTAAAGGTTTATGGAAACGTTAGCGTGCGCAGCCACTGCACAGGCATCAGGTCCTGCATTTACATTTTCGACAGCACCGCTGTAAAGACTGAATCGACCGTAATCCCTCACACTAATGGTGTAAGCTTCGTCATTGGATGCTATTTTACCTGTTTCGTTCTCTGATGTATCATAAAGTGAAAATGCGCCGTCTATAGAAAGTGTATTCGAATACCATGTGTAACCATTAAGATCGAGAGTAACACTTTCGCCATTATCTACATATACATTGTAAGAAGTTGTAATGTCACCTGCCGGAATATAGTTACCTGTGGGTAAAAGCTGTCTTGAACCGGTTGTTTCAGCCTTAACACCGTCGATGTAAAGGTATACGCCATCTGATGTGAGGACCTTAGCGCCGATAAGCGTATCGCAGTCGTCACAGTATTCATTGCCGTCTTTGTCGATGTGGAGTGTTGCACCGCATATTTCGCAGATTTCGCAGGCTTCACCTGTATATTTTTCGTGAGTGCATTCATATCCACAGAATATGCAGATACAGTTTTCAAAAGTGTGTTTGCAGTAAGTATAGACAACTTCGCCGTCTTCATAGTTAGCACAGTTTTCTGATTCAAACACGGTTTCGCCGTCAACGAGTACCTTAAAGGTGCAGTCATCGTCATGTTTGCCTTTATCCCATTTCAGTGTAAAAGCATCGTTTTTGTCTATAAAGAAATTGTATGTACCTTCTTCTTCCTTAGGAAGTGTTGCAACACCGATTGTTTCAGATGAACCACCGGCAAGCAACTTGCCGATAATAATATTAGCATCATTCCAGCTGTCACCATAACTATCAAACATACTAATGGTGACAATTGTACCTGTTAAATCGCAATCAAGGCATTCGCCGTCGCCGACGTTTTTATGCGTACATGCAGTACCGCAGACTTCACAGACACCGTTTTCAAAAGTGTGTTCGCAGTTAATATAAAGAATTTCACCATCATAATAGTCGTCGCATCTTTTTGATTCAAGCACAGTTTTGCCATTATCTATTACCTCGAAGTTGCTTTCACTGTCTGCTGAGCCACTTTTCCATTTCAGTGAATAAATATCACTTTCGGTAATAATGAAAAGGTCCGTGTCGTCTCTTCCTTCCTCGAGTGTTACGGTACCGATTTCTTTAAATGAACCATCAGCAAGCAGCTTGCTGACAATAATACCAGCATCATTCCAGCCATCACCATAAACGTCGTACATATGAAAGGTAATGTACTTATGGCTTGAATCGCAATCGAGACACATACCATTAGCTACATTTTTATGCATACAGATATAGCCGCAGGTTATGCAGACACCGTTGTTGTAGTTTTCATGAGCACATTCAAAGCCGCAACCACCTGCACAGACACCGTCCAGATTTGACCAATCATGCTCATGAGACTCAATTCCAAAGGTTTGTGTCAGCGTTTCGTTATTGATGGTGAAGTTTGCACCATCACCGGAAGATCCGCCGGTGGCAGCATAGGCCGCCATGGGAAGCATTGTCACAACCATTAAGATTGAGAGGATGATTGATAAGATTTTTTTCATTGTTTATTCTCCTTTCGGGAAAGAGTTTTGGGTGTGTATCTGAAGTTCATCGAAAACACTTTGCACCGCCTCTTTTGCAACGGTTGCAAAATCAATTTTTTCGATAAAGCTGATTGCCTCGGTGATTTTTTCATCTTCCGCC
>JAFXCH010000032.1 GCA_017516485.1 Clostridia bacterium
GCTTTTGCAAAAGGTTAAGACTCCTGTAATCCTCGTTGCCAATAAAATTGATAAGCTGCAGGATAAGAGCAAGCTGTTCAACATCATTAATGAGTACACTGCTTTGTACAACTTTGCTGCTGTTGTACCCGTTTCTGCTCTTGAAGATAAAGAGTTCCCCGGCTTGGTGGAAGAAATCACTAAACATCTGCCGGAAGGACCCGATTATTTCCCCGACGATATGATTACCGACCAACCGGAACGTGTTATTGCCGCGGAAATGATTCGTGAAAAAGTGTTGCTCTCTACCCGCGACGAAGTGCCTCACTCCATTGCAGTAGAGGTTGACGAGTTCAAGGTGCGCGAAAACGAGGACGTTTATATTCGCGCTACCATTTTCGTAGAACGTGATTCTCAAAAGGGCATCGTTATTGGTGCTAAAGGTAGCCTGCTGAAAAAGATTGGCCAACAAGCTCGTAGGGATATTGAAGCTTTGCTGGGCTGCAAAGTGTTCTTGGAGCTGTGGGTAAAGGTTAAAGCTGACTGGCGTAATAAAGATAAAGCTTTGAAGCAATTTGGTTATAAGGAATTTTAATCTGCTTTGAAGTGTGGGAAGTGCTGTATGAGTAATGATTTTCGTGATGATGCAATTGTATTACATGTGAAAAACTGGCAGACTGCGGATAAGTACGCGGTCTGCTTTACTCGTGAGCACGGAAAAATCCGCTTCATTGTTTATGGTGGACGTTATCCCAAGAATGTAGCAGGTCGTTTACTGCAGCCCTTCGCTCAGCTGAGCTTGGAGGTTATTGCGGGACAGCGCATTGATAAATTGAAAAGCTGTGAGCTTTTAGAAATGCCTCAAACCTTTGACTTCAAACAGATGGCTTACGCAGCAGTTGTTACAGAACTGACCGCTATCTTTACGGAAGATCATCAGCCTCAGCCGGAGGTGTACGAGCTTGTGAAGGAAACTTTGCTGCTTTTGAAGGAGCGTAACCCTCGCATCGTAGTGCTGTCATTTGTCTTGAAGCTTCTTGATTTGGTAGGCTTGGCTCCCCAAGTAGAAGCTTGTGGTGTGTGCGGTTGCATCATCGGAGAAGAAGATGCTTGGTTCAGTCCTTTGCGGGGTGGCATTATCTGTAACGATTGCCACAACGAAGCAGGGGAGGAGAAGTTTAGCGTTGGTACTCGCAGACTGCTCGCTAATTTGAAAAGCTTAGACTTTAAAAATCCCAAACCCTTTACCGTAAAGGGTGGGGAGCTTATGGAGTTAGAAGGAATACTTTATAAGTTTATCTTGTTTCAAACGGATAAGCCGTTGAATAGTATTAATTTTTTATCCCAGATGGGAATTTAAAAATCGTTATAAGCACTGTTATGCTGTGTCATAGCTTACTTGTTTGCTCGACGTACCCAAGTACGCCTTCGCTGCGCAAGTTTCGCTATTCCTTGCCTTCCAGTACTTCTAACGATTTTTATTGTTTATGGTTGTTGTAGTGTTATATTGACAAGATATAAGCACTGTTATATACTAATCAGTAGCTATGAAGAAGAGGAGTAGCTTGCGCACTTAGCGAGTCGGGAGGGTGAAAGCCGACACCAGCAAGTGAAGGGCACTTTGGAGCGAAAAGAATATGTATTAAGGCGGCAGTGCGATTGCACTGCAAGCAGGGTGGAACCGCGGTAATTACCGTCCCTGTAACTAATATTAGTTACAGGGGCTTTTTTATTTTTCGAAAACGTTATAAGCACTGTTATGCTGTGTCATAGCTCACTTGTTTGCTCGACGTACTTCAAGTACGCCTTCGCTGCGCAAGTTTCGCTATTCCTTGCCTTCCAGTACTTTTAACTCTTTCGTATGAGTTTCTGTTAACTAAGTCATTCCAATAAATTATTAGGAGGCACACTATGAATTTGCAAACAATGATTTTGAAATTGCAAAACTTCTGGGCTAAACAAAACTGCATTATTGGTCAGCCCTATGACGTGGAAAAGGGTGCAGGTACTATGAACCCCTCCACTTTCTTGCGCGTACTTGGTCCTGAATCCTGGAACATTGCTTATGTTGAACCTTCTCGTCGTCCTGCTGACGGTCGTTATGGTGATAACCCCAACCGTTTGTTCCAACATCACCAATACCA
>JAFXCH010000033.1 GCA_017516485.1 Clostridia bacterium
CAAACTTTGAACGGTCACCCGTAACTCTGTCGTTGAATCTTGCACCGAGAGCGATAATAACGTCTGCATTATGCATAGCCATTGATGAAGCATAGTGTCCGTGCATACCCTGCATACCGAGATATCTCGGATGGTCGGTGGGAATAGCTGAAAGTCCCATCATCGAACAGCCGATAGGCGCGTCAATTTTATCTGCAAGAACGAGAACTTCATCCTGAGCCTCACTTGAAAGAAGACCGCCGCCTACATACATGTAAGGCTTTTCTGCTGAGTTTATACATTCTGCAGCAGCTTCAATTCTGATATCCTTTGCACTCTGTCTTTCATCGGGTGTTATCGGAGCTTTCGTAGTGTATTCACATTTTGCAATCTGAATATCCTTTGGTACATCAATAAGCACGGGTCCGGGTCTGCCTGAAGAAGCAAGACGAAAGGCCTCTCTTATAGTGTCTGCAAGGTCGTTTATATCACCCACAAAGAAGTTGTGCTTTGTAATCGGGAGGGTGATACCTGTAATATCGATTTCCTGAAAGCTGTCCGTACCAATCTGTGAGCTCATTACGTTGCCGGTAATTGCCACAAGAGGAACAGAATCAAGATACGCTGTTGCGATACCTGTTACGAGATTAGTGGCACCCGGACCGGAGGTTGCAATTACAACGCCGGGCTTACCTGTTGCTCTTGCATAGCCGTCTGCAGCGTGAACTGCGCCCTGCTCATGAGCAGTAAGAACATGCCTGAGCTCATTCTGATATTTGTAAAGTGAGTCGTATACATTGATAATCTGACCGCCGGGATAACCGAAAACAGTTTCAACTCCCTGGTCAATGAGTGATTTTACGATTATATCTGCACCGGATAATATCATACTGTCACTCCTTTCTGTGGTAGTGCTGGGTTTTAAGCGAGTTCTGTAATTGTTTCGATTTCAACAAGAACATCCTTGGGAAGCTCCTTAACTGCAACGCAGGAGCGTGCAGGCTTGCCTGTGAAATACTCTGCATAAACCTCGTTGAAAGCAGCAAAGTCGCTCATATTCTTAAGAAAGCAGGTTGTTTTTACAACCTTTTCAATTGAAGTGCCTGCCTCTGTAAGTACGGCAACAATATTATCGCAAACCTGCTTGGTCTGGCCTTTGATGTCCTCTGCTTCAACTGCACCGGTTTTGGGGTTGATGGGAATCTGACCTGAAGCGAAAAGAAGGTTGCCTGTTACAATTGCCTGAGAATAAGGGCCGATTGCAGCGGGTGCGTTTTCGGTATAAATAACTTTACTCATAGTAAAAACTCCTTTGAATGTTTTATAGAAAAAAGCAATTGCTTACATTGAAGCAAAGAGTTTTTTCGGGGAGAGGATATTTCTCTCCATTATAATTTATTAATTATACACTTGTTTTCTGCAAAAAGCAACACTTTAAACGGTAAAAACGGAAAAAGTTGTTGAATAAATTGCAGCTATAATGTATGATTATATAGCATCCGTTAGTAAAGAGGAGAAGAGAACATGAACGAATATACAAAAAATGCAAAAAAGCACCTTGAAACAAACGACTGCTGTCTTGTATACTGCAACGAAAACGAAATATGCACTTCTCACATAAGAGGTGTTCTCAGCCTTGTGCTGATGGTGAAGGAAAAGAGAACAATGGAAGACTTTTACTGTGCCGATAAGGTGGTTGGAAAGGCGGCAGCTTTTATGTACGCAATTCTTAAACCCCGTGAGCTTTATGCATTTGTGCTGAGCGAAAAAGCAAAAGAGGTTCTCGACCGATACGGCATAAAGTATTATTACGGTGAAATAGTCCCTGCAATAATCAACCGTAAGGGTGACGGCTTCTGTCCTATGGAAACGGCCACGGAAAAGGCAGTTACACCGTCTGAGGCTCTTTCACTTCTTGAAAAAAAGCTGAATCTTGAAGGTAAAGTACCTAAAGGAAAAACAGCAGAGATTCGATAGTCAAAGAAGCTTGAATTATATTTTCTGCTGCATTGTAA
>JAFXCH010000034.1 GCA_017516485.1 Clostridia bacterium
CCTGTTGTTTCCAATAACTCCGCTCACAGACACACACCCGACGTTCCTATGGTTATTCCCGAGCTCAATCCCGAGCACACGGCTGTTATCGAGTCACAGCGTAAGAGACTCGGCACAAAGCGCGGCTTCGTTGCCGTTAAGTCCAACTGCTCTCTCCAGAGCTACGTTCCCGCTATCTTCCCGCTTAACAAGTTCGGTGTCAAGGACGTGCTCGTCTGCACATATCAAGCAATTTCCGGTGCAGGCAAGAACTTTGAAACTTGGCCCGAGATGGTTGACAACGTAATTCCCTTCATCGGCGGCGAAGAGGAGAAATCCGAAATCGAGCCTCTTAAGATTTACGGTAAGGTTGAGGGTAACGTAATCGTTCCTGCAACAGCACCTGCATTTACGGCACAGTGTATACGTGTTCCCGTTACAAACGGCCATATGGGCGCTGTATTCGTCAGATTTGAAAACAAGCCCTCCAAGGAGGAAATTATTGACATCTGGAACAGCTTCAAGGGCGTACCGCAGGAGCTTGAGCTTCCCAGCGCTCCCAAGCAGTTCCTCAACTACTTCACCGAAGACAATATGCCTCAGACAAAGCTTCAGCGTGAGCTTGAAGGCGGTATGGCTGTTTCTATCGGCCGTCTTCGTGAGGATACACAGTACGACTACAAGTTTGTTTGCCTTTCCCACAACACTCTCAGAGGTGCCGCAGGCGGTGCAGTTCTTCTTGCTGAGCTTCTTTGCGCACAGGGTTATATGGACTGATTTTAGGAGGAATCTCACACTATGAAAAAGACAATTTTCACCGGTGCCGGTGTTGCTATCATCACACCATTTACCGAGGATAATAAAGTCAATTTCGATGAACTCGGCAGAATTATCGACAATCAGATTGAAAACGGCACAGATGCCATTATCATCTGCGGCACTACCGGTGAGGGCTCAACCCTCACACATGAGGAGCACGCCGCAACAATAGATTTTGCCGTTAAGCACACGGCAAAGCGAATTCCCGTTATTGCAGGTACAGGCAGTAACGACACGGATTACGCCGTCAAGCTTTCAAACGAAGCAGAAAAGAGCGGTGTTGACGGTCTGCTTATGGTTACCCCCTACTATAACAAGACTTCACAGGCAGGTCTTATCAGACAGTATGAGTACATCAACGACCGTGTAAGCACCCCCATTATCCTTTATAACGTTCCCTCAAGAACAGGTATGACAATCAAGCCCGAAACCTATTACGAGCTTTCCAAGTTCAGCAATATTGTTGCAACCAAGGAAGCCAGCGGTGATATTTCCGCCGTTGCACAGATTGCAGCGCTTTGCGGCGACAACCTCGACATTTATTCGGGCAACGATGACCAGATTACAGCTATTATGTCTCTCGGCGGTAAGGGTGTTATCTCCGTTCTTTCAAACGTTGCTCCCAAGGTAGCACACGACATTGCTGACCTTTACCTCAAGGGCGAATGTGAAGCAAGCCGTAAGCTGCAGCTTGAATACCTTGACCTTTGCAACGATTTGTTTGTTGACGTTAACCCCATTCCCGTTAAGGAAGCAATGAATATGATAGGCTGGAACGTCGGTGACGTGCGTATGCCGCTTGCTCCTATGAACGCTGCCGCAAGAGAAAAGCTCCGTGCCTCTCTTGCACGCCACGGTCTCGTAAAATAACCCAAAAGTCACAGCCGGTTCAGTTTTTGAGCCGGCTATTTGTTAAATTATGAATAAGGACTGATTAGACTATGATTAAAATTCTTTTAAGCGGCTGTAACGGCACTATGGGCAAGGTTATAACAAAGTGTGTTGAGGAGAGAGATGACTGCACAATCGTTGCAGGTCTTGACGTAAACACGGCTCCCAACGGCGTTTTTCCCGTTTTCGGAAATGCAGACGATATTAATGTTGAGTGCGACGTTATTATTGATTTTTCACACCCCTCTGCCCTTTCAGGCGTTCTGAAATACGCTCTTAAAACAAAGACCCCTGCTGTTATTGCAACAACGGGTCTGAGCGAAGAGCAGATTAATTCTCTTCAGCTTGCTTCTTCACAAATTCCGATATTCTTCAGCGCAAATATGTCAATCGGTGTTTCACTCGTAAGCGAGCTTGTAAAAAAAGCCGCAAGTGTTCTCGGCGGCAGCTTTGATATTGAAATTATAGAAGCACACCACAATAAAAAGATTGATGCACCCAGCGGTACAGCGCTTATGCTTGCCGACAGCGTGAGCAAGGGTCTTGAATATAAGCCCGTTTACGAATATAACCGCCACGCAAAGCGTGAAAAGAGAAGCAAGAACGAAATCGGTATTCACGCTGTCAGAGGCGGCACTATCGTCGGCGAGCACGAGGTAATTTTTGCAGGAAACGATGAAATCATCACCGTTTCTCATTCAGCCCGCTCAAAGTCAATTTTTGCTACCGGTTCAGTCAACGCCGCAATTTTTATTAGCAGTAAAACACCTGGTATGTACTCGATGAAGGAGCTTGTTGCTGAGAGCTGAGGGTACAATTATGATTGATAAAATACTTTCATTTGTATTTATGCTTTGCCTTTGGATGAGTTCGGTTTTCGGCTTACCGTTAAGCGGTTATGAAAGCAGAGATTTGTTTAAAGATTCTTCTTTTTCCAACGGCTTTACAGTCATTTCACAGCAGGCAGCAAACAACGCAGGCGTTCCTCTCGGCAGCTTTACTTACGGCGAAAATGAAGAATTACCTTCCTGGATGATTGCACAATGGAATTCCGGGCCGTGTCTGTGGAACGACAGAGTTGAAAGCGACAGATATACGATTACCGATGGTTTGACAAAGTTTGTAACGTTCAATCCGGAAGAAAAATCCGTTTCAATGAGGCTTAATGCCGCCAACATTTACAGCGGTGAAGCGGCAGGAGAATATAGCTGGCCTCATTTACTCCTTGAGCAGTCCCCTCTTTGCGATTATAATTCGATGACCGAAACCGAAAAAGCCTTCTATAGCTGCTCGGCCGACAGAATAGTTCTATCTCTCGATATTCGTGTTACGGATTTTAAGCCGACAACAAATACCCAAGGCATTAATGCCGCGCAGTATTTGGCGTATTTTTACCTGAACGGTGTAAGTCAGAAGGAATTTATATGGTTTGGCGTAAATCTGTTTGACGATAGAGGTTATCAGGATACATACTGGGCACTTGATGAAGCCAGCAATAAGATGATTTACTGTGTTTCAACCCAAGATACCTTCGGCGGCAAAAACAAATCTCTCTACAGAAACGGGGAGACTTATATAAGCGAAGATTGGGTACACGTTGAGCTTGACCTGAGCCCACACATTGCCAAAGCGATAAAAGAGGCAAATAAGTCCGACACATTCGGTTACGAGGTCAGCGTTGAGGATTTTTATATCGGCGGTACAAACATCGGTTTTGAAATTCACGGTAACTATGACTGCACGGTTGAAATCAAAAATTTTCAGTTGACTTCATATAACAGAAAATGAGGTGAGCAATATGGCGCATTTCGGAATGCCGACACTTATTGAAACCAAATCAATCGATGAATGTGTTACTCTGGCAAAAGAACTCAGCTTGGATTTTATTGAGCTTAATATGAATATGCCCGAATATCAATTGGAAAATATTGATGTTGAGCACTTTAAAAATCTTGCAAGGCAAAACGGAATATATTATACCGTTCATCTCGATGAAAACCTCAATTTTTGCGATTTTAACAGATATGTTGCAGATGCATATTTAAAAACGGTTTCAGATACAGTCAAGTTTGCTGAAAAGCTTGGAGCACCCGTACTTAATATGCATTTGTCTGACGGGGTTTATTTCACCCTGCCCGATAAGCGGGTATTTTTGTTTGAGCAATATAAGGAATACTATTTAAAGGCTGTAAGAGATTTTATTTTACTGTGTGAAAAGGAAATCGGTGCTTCGGATATTAAAATATGTATTGAAAACTGCAATGGCTTCAAACCGTTTCAAAAGCAAGCCGTAGAAACGATGCTTGATTCCCCTGTTTTTGCTCTTACATACGATACGGGCCACGACCACGGCTTAAACGGCGCTGACGGTGAATTTATATTTCAACATATAAACAAGCTTGAGCATATACATCTGCACGATGCAGTAGGCAAAAGCCACCACCTTGCATTTGGAAGCGGTGAAGCTGATATTCCACATTTTCTTGATATTGCAAATGCCAATAATTGCCGAGTTGTAATTGAAACAAAAACAATTGAAAGCCTTAAGCAATCTGTTGAATGGCTGAAAGGTAATGGTAGGTAATATGAACGTTAATATAACTAACCGTACTTCATATAATCAAATCAGATTCATAATTAATAATAAAGAATATACGCTTAATAAAGACGAGAGTATTTCCGTATCTGTTTCTGATAATAATCTGATAGTTAAGGTTTTGGTTATAGAAAAAAACAAGGTGTTAATCAACTGGCTTTTTGCTCTGATTGACGGATTTGTCAGTGAAGAAAGTGTCATAAATTCTCTTGTTTGCAATGCATCGTTTTATATTCCTGCTTCAACGACAGATTGCTCTGTAACTTTTAAAGACCTTCAACACCGTGACGATGATAACGGATATATTTATGATTCTGTTTATATTGATTGTAACAACGCGGAAATCACTAATCTGTCGTATGAATTGACTGATACTGTAAAAGCCCATAAAAAGAGTTTGTTTTGTTACATAGCTTTAGTTTCGGGTATGCCGATTAATATTATCCTTCTGATACTTATGCTTATATTTAAAGATATCGGTTTTATTTTTGCCGGAGTTTTAATACTTTTGTTTTTTACAATACCGAGCTTAAAAAAAGCATATAAAACAAAAAAATACTACAGCACAGAGTATGCGAACGATGTTTTAGTTGCTAAATTTGAAGAATTAAAGGCTAACTCGGGAAATCCGGTTATCCCCGAAGCAAAAGGGGTAATAGAAAAGTCGGTACATAAGGCTTTGGATTTTATATTCAAGAAAAAATGATTAAGAGGAATGCAAACCGCATTCCTCTTTTTGTGCAGTAATTAAAATAATGATTCAATCAGCTTATCTGCAAAAATATTCAGTTCATCAAAGTTCATAGCCTTGATATAATCGGCTTCAAGGTCATCGTGAACTTTTTTTGCCTTTTCAAGGAGTTTTACTGCTTCCGACAGCATTTCCGAGGAAACCCTTCGGTCGAAGACCAGCCTTTGCTTGTGTGCAGAAATAATATCTTTGTTCACGAAACGGCTTGTATTAATGTTCTTATATGCAATGCTTTTGAAATTCTGTAAAGAATTGCTTGTAAAAAAGCCTGTTCTTTCTTTGGGCAAAATTATATGGAGCGGATTTCCTTGCGGTGACAAAGGATTCAGACAAGAAATAACGTCAACACCGTTTGAAACAGCACAACGTCGCAAGGCCTCCATAAGTACGGATGAGACGTAGAAATCTTCGTCGTTTACAGAATAAATCCTGTCGCAATAATGCTTTGCGGTATCAAAAAGTGTAACGTATCCTTTTGGAGTAATACCGTTAATAAGCCTGTTTTTCTGCATACCCATACGGTTTGAGCACTGACAATTGCGTGCAATAAACCTTGAAGCAAAATTTTCAATCTTTTTATTATCAATTGCTGATTTATTAATTTTCATACTGTCAGAAAGTGTCTGATAATAAGCGCTGACGTATTTTGCACTTTTTGAATGTAAAGCCTTATTGCAATTGGTCAGGGTTATTATATGTTCCCTGTTGCCTTCAAGCTTTTTACTGTCCCAGAATTGACCGAGATTTATTATTTCCTCAACCGCACCGGGGTATTTTGCTTCCATAACGTGCGGTGCAGTACCGTCCGCAAAGCACAGCTTTTTTTCGGGAATAATTATTGCATCAAGCGAATCGGGGTCACTTGAGCAAATGATTCGCTCTACTGCATATCCCCTATCCTCAGCTGCTTTGGCAAGCTTTCTCATAAGCCCCGACTTGCCCGTGCCGGGTCCGCCTTTTATAATATAAGCCTTCCACCCGTCGTCTGGAACATATAATTCGTTAAAAAGCGAAAAAAATCCTTGTGCAGAATTTGCGGCAAGAAAAAATACAGCACCCTCGTTTATCATAAAATCACTCCGCATTTGTTTTCCCCATTTTATGCGGAAAAATGTGTGAGTGTGATAAACTAAGGGTGCATTATTATATTCAGCTTACATATTGCAGGCGGCAAGCGCAGCAACAGAGCCGTCAGCAGCTGCGGTTGTGAGCTGGCGGATAGCCTTTGTGCGGCAGTCACCTGCAGCAAAGATACCCTCAACATTTGTCTTGCAGTCCTCACCTGCTACGATATAGCCTGAGTCATCGAGCGTAATTATATCGGCAAAAGCAGCGTTTTCGGGGATCTGACCGACAAGCACAAACAGACCTTCCGCACTAATTTCTCTTACTTCACCGGACTTATTCTCCGTAATAACGGTTGTGAGCTTACCCTCACCCTTAAGGTCTTGAACAGTTGAATTGAGCACAAGCTCAATATTCTCAATCGCCCTGACCTCGTCGCTGAGCTTCTTTTCACAGCGAAATTCATCTCTGCGGTGAATAAGATAAACCTTATTACAGATATTTGAGAGCATAATTGCACTCTGTACGGCAGAATTACCGCCTCCAACAACAGCAACATCCTTTCCTTTGTAGAAAGCACCGTCACAGACTGCGCAGTAGGACACTCCCCTGCCCATATACTTTTCTTCCGCCTCAATACCGAGGTGTCTGTGCTTAACGCCCGTTGCAATTATAACAGCCTTGCAGCTAAATTCACCGTATTCAGTTTTAACTGTTTTGGTGTCCCCGTTATCGGTAATCTTTTCAGCCTTGTCAAGCTCAAGCTCAACGCCGAGAGCGGAAGCCTGCTCATAAAGTCTGTCCGAAAACTCCATACCGCTGATTTCGGAAAAACCGGGGTAATTTTCAACTTTCGGTGAGGTCGCAATCTGACCGCCTATACCTTCATTCTCGAGAATTAGCACCTTTTTTCCTGCTCTTGCGGCGTAAATTGCGGCGGTAAGTCCCGCTGTGCCGGCACCGATTATAACAATATCGTAATTCATACTGTTCTCCTGTAAATACGGGCAGAGTGTAGTTTTCATACATTCTGCCCGATTTTTAATTATTTATTTGTTGCTATCTGCAAAGCGCTTGATGTTGGAAGCGTTTATGAACTTCTGTGCATCCTCGCCGTCGATAACGATAAGTGTGGGTGCCTGTGAAACGTTGAACTGCTTTGTAAGCTCAACCTCTTCCTCAGCATCTACAACTGTATAAGAGATACCTGCATCATCAAGAGTTTTCTTTGCAAGCTTGCAGTTGGGACAGGTCTTTGTTGTAAAGAGAAGCACCTGCTGTGCATCACCCGCACAGGCGCAGACCTCTTCAGCCTCCTGCTCAACTTCAACCGCTGCCTTCTTCTTAATTCTGGAGGTTGCGATATCGTAGAGCTTTCTGTCCTTGAATTCCTGGGTCTTACCGTCATTCCAGTTCTGAACGGGACGGTAGTAACCTGTGATACGGCTGTAAACCTCAGTCTTTTCACCGCACTCGGGACACTCGTAAATCTCACCTGCTATATAGCCGTGGTTCTTACATACGGAATATGTGGGAGACATCGTATAGTACGGAAGCTTGTGATTTTCTGCAATCTTGCGTACAAGAGAAGCTGCTGCCTTCCAATCGGGAAGCTTTTCGCCAAGGAAAGCGTGGAAAACAGTACCCGATGTGTAAAGTGTCTGAAGCTCGTCCTGAATTTCGAGAGCATCGAAGATATCGGAGGTATAGCCAACGGGAAGGTGTGAACTGTTGGTATAGTAAGGTGTACCGTTCTCGTTAGCTGTACGGATTTCGGGATAACGGGAAATATCGTGCTTTGCAAGGCGGTAGGAAGTGGACTCAGCAGGTGTAGCCTCAAGGTTGTAGAGGTCGCCGTACATTTCCTGATAGTCGGAAAGGCGCTCACGCATATGGTTGAGTACGTCCTGAGTAAACTTCTGTGCCTGCTCGTTTGTAAGGTCCTTACCAATCCACTTTGCGTTAAGGCAAGCCTCATTCATACCGACAAGACCGATGGTTGAGAAGTGGTTGTTGAAGGTGCCGAGGTAACGCTTGGTATAGGGATACAGACCCTCGTCGAGGAGCTTGGTAATGATTGTTCTCTTAATCTTAAGCGAACGTGCGGAAATATCCATCATCTTGTCCAAACGGCGGTAGAATTCCTCCTCGCTGTCGGCAAGATATGCAATTCTGGGCATATTGATGGTTACAACGCCGATTGAACCCGTGCTTTCGCCGCTGCCGAAGAAGCCGCCGGACTTCTTACGAAGCTCACGAAGGTCAAGGCGAAGACGGCAGCACATACTGCGCACGTCGCTGGGCTCCATATCGCTGTTGATATAGTTTGAGAAGTAGGGTGTACCGTACTTTGCGGTCATTTCAAAGAGCAGCTTGTTGTTCTCTGTTTCGGACCAGTCAAAGTCTCTTGTGATTGAGTATGTGGGAATGGGATACTGGAAGCCTCTGCCGTTTGCATCGCCCTCAATCATAATTTCGATGAAGGCACGGTTGACCATATCCATTTCCTTCTTACAGTCGCCGTAGGTGAAATCCATCTCCTTACCGCCGACAATTGCAGGAAGATTCTTAAGGTCGTTGGGAACGGTCCAGTCAAGGGTAATATTTGAGAAAGGAGCCTGAGTACCCCAACGGCTGGGTGTATTTACGCCGTAAATAAAGGATTCAATACACTTCTTAACGTCGCGGTATGAAAGATTATCAACCTTAACAAAGGGTGCAAGATAGGTGTCGAAGGATGAGAATGCCTGTGCACCTGCCCACTCATTCTGCATAATACCGAGGAAGTTAACCATCTGGTTACAGAGTGTTGCAAGATGGCTTGCAGGAGAAGAAGTAATCTTGCCGGGAATTCCGCCGAGACCCTCCTGAATAAGCTGCTTGAGCGACCAACCGGCGCAGTAGCCTGTAAGCATAGAAAGGTCATGAAGATGAATGTCTGCATTTCTGTGTGCGTTTGCAATTTCATCGTCATAAATTTCGCTGAGCCAATAGTTAGCTGTAATAGCACCGGAGTTGCTCAGAATAAGTCCGCCTACAGAATAAGTAACGGTGGAGTTTTCCTTAACACGCCAGTCCGTAACGTTGACATAGCTGTTGACAAGCTCCTTGTAGTCAAGGATAGTTGACTTCATATTACGGATTTTCTCACGCTGTCTTCTGTAAAGGATATAGGACTTTGCAACGTCGCCGTAACCGGCCTGAATGAGGATAGACTCAACGCTGTCCTGAATGTCTTCAACGCTGACCTTGCCATCTTTAATTTTGGCTTCAAAATCAGCGGTTACGCGGAGAGCTAATAAATCGATAATATTGGGGTTGTACTGCTTGTTGTTGGCTTCAAAAGCCTTGGTAATGGCAGCGCTGATTTTGGCTATATCAAATTCAGCAATCTGACCGTCACGCTTGATAACCTGATACATTGGTCGTTCTCCGTTTCTTAAAAAATTTTATACGGGCATAATATACCCACTTTTACTGTGCAAAAATGATTGTATCACCATATTGTGGTGTTGTCAATAGAAAAACACACAATATATTGATATTTTTTAAGCTGATTTAAAAACACAAATACGATATATAGTGTCAGATTCCGCGTATTTGAGTTTCACTCACATATTGCTTCATCAAATCCCTTATATCCTCAAGCTCGTTTTTGCCGTAAGCAGAAAAAGAGCCGCCGAGAATATCACCAGAATCGGTGAAGGACTGAATAAAATAGCGCCTTGCACCTTTTATCCACTCGCCTATTAAGGCAAAATCATCCTTGGAATGAAGCTCTTTAACAACTGTTGTTCTGAACTCGTAATCAACAGCACTGCTCAGCAAAAACTCAACGCTTTCATTGATTTTTGAAAAATCAAGCTCGGATATTCCTGCCGTAAGGCTGTATTTTTCGGGTGAGTTTTTAATATCCATCGCAACGTAATCAACGAGCCTTTCGTCAACAAGGTGTTTGAGCATCTCGGGAAAGCTGCCGTTGGTGTCAAGCTTTACGCAATAACCGCGTTTCTTGATTTCTCTGAAAAAATCTTCAATATCAGGCTGCAGCAGCGGTTCGCCGCCGGTAACGCAAACACCATCAAGAATATTTCTGCGTTTATGCAAAAAGGCAAAAAATGTATCGTTATCAACAGGCTCAACCTCGTTAAGACCTACTACAAGAGATGCATTATGGCAGTACGGACAGCGGAAGTTGCAGCCGCCTGTAAAGACAGTGCACGCTGTTTTACCGGGATAGTCCAGCAGCGACAGTTTCTGTAAACCGTAAATAATCACTTAATTCCGCCTCCAAACAATATATTGTACCCTTTTAACACGCCTATACATTATATCGCATATTTTGTGTTCGTCAATACCCTAAAACAATATTTGGTATTTTACACAAATTATACTGATTTTTTTCTAATTGAAAATATCAAAAGCGGTTGAAAGTTTAAGTAAATTAAGTTATTATATTATAAACATTAAATTTTGAGGTTGATATTATGTCTGAATTCAGATTCGGTATATGCACGTCATTCCGTGATAAAGAAAAAATGCTCCTGGCAAAAAAAGCCGGAGCAGAATACATCGAAGCAAACTTCTGTGATATATCCAAGGCAGAAGACGAGGCATTAAATGATTTTATTGCTTTTTCAAAGGAAGAAAATCTCCCCTGCCTTACCGCTAACTGTATGTTTCCCGGAGAAATAAAGCTGGTGGGACCAGAAGTGGATTATTCTACTATTGACGAGTATCTTGACTGCGCCGCCGAAAAATTTTCAAAAATCGGCGGACAAACAGTTGTTTTCGGCAGCAGCGGCTCACGCCGTTGCCCTGACGGTTGGGATTACAATACTGCAACCGAACAGCTTGTAAGAGTATGTGCCGAACACATAGCACCTTATATGAGAAAACACGGTATTGTATGTGCTATTGAGCCACTTAACAGAAAAGAGTGTAATATTATCACGACCGCAAAACGAGGCTTCGAAATTTGCAAGGCCGCAAACGTACCGGAAGTAAAGCTGCTTATCGATATGTATCACTTTGATACCGAAAAGGAGCCGTTGGAGAGCATACTGAATTACAAGGGTTATATTCAGCACATCCACATTGCAAACGCCAATAACGAAAGAAAGCTGCCGAAATTCGGCGACACAACGGATTACAAGGCTTTTCTTGAAATGCTCAAAAAAGCAGAGTATGCAAGCGGACTTATTTCCCTTGAAGGAAGAAGCGAGGATTTCTTTGAAGAAGCCCGCGAAGCCTTTGATGTACTCAAACAAATATAAATTGTCAGGAGAAAATTATGCAATTACTTGAATCGGGCGAGATGTATCTCGAAACCATATATATTCTTTCGCAAAAAATGAATTTTGTGCGTTCGATAGATATTGCCAACTACACCGGTTATTCAAAGCCAAGCGTCAGCAGGGCCGTAAACTTGCTTAAGGATAACGGATATATCAATATTGATGATGACGGACATATAACGCTTGAGAAGGACGGGCTGAATGTTGCGGCAAATATGTACGAAAGACACACGATTCTGACTAAAATGCTATGCACTATAGGTGTCAGCGAAGAAACCGCCTCAGCCGATGCCTGCAAAATGGAACACGTTATAAGTGAAGAAACATTTGAAAGAATTAAAGAGTATTTTAAAAGTTGATAATTAAAACAAAAAACTGCACAGGACCGTAAAAAACGTACAATGAAAAAAACACCCTCCTATGGTAGAATTAAGATAACTATCATAGGAGGAATTTTTATGCCCGGAAAATACAGACACATCAAGCAATATGAAAAAGAAATAAAAGAATTAAGA
>JAFXCH010000035.1 GCA_017516485.1 Clostridia bacterium
AAAAAATCCGAACGTGTCACCTGAAATGACAAAGTTCGGATTATTTGTGTTTGGTGGGCAGGGGTGGATTCGAACCACCGAAGTCGTCGACGGCAGATTTACAGTCTGCTCCCTTTGGCCACTCGGGAACCTACCCATATTGACTTTTCTCAATAAAAAAGCGTTGGAGCTGGTGGACGGACTCGAACCCCCGACCTGCTGATTACAAATCAGCTGCTCTACCAACTGAGCTACACCAGCGAACTTAACGCTCGACTAATATACCACGAATAAACAAATAAGTCAAGAGTATTTTTCAAAAAAACCGAAAAATTTTTGCTTTTATTTTGTTTTAATATAAAAAATCTGTATTTAAGGGCTTTTAAGTTGAAAATTCAGGCATATTTTGATAGAATTAATATAAGATTTCTTAAAAAAGGGGTAATAAAAATGCTGTGTGAAAAATGGATATGGTTGCCTGAGGGTAAATATCCCGACAGGCAGTGTTGCTGTTACAGCGACCTTGGCGATGACAATAGCGGTATTTTTACTGTTGCAGAGTTTAAGAGGGAATACGCTTACGGAAAAAGGATTGCTTCGGCAAAACTGAGATTCAGCGCAGACACAGCGTTTCAGCTTTATATAAACGGTGAGTTTTATGCTACGGGTCCCGCTTCGGTAGGCGGTGACTTTCTCGGCAACGAAAAGCCGAGGAACTATTATTACGCGTATGAAACCGAAATTAATCCTGATTCCGATGTGCTTGAGTTTTTCGCAAGGGTCAGGATGAAACCTGACAGAGGCTTTGAATTTTCCAAGGGACACGGCGGATTTATGCTTGCTGCAGAAATCAGGTTTGCCGACGGTACAAAGACCGTAATAAATACTGATAATTCGTGGCTTGTGCGTTTTAACGGGTCTTATACGCAGTCGCGTAAGTTTGATTCGACAGTAGTACCCGACGAATATGTAAATGCCGAGGAGATATTTAACCTCTGGCATACCGAAACTGCTCCGATTCCTGTTTGCACCGAAAGCAAAATGAGCACTAAAATTACACTGGCTCCCGGTGAAAAGAAAACCGTTACCTTTGAGCTTGACAAAATATATGCAGGCTATGTTTTTGCAAAGGCCGATGCATCCGTAATGGCTGAAATAATCTGCCGTGAAACTACGGAAAGCGGTTCGTCTGAGTCTGTCAACTTTGTAGGTGCAGGCGAATACAGAAGCTTTTATATGCACAGTGCAGGTGAGATGATTGCTGAAATTGAATGTGGTGATGATAGTGGCTGTGAGTTTGAATTCGGATTTATTACAAGCTGTTACCCCGTAGAGAAAGAAGCTGTTATATATACAAACGATGCGGCACTAAATCAGGTGCTTGACACCTGCCGACATACTCTTAAAGTCTGCCGTCAGACACTTCACCTTGATAGCCCGAAGCACTGCGAGCCGCTTGCCTGTACGGGCGACTACTATATTGAAAGCCTTATGACTGTATTTTCATTCGGCGATATGCGCCTTGCAGAGTTTGACCTGCTCCGTACGGCAGAGCTTATACGCAACAACGGCGGCAGAATGTTCCATACAACCTACAGCCTTATCTGGGTTAGGATGCTGCTCGATGTTTATAAGCTTACGGGCAACAAAGAGCTGCTCAAAAAATGCGAGGATGCACTGATTATGCTGCTCGGACTGTTTGAAACATATATCGGTGATACTCAGCTTATCGAAACTTCGCCCGATTTTATGTTTGTGGACTGGATTTATATTGATGAAATATCAATGCATCATCCGCCTAAGGCACTTGGTCAGACCTGCCTTAATCTTTACTATTTTGCGGCACTCGGTGCGGCTGCTGAAATTTACAGTATTCTCGGTGAATCAGCTATGACTGAGGATTGCCTTAAAAAGAGAGACACTTTGCGCTTTGCAATTAATTCACAGCTTTTCGACAGTGAAAAAGGAATGTATTTTGAAGGCCTTAACACACCGAGCGAGGGCGATTTCAGCGACTGGAAATGGATGGTTGCAAACGTTGAAAAGAGATATTATCTGAAGCAGTCAAATATTCTTGCCGCATATGTCGGAATTTGTGACAGAGAAACTGCAAGAGTTATAATACATAAAATTATGAGCGACGAAATACCCGGTGACTATCAGCCGTATTTTGCGCACTATCTGCTCGAAGCAATTTACTCAAACGGCTTGCGTGATGAGTATACACTCAAGGTGCTGGAGCGTTGGAAGGTTCCCGTTGCCGAATGTCCGAAAGGGCTTGTTGAGGGCTTTATTGCACCCGAGCCGACTTACAGCTTTGACCATTCTCACGCATGGGGCGGCACTCCGCTCTGGTCACTGCCCAAGGCTTTGACAGGATTTGAGATGATTAAACCTGCATTTGAAGAGGTTGCTTTTTCACCGAGCCTGCTTGGCCTTGAGCACGCAAAAGTAGAGATGCCGACACCTTATGGTGATATAACAGTAGAAATGAAGCAGGGTAGTGAGCCCGTAATTACATCACCCGAAGAAATTACTATCAGGAGAAAATAATGGATATTTTACAGTGGATATTTGCAGTGTTTGCAATTATCGGTGCGGTTGACAGAATAATCGGCAACAAGTTCAAACTCGGTGAAGAATTTGAAAAAGGTATAGTGGCTTCGGGTACGCTGTCACTCGCTATGGTTGGTATGATATGTATTGCACCCTCTGTTGCAAAACTGTTAGAGCCCGTGTTTGCGCCTGTGTCGGCGGCTACGGGCATTGATATGTCATTTATCGGCAGTTTTATTGCAAACGATATGGGCGGTGCGGCAATCTCGTCAGCACTTGCCGGCGACGAAATCCTCGGCGGCTTCAACGGCCTTGTCGTTGCTTCAATGCT
This sequence comes from Clostridia bacterium, assembly GCA_017516485.1. Taxonomy (GTDB): domain Bacteria; phylum Bacillota; class Clostridia; order Oscillospirales; family Acutalibacteraceae; genus UBA8612. Next base: position 2,867 of record JAFXCH010000035.1, read on the forward strand.
TGGTGCAACAGTTTGCTTTACAGTGCCGGTAGCTCTTAAAATGATTAAAAAAGAGTACCACAAGGATGTGCTCAGCGGTATCCTCTGCGGTATTGCTACTATGCCGGTAGGCTGTATCGTGTCGGGACTTATGCTTGGTGTAGGTTTTGGTAAGCTGATGCTGAATCTCCTGCCCGTGCTTATAGTTGCGGTTATAACCTGCATAGGTCTTGTTCTGAAGCCCGACCTTTGCCGTAAGATTTTCGGACTTATAGGCAGCTTTGTTATGGTTGTAATTACCGTCGGTCTTGCCGCAGGTATTTTCAGCCACCTTACGGGTAAGACCCTGATTCCTTATATGAGCCCTGTTAAGGATGCGTTTGCAATCGTTGCCGATGTTGCGATTATTCTTGCAGGCGTATTCCCGCTGATTAAGGTTATATCACTGATTTTCGGCAAGATTTTTGCCGCTGCAGGCAAGAAAATCGGTGTTGATGAAACTTCGGTGCTTGGTTTTATATCTTCACTCGCAAACAGCATACCTACCTTTGAAATGGCGGAAAAAATGAACGCAAAGGGAAGAATGATGAATATGGCTTTTGCCGTATCAGCTTCATTCGTTTTCGGCGACCACCTTGCTTTTACGATGTCGTTTGATAAGCGATTCTTATGGGCGGTTATCGCAGGCAAGCTGATAAGCGGTGTTTGTGCCATAGTTGCGGCTGTGTTTATGTACAATCTTACATATAAAAATCAAAATAAAAGAGGTGCACTACAATGAAAAAATTTGTTAAATTCGCGGCTGCTGTGCTTGCTGTTACTATTGTTGCGGTAACTGCACTCAGCATTTTCGGACATGGCGGTGAGGATTATTCCTTCAGCTACGGTGAATATTACAATGAAATAGCTGCGATGGAAAACGATTTTGAATCAGCGATTGAGGTTGCAGAGCAGGCGGCTGCTTCGCCAGTAAATGTCGGTGCAACCTCGGCACTCGGTTATGTTATAGTTACCGACTATTTGCCGAATGACGGCAAGACAGACGTTGCGGATGCTTTGCAGGCCGTGATTGATGCAAATCCGAACCGTACAATATATTTTCCCGACGGTATATACCTAATCAGCAAGCCTATTTGCACACCTGCAGACCCGAGGAAGAGTGTTGACCTTCAACTTTCAAACTATGCTGTAATCCGTGCTGCCGAGAATTGGTCAAGCGATGAGGCAATGATACGCCTTGGCGGTAAGGATGCGGCAAACGATACTCATACCCCGGGCAGTAACTATTCTCTGACAGGCGGAATTATTGATGGCTCGGGTAAAGCGAACGGAATAAGCATTGATTCCGGCAGAGAAACTATGATACAAAAGGTTTCGATAAAGCATACCCCCATCGGTATCCACGTCAAATACGGAGCCAACAGCTCTTCGTCGGATGCGGATATAAGTGATATAAATATCATTGGTACGGGCGGCACGGATTCAATAGGAATCTTTGTAGAGGGCTTTGATAATACATTTACAAATATACGTATCGGTAATGTATTTACGGGCGTTTATCTCAAGTCGTGTGCAAATTCACTTCGTAACATTCATCCGCTTTATTACTCAGATTATACGGATTATGAGAACAGCTGCGGTTTCCTTGATGAAGGCGGCAATAATGTATACGATTTCTGCTACAGTGACCAGTTCTGTATTGCGTTCCGTATTGTCGGCACAAGGTCAAGCATATATGATAATTGCTTCTGCTTCTGGTATTCAGCGGCAGGCGGCAGAGAGATAGCTTTTGAAACAGACGGCAAGTTCAACTCGGTTGTAACTAACTTCCGCACAGGATTCAGAGGTGACACGAAAAACTCTGTGCTTGTTGTCGGTGAGGCAGGCGGCTACGGTGTGTTTGATAATCTGCTTACGGGAAGTGTTTCTGATATTACACATAATTTGTATAAAAAAGAAGGACTTATATGGATGATCAGGAGTATATTTATCTGAGTAAAACGATGTGTTTTCAATGTTATATATGAATAATATATACAGCGAAAAGAAAAAAGAGCGGACTCTTGCGAGTTCGCTCTTTTTATGTTGATTGAAATTAACTTACTTAAGCTCAACCTTTGCGCCGACTTCTTCAAGCTTAGCCTTGATAGCCTCAGCGTCGTCCTTAGAAACAGCTTCCTTAACAGCCTTGGGAGCACCGTCAACAACTGCCTTTGCCTCTGCAAGACCAAGACCTGTTACCTCACGGACAACCTTGATAACCTTGATCTTCTCTGCGCCAACCTCTGCAAGGATAACGTCGAACTCTGTCTTCTCTTCTGCTGCTGCAGCTGCCTCTGTGGGAGCTGCTACTGCAACTGCTGCTGCAGCGGATACGCCGAACTCTTCCTCAACAGCGTGTACAAGCTCGGAGAGCTCGAGAACTGTGAGGCCCTTAAGTGTTTCAATGATAGAAGTAATCTTCTCTGACATGGTAATAACCTCCGTTAACAAATTTAATAAATAGTTTTTAGTGTTTTTTACAGATTAAGCTTCTGCGGGAGCTTCCTCAGCGGGAGCACCGTCCTTATCGACGATAGCCTGAATAGCACGTGCGAAAGCTGAGATGGGAGCATTGAAAGCGTTGCAAACTGTAGCAAGAAGGATCTCTCTGCTGGGAAGTTTTGCAAGGCTGTCAATCTTGTCGAGGCTGATGATCTCTTTATCGAGATAACCGCTCTTAACCTCGAAAGTCTTGCTTGTGCTTGCATACTTGGAAAGGATGCGAGCTGCTGCAACATAGTCATCAGCACTTGTTGCGAGAGCAGTTGTACCGTTGAGAACTTCCTCGGGGATAGCAATCTCAGCTTCCTGAGCTGCGAGCTTGAGGAGTGTATTCTTAACAACTGTGTACTTAACGTTAGCCTCTCTGAGTTCCTTACGGAGCTTGGTGTCGTCAGCAACGGAAATACCGCTGTAGTTAACGATAACACCTGCACAAGAATTCTTAAGTTCTTCGGCGAGTGCAGCGACTGCCTGCTTCTTTTGTTCAAGAACTGCTGCGCTTGGCATTGTGGATTCACCTCCGAAAAATATAAATATCAAAAAAGCTCTGCCCACCGATTGGAGGACAGAGCTGCAGAAAACAACAGAAAAATTGTTTTGTTAGCTTCATCCTCGGCAGGTGGTGTGAAACCTTTATGCAGTTTAACTGCGCCTGCTGTCTTTGGAACAGCTTGACTATAATATCATATAGTCAACACTTTGTCAAGTGTTTTTTTAAATTAACCAACCTTTGTGGGGTTGATACGGATGCCGGGGCCCATTGTTGAAGCAACAACGCAGGAACGGATGTACTGACCCTTTGTTGCAGCGGGCTTAGCCTTAATAACAGCGTCGAGAAGTGTGTTGAAGTTTTCAGCAAGCTTCTCTGTGCCGAATGATGCCTTACCGATGGGGCAGTGCATAATGTTTGTCTTGTCGAGTCTGTACTCGATCTTACCTGCCTTAGCTTCTTCAACAGCCTTAGCAACGTCGGGTGTAACAGTACCTGCCTTGGGGCTGGGCATAAGACCACGGGGACCAAGGACCTTACCGAGACGACCAACGAGACCCATCATGTTGGGAGCTGCGATACAAACGTCAAAATCCATGAAGCCTTCGCCCTGGATTCTTGCAACGAGATCTTCTGCACCGACGATCTCTGCACCTGCAGCTGCAGCTGCGTCTGCGTCTGCACCCTTTGCGAATACAGCAACGCGAACGCTCTTACCTGTACCGTTGGGAAGAACTACAGCACCTCTGACCTGCTGGTCAGCGTGACGTGAGTCAACACCGAGACGGATGTGTACTTCGACTGTTTCGTCGAACTTAGCTGTTGCTGACTTGATAGCGAGCTCAAGAGCCTCTTCGGGATCGTAGAGCTTTGCTCTGTCAACAAGCTTTGCGCTTTCAATATACTTTTTACCGTGTTTCATTATTCAAACCTCCCGAGCATTAATCAACGACAGTGACGCCCATGCTGCGAGCTGTACCAGCTATCATGCTCATAGCTGTTTCGATTGTTGCAGCGTTAAGGTCGGGCATCTTCTGCTCGGCGATTTTTCTGATCTGTTCTGATGTGATTGTTGCAACCTTTGTCTTGTTCGGAACACCCGAACCGCTCTCGATACCGCAAGCCTTCTTGATAAGAACAGCAGCGGGGGGAGTCTTGGTTACGAAGCTGAATGTGTGATCAGCGTAAACAGTGATAACGACAGGGATGATAAGACCCATATCGTTCTTTGTCCTCTCGTTGAACTCCTTGGTGAAAGACATGATGTTAAGACCATGCTGACCAAGTGCGGGACCAACGGGCGGAGCCGGTGTTGCTTTACCGGCGGGGATCTGCAGCTTTACAAAGCCGACTACCTTCTGAGCCATTAGTTTGCACCTCCAAAATTGTGGTTGAGCGGAGCACTAAGAAAGATTTTGCTCCTCCCACGGGACCGAAGCCCCATAACACGGGTAATAACCCGATATTACCGAAAATAAATTAGTCTGTGACAGGCTCGACCTGATCAAGCTCAAGCTCGACAAGAGTCTCTCTGCCAAAGAAAGCGGAAACAGTAACCTTGACCATATTGTTTTCAAGGTCGATTTCCTGTACTACGCCGCTGAAGCCGTCCATAATGCCGTCCATAATGTTGACTGTGTCGCCAACCTCATAGCTGACCTCGATGGAGCGCTTTTCAACGCCGAGTTTGAGAACTTCCTCTTCCTTAAGCGGAACAGGTTTGCTCTCGGGGCCGACAAATCCCGTTACACCACGGGTGTTGCGGATAACATACCAGGTTTCGTCACTCATCTTGGGCTGGTCATCCTCGTCATAATTAATGGCGAGCTTGACAAGCACATAACCGGGGAAGAGCTTACGCTCAACCTCGCGAGTGCTCTGGTCCTCACGTATCTCAGTGACGATTTCTGTCGGAATGGATACATCGAGGATGCTTTCCTGCATGCTGCGGTTTTCGACGATTTTACGGATACTGTCGGCTACTTTGTTTTCATATCCTGAATAGGTATGGATAGCATACCATTTTGCATCATCAGCCATTGTTATCCTCCGGTAAGCTTACTGTGCAACAGTTGTTGCAGGAGCAGCTGTTGTTGCTTCAGCATCAGCCTGTGTTGTGGTTGCTGCTGTAGAAGCAGGAGTTGTGGGCTTGACTGCTGAGTTTGCTGTTGTGGAAACTTCGCCTGTGACAGCCTCGGTTGTTGCTTTGGGTTCAATTGCAAGGAGAGCATTGAGACCCTCTGATGCACCCCAGTCAAAAAGCCAGATCGGCACGCCGACGACAAGGACTACTATAAGAACGATACCTGTGTTCTTAAGAACAGTTTTGCCGTTGGGCCAAACTATCTTCTTGTTTTCACCCTTAAGGTCTTTGAAGAACTTTGCAATAGCTTTTGCTATACGAACGATTATGTTCGGCTTGCCGTCCTTCTTAGCGGACTTCTTTGAGGCTTTTTCGGCATCGGCAACCTTTTTTGCTGCCTCGGAGTTCTGATCCTTTGCCATTTTTTTAACCTCCCGCTTATTTTGTTTCTTTGTGGAGTGTGTGTTTCTTGCAGAATCTGCAGTACTTGTTCATCTCCAGCTTTTCAGGTGTGTTTTTCTTGTTTTTCATTGTGTTGTAGTTGCGCTGTTTGCACTCAGTGCAGGAGAGAGTAACTTTTACTCTTGCGTCTCCGGCCATAATTCGGCACCTCCATTTTTAAAATTGCCTCCCTCAAAAGAAGGGTACAAAAAAATAACCCTCTTACAGAGGTACAGCGAGTATACCACAAATAAGAGGGTCAGGTCAAGCATTTTTTGATTTTTTTATCTGTTTTGGAATGTTGCACAATATGTAGTGTATCAATGGGCAGAGCCTCATACACAACTGTCAAAAAGCACACAAATCATACAGGTTTTATTGAAATACAATGTCATCGGGCTGTTCGATAGCGGATAAGCTTTGCTTAAAAGTCGATGCAGAGTGTATGTTTAAGCGGAGTTATTATACCATATTTTTGAAATTGTGCAAACTCAATATTATATTGTTTATATTTTTATTAAAATATGTATAAAAACTTGACACGGACAATAAAAAGTTATAATATACACTATGTAGTGTGTAAATGTAGGTGTATATGCTTCTACACCTATTTGCAGTACTATTCGCGGCGAAACACAAGCTGATATTTACTGCTTTCTCCGTGATTTATGCTTTATAATTTTTTATTCATTTGTTTGAAAATTTTTTGTTAAGGAGGTGCAAATTCAAAAAATGATAAAAATAGGTTTAGCAATCGCATTGATTGTTGCTGCCGCAGTTGTAGCAGGCGTTATCTGCTTCATTCTCGGCGGTTTACATAGGCGTAAAGTTGCCGAAGCTGAAATCGGCTCGGCAAGCCAGGAGGCAGAGCGCATAATCAACAACGCTATTGCCCAGGCTGAATCCAAAAAGAAAGAAGCAATTCTTGAAGCAAAGGATGCTATCCACAAAGAGCGTACAGCTACCGAGCAGGAGCTGAGAGAAAGACGCTCCGAGGTTCAGAAGCAGGAAAGAAGAATCATGCAGCGTGAAGAGCTGCTTGACAAGAAGTCTGACAACCTCGAAAAGAAGGATGAGATACTCAGCGGAAAAATCAAGGCTGCAGATGCAAAGCTCGAAGAAATCGAGGCTATCAAGCGCAGTCAGTTTGAAATGCTTGAGCGAATCTCAAATTACACCAAAGAGCAGGCAAGAGATTACCTTCTCAAATCACTTGAGGACGACCTTGCAAGAGAAAAGGCTCTCAAGCTCCTTGAGTACGAGCAGTCACTCCGCGAAGAGTCCGACGCAATGGCTCGTGAGGTCGTTGCAACTGCAATACAGCGTTGCGCTGCAGAGCAGGTATCCGAGGCTACCGTTTCTGTTGTAGCCCTGCCCAATGATGAGATGAAGGGCAGAATTATCGGCCGTGAGGGTCGTAATATCCGTACACTCGAAACAATTACAGGTGTTGACCTTATTATCGACGATACACCCGAAGCAATCACACTTTCATGCTTCGATCCCGTTCGCCGTGAAGAGGCAAGACTTACACTCGAAAAGCTTATTTCCGACGGCAGAATTCATCCCGCTCGTATTGAAGAGATGCACGATAAGGCTGTTAAAGAGGTTGAGCACTCAGTCAAGCAGGCAGGTGAGAGAGCTGTTCTCGATGCAGGTCTCAACGGTATTCATCCCGAGCTTGTCAAGATTCTCGGCCGCCTGAAGTACCGTACCAGCTACGGTCAGAACGTACTTGACCATTCACTTGAGGTTTCTTATATTGCAGGTCTTATGGCTGCCGAAATCGGTGCAGACGTCAAGCTTGCAAAGCGTGCAGGTCTTCTTCACGATATCGGTAAGGCACTCGACCATTCTCTCGACGGCTCTCATATCGAGCTTGGTGTTGAGTACGCACGTAAGTATAAGGAAAACGAAAAAGTTATTCACGCTATTCATGCCCACCACGGTGATGTTGAGGCTAAGACTGTTGTCGCTTGCCTTGTTCAGGCTGCCGATGCTATCTCTGCCGCACGTCCCGGCGCACGCCGTGAAAACGTTCAGAACTATATCAAGCGTCTTGAGAAGCTTGAGGAAATTTCAAAATCATTCGAGGGTGTTGAGAATTCCTTTGCAATTCAGGCAGGCCGTGAGGTTCGTATCATGGTTAAGCCCGATGTCATTTCAGACGACAAGATGGTTCTTCTCGCACGCGATATTGTCAAGAAGATTGAAGAGGAGCTTGAGTATCCCGGTCAGATCAAGGTCAATATCATCCGCGAAAACCGAGCAACCGACTACGCAAAATAAACAGATTACGGGATGTATCCTTTCGATACATCCCGTTTTTATTTTGTTTTTTTGTCCGCTGTTTTCAATTGTGAATTACGCATTATCGCCTTGATTTACAGGCTTTGAAATGCTATACTATATTAATGTATTAATTATTATAAGAAAAAAAGCATTGTTTCTGTCTGCCGATTTGTCAAAACTCAAAAAAGATGTATAACTGTCGATTAAATTGGCTGTCAGCTATTGCAAAAAACAGTTGTTATATATTATAATATATTATTATAGTTATTTTTAAAATCTTTTATATCCGAAAGGAAGTATTATAATGCACGAGGAATGTGGAGTATTTGCTCTTTACGGAAACGGTTTTGTTGAAAACCCTGCCGAATACGCTTACCTTGCTCTTTACGCAATGCAGCACAGAGGACAGCAGAGCTGCGGTATTGCGGTAAGCAACAGCGGTGTTATCGAATGTACAAAAGGAATGGGCCTTGCTGCCGATGTCTTTGATGAAGAGAAGCTCGAAAAGCTCAAGGGCGAGAATGTTATTGCTCACGCTCTTTACTCAACTGCAAAGGCTTCTAATATTCAGGGTGCACAGCCCTTTGTAATGCGCTACGGTAAGGGTCGTCTTGCACTTGCTCATAACGGCAGTCTTGTCAATTCCGATGAGCTTCGCCGTGAACTTTCAATGACGGGTGCTATGTTCCGTTCCAACTCCGATGCCGAAATAATGGCTCAGCTTATTGCTAAAGAGCGCCTTTTCACTCACAGTGTTGAGGAAGCTGTCAAAAATGCTATGAGCAAGTTTAAGGGTGCATATTCTTTTGTAGTAATGAGTCCGCGTAAAATTGTTGCAGTGCGTGACCCGTTCGGTTTCCGTCCTCTTACGGTAGGTATTACCAAAGAGGGTTGTTACGTTGTGGTTTCCGAAACCTGTGCACTCAATGCACTTGGTGCGGAGTTTGTACGCGATGTAAATCCGGGTGAAATCATTGTTATTGATGACGAAGGTATGAGGACATACTATCAGAAGGAGAACTGCAAGAGAAGAATCTGTATTTTTGAATACATCTACTTTGCAAGACCCGACAGTGTTATGGACGGCGTATCGATTCACGGTTCCCGTATTCAGGCAGGCCGTCTGCTTGCACGTCAGCATCCTGTTGATGCCGATATCGTAATCGGTGTGCCCGATTCAGGTCTTGATGCGGCTATAGGCTATGCGCGTGAGAGCGGTATCGAGTACGGTATGGGCTTTGTGCGTAACAATTATGTAGGCAGAACATTTATCAAGCCTACTCAGGAGCAGAGAGCTTCTTCGGTCAGCATCAAACTCAACGTGCTCAGTGAAACAATTAAGGGCAAAAAGGTTGTTATGGTTGATGACTCTATCGTAAGAGGCACTACCTGTGCAGAGATAATTCACTTGCTTAAGAGTGCAGGTGCAAAAGAAGTTCACGTAAGAATTTCTTCGCCGACACTTCACTATCCCTGCCTTTACGGTACGGATATTCCGACCCGTGAGGAGCTTACATCAAACCACCATACGGTTGATGAGCTTTGTGAGCTTATCGGTGCCGATACTCTCGGTTTCCTCGATAAGGATTCACTCGGCGAGCTTATAGGTGCGTGCGAAAAGACATATTGCGATGCCTGCTTCACAGGTGACTATCCCGAAAAATAATTAAGAGAGTTGGATAAGAAATTGAAATCAATTCTTAAGAAACTTATAAACAAAGAAACGATAACATATCTTGTTTTCGGCGTGCTGACTACCGTTGTCAACTTTGTTGTTTTTGAGGCTTGCGACAGAGTGTTTGAAAAAACGGTATCAGTTGACCTGACATTGCTTACAAACGTAATTGCCTGGGTTGCTTCCGTTGCTTTTGCGTATGTTACAAACAAGCTCTTTGTATTTGAGAGCAAGAGCTGGAAGGGCAGCGTGCTTAAAGTGGAGATTCCTTCGTTTGTAGGTGCGCGTGTGTTTTCACTCGGTGTTGAGTCGCTGGGTCTGCTTGTATTCGTAAAATGGCTCGGTTTCGACAGGTTTGCGCTTAATTTGCCGTTGAACATTACAGTCGGCGGTAAGCTGCTTGTCAAAATCGGTCTTGCCGTAATAGTAGTTGTTATGAATTACGTTTTCAGCAAGTTTATCATATTCAAAAAAGGTGAAAAGGAATGAGATTTATGTTTAAAAGAATAGTTGCTCTTCTTTGTGTTGCGGTTATGATTCTTTCATTTGCCGGCTGTAAAGGCGAAAATAAATTTGCGGGTCGTTTTGTTGCAGGTGCGGCGCTTTCCGTTAACCCTGTAGACAGCGTTATTGCAAAAGAGGTTGCCGCAAAGTATGAAATGACAACAATCACTTCTTTTGCAGGTAAAGACTACAAAACCTTTGAATACAACGGAAAAAAAGTGCTTGCCCGTATAGAGACAAGCGGCAATGTACGTATACTTTATGAGTATCCTCTTGACACTGAAATTGTTTACGATATGGAATCAACAAAGAGAAGCGGCGGCTATCTCTATTTCACAAAGCGTGACAAGGGCGCACCCTATGCTTCACTTTGTTCAATCTATATCGCCTCTGCTTCACCCATACAGAATGTGATTGCAGATACACCTTGCAGTAATATTGTGCTTCTCGATACCAAGCCTTCTTCGGATAAATATGCATACGGAGTTATTGCTTGTGCCGATAAGATTAAGGTGCTTAACCTTGCGAACGGCAGCTCTGTCGATTATACTCCGGATAATATCAAGCAGTTTCTTGATATGGGTGACAAATTCTTTGGCACTACAGAAGACGGCGGCTATGTAGAAACAAAGCTTGAACCGCTTGATAAAGACCACATTATGGTAAACATAATAGAAAAAGATAAGGCTGAAGAAACCGTCAACGAATGGAATTTTACATTTAATCCCGCAAACGGTGTAGCAAGCAACTAAAATATATTAACTTTGTTTTTTCGGAGGTGAAACGGTTTGCTCGGCAGAAATATCGGCGTTGACCTCGGCACAGCGAGTGTCATCATATATATGGAAGGCAGAGGAATCGTTCTCACCGAGCCCTCTGTTGTTGCTTACAATACAAAGACGGGCAGAATGTGTGCTGTAGGCAAAAAGGCTTACGATATGCTTGGCCGCAACCCCGACTCAATCCGTGTTATCCGTCCGATGAAGGATGGCGTAGTGTCCGACTTTACTGCAACACGGCAGATGCTCAGCAGGTTTATTGCAAAGGTCTGCCGTAATGCGATTTTTAAGCCCAATATTATAGTATGTATGCCGTCGAGTGTTACAAACCTTGAACGCCGTACGATACTCGATATGATTACCGCTGCAGGTGCAGGTAAGGCGTGCCTTATGGAAGAGCCGCTTGCAGCTGCAATAGGTGCAGGCAGTGACCTGATGCACGCAAAGGGCAGTATGGTTGTTGATATAGGCGGCGGTACTACCGATATTGCGGTTATTACAATGGGCAGTATTGCCGTTTCAAAGTCTGTAAAGGTTGCCGGTAACCTTATGGATGAGGCGATTGTCCGTCAGGTGCGCCGCGAAAAAGATGTTGTTATAGGTGAGCGCACTGCAGAGGAAATCAAAAAGCAGATTGGCTGTGCCGTGCTTCCCGAGGCGGAGCTTGCACTTACGGTTAAGGGCAAACGCTATATAAGCGGTATGCCTGCTACGGTTGAAGTTACGTCAACCGATTGCTACCTTGCAATGCGTGAGTATATTGAAACAATAGGCGAGGCGGTACGAGGTGTGCTTGAAATTACTCCGCCCGAGCTTGTAGGCGATATAGGCTCAAGCGGTATCGTTCTGACAGGCGGCGGTGCACTTCTTCGTGAAATGGCAAACGCAATACAGAACAAAACGGGAATCAAAACCCGTCTTGCAACTGACCCCGTAAACTGTGTCGCAAAGGGTATCGGTCTTGCTCTCGGCGACCTTGATATGCTTGCCGAGCAGGGCTATATATTCAAGACCCGTGAGGAAATTACGGGCTATGTTGAAAACTAAATTTATACGAGGTGACCGCTATGAAAAAAGCACAGCTCATTATTGATAAAAATTTTATTGTCGGTGAAATAGATAAGAGAATTTACGGCTCATTCCTTGAACATCTGGGCAGAGCTATATATACGGGTATTTATCAGCCCGAAAGTCCGTTCAGCGACAAAAACGGATTCAGGCAGGATGTGCTTGCACTTGTGCGTGAAACAGCAGTGCCTGTTGTTCGCTACCCCGGCGGTAATTTCGTTTCGGGCTACAATTGGGAGGATGGCATAGGTCCCAAGGAGCTTCGTCCCCGAAGAGCGGAGCTTGCCTGGCACTCAACCGAAACAAATCAGTTCGGTCTTGATGAATTTGTTGATTGGTGTAAGGCTGCTGATACTGAACCGATGATGGCAATTAACCTCGGCACAAGAGGTACTGATGAGGCAAGAAATATTGTCGAGTATTGTAATCTCGAGGGCGGCACTTACTGGAGTGACCTGCGAATTAAAAACGGCCATAAAGAGCCGCATAATATAAAGCTCTGGTGTCTTGGTAACGAGATGGACGGTGATTGGCAGATTGGCCATAAAAATTCACACGAATACGGCAGAGCTGCACATGAGGCGGCAAAGGTAATGCGTTGGGTCTGCCCCGATATCGAGCTTGTTGCCTGCGGTTCATCCAACAGCGGTATGAGCACTTTTGCACAGTGGGAAGCTGATGTACTCGACCACTGCTACCACGACGTTGATTATCTTTCACTTCATACATACTACAACAACTCCGAAAACAATACGGAAGAATTCCTCTGCCACAGTGCGGATATGGACAGCTTTATTTCGTCCGTTGTTGCAATCTGTGACTATGTGCAGGCAAAGAAACGCTCAAAGAAGAAGATTATGCTTTCTTTCGATGAGTGGAATGTATGGTATCATTCACACGAGCTTGATAAGCTCTGCAAGCCCTGGGAGGAAGCTCCTCACAGACTTGAGGATGTTTATAATTTTGAGGATGCACTGCTTGTGGGCAGTATGCTCATCACTCTTCTCCGCCACGCAGACAGAGTCAAGATTGCCTGCCTTGCACAGCTTGTAAATGTTATTGCACCTATTATGACTTCAGATACGGGTGCATGGCGTCAGACTATTTTCTTCCCCTATATGCAGGCAAGCGTTTATGGCAGAGGTACTGCACTCAACACACTTATCAAGTCACCGATTTATGAAAGCCGTAAGTATGGTGAAGTAAACCTTGTTGACAGCATCGTGATTGAAAATGACGATGAGAATATAACCGTTTTTGCAGTAAATAAAGACCTTAAAGAAGATGTTGAGCTTACCTGCGACCTCAGACAGTACGTTGGCTTTGAGGTTAAGGAACATATCGTGCTTACTCACGATGATATGAAGGCTGAGAATACCGAAGCTAATCCGAATAACGTTGCACCTTTTTACAGTAACGCTTCAAAAGTTGAAGGCGGCGTTTTCTCTACAGTGCTCGGTAAGCACAGCTGGAATGTTATCAGGCTCGGTAAAAAGAGATGATAAATCAGTGTAAATAACTATGAAATAAGGGGGCGGCACCTTGAAAAAAAGCATAGTTTTTTTGAAACAGCAAAAGGGTAAGTGGCTCTGGGCAGTTGTGGCTGTTTTATTCTGCGCACTTCTTCAGGAGTATGTTTTTCCCTTCGTGTTGGTAATTGCCTGCTTTAAGCTTGTCAGCCTGAAAAAAATATCTTTTTCATGGCTTGGTGTACCTGCTGTATTTCTGCTCAGCTTTGCCGCGTGGCAGGCTGTCGGTCTGATTTACACAGGCTCCTTTGTATCGGGCCTTGCAAGTATCGGTATATGGTTGGGTGCGTTTTTTGCCTTTCTGATGATTAACTCAGCCGTAGATTCTGCGGTGAAGCTTGATGCCGTTATGTTTGCAGGCGCTATCAGCGGCGGTGTTGCCGGCGGAATCGGTGTTATGCAGATGGTGCTCTACCATTATGGTGAGCTTATTCATCCGTCACTTAAATATTTTTTCAACCCTTTCTGGCATTCTATAGACAATTTTGTTGCCGATATTGCAATAAATCATCTGTTGCCCGGCTTTATAAGGCAACATATTCAGCGTACTGAGTTTATTGCAATCATTACCCGTGCGAGCGGCACATTTACAAACCCCGTTATGTTTGCGGTGTTCCTTACGATGATGCTGCCTCTTGCATTTTACTGTATGTTTTATCTCAACGGTAAGGGTAAGAAGTTTATCGGCTTTGTCTGCGCAGTTCTTATTGCAGGCGGTATAGCCGCATCGTATTCACGCGGTCCGTATCTGGCTATTGCGGCAGTGTTTGTTGTGCTGCTGTTTTACGGCGGTAAGCGTGCACTTGCCCTGATAGGAGTCGGTGCTGTCGGTATTGCAGGTGTTGCGGTTTTTGCAAGCGGTGTGTTCAAACGCCTTCTGACGCTTTTCAGTGCAAAGGATATTTCCGTAAATACACGCTCACAAATCTGGAAGGCTTGCTTTGAAATGCTTGATGGACACCTGGTATTCGGCTACGGTACCGGTGTTAACAACGTGCGTGAGCAGCTTCACGGAACCTACGGTATCGAGCAGCCGCACGCACACAATATTTTACTTCAGATTACACTCGAAAACGGTATAATCGGCCTACTTATTTTTATCGGTTCTTTTATCGCTTTCGGTATTACGATGATAATGCTTATGCGCCGAGGCAAAAAAGCCCGCGGTATTGCAGTAACACTTACAGCGTGCCTGGTTGCTTTCTGTGCCTGCGGTATGACTGACCACCTTCTCTACGGTCTCAAGCCCGTATGTTATATGATGATGCTGTTTGGTATGGGTGCTGCGGCGTTAAGGGTTTATAAACCCAAGAGTGAATGATAAAAAGAGGTTTAAAGATTGATTGACGAAGAGATTGAAATAGCCGGCATAGTTGAAGATGTTTCGGTGCATATAGACGAGACGGGCTTTACCGTGCTGGAGCTTAGCTGTGATGACGAGTTTATCACGGTTGTCGGTGTGTTGCCCGAGGTTGCAGTCGGCGAAAAGCTGACGGTAAGAGGCAATTACGATACACACCCTCTCTACGGCAGACAGCTCAAGGCAAAGTCTTTCGTGCGTTCTCTTCCGTCAAGTGCACAGGACCTTTACAAGTATCTCTCTGCAGGCACTGTCAAGGGTATTGGCCCTGCGACTGCACAGAAGATTGTTGACGAATTCGGCGAGGATGCTTTTGATGTTCTCGAAAACCATCCGGAAAAGTTAAGCAAAATAAAAGGTATTTCAAGGCAGAAGGCAAACTCAATATGTGAGGAATTTGCAAAGCAGTTTGCCGTAAGGCAGACTCTCATAGCCCTTGAAAAATTCGGTATGACGGCGAGAGAGAGCCTGAATGCATATAAAATTTTCGGCTTTAATGCTACCGAAATAATAAAGAATAATCCGTATGTGCTTTGCTCTGAGGGAATAGGCGTCAATTTTGAGCGTGCGGATGCAATTGCATCTGCACTGCCTGAAATGCCTGAGCAGATGTACCGCATACGCGCAGGTATATTACATGTGCTTCGTCATAACCTCGGCAACGGTCACACCTGCTGTCCCAGAGATAAAATTGCCTTGCCTGCAACCGAGCTTCTCGGCGTTGAAGAGAGTATACTTCAGCAGGCTACGGATGCACTTATAAAAGATAAACAGCTTATCAGCGAAGATCTTGACGGTAAGGAATTTCTGTTCCTGCCGCATATTCACCGCAGTGAGAGAAGTGCCGCAAGGCGTATAAAGGTGCTATGTTCGTTTCCGCCTGCAGGCAAACCTACACTTCTGCAGGATATTGAGGATATCGAGCGTGAGCTTTGCATAATATATGAGCAAAAACAGAAAAATGCAATCATTACCGCAGTTGAAAAAGGCGTGCTGATTCTTACGGGCGGCCCCGGTACGGGTAAGACAACTACTATAAACGGTATGATTTCACTTTTTAAAAAAGACAGACTCCGTATCGCACTTGCCGCACCTACGGGCAGAGCGGCAAAGCGTATGAGTGAGATTACGGGTATGGAGGCGAAAACCATACACCGTCTGCTTGAGGTTGAGTGGGACGATGAAGATAATCAGCGTTTCACACGCAACGAACGCAATCCGATTGAAGCAGACGTGCTTATTGTCGATGAGCTTTCAATGCTTGATATAACGCTGTTTGCAAGTCTGCTCGATGCGTTGCCTCTGGGGTGCAGGCTGATTATGGTGGGCGATTCCGACCAGCTTCCGCCTGTCGGTGCAGGTAACGTGCTGCACGATATGATTGAGAGCGGAATGTTGCCTGTGGTTGAGCTTAAAGAGGTCTTCCGTCAGGCACAGCGAAGCCTGATTGTTACAAACGCACATAAAATAGTCGCAGGCGAAAATCCCGACCTTACACGCAGGGACAGTGATTTCTTCTTCTTGCCACGCAGGGTTGCCGCTCAGGCGGCAGAAACGGTATGTGACCTTTGTGCCAACCGTCTGCCTAAGGCCTACGGCTATTCACCTATAAATGATATTCAGGTGCTTTGCCCGTCAAGGCGAGGTGAAATGGGCACCTACAGCCTCAATCGCCGTCTGCAGGAGGCGATAAATCCGCCCAACAGACGCAAGAATGAGGTTACGGTCGGAATGTTCCGTTTCCGCGAGGGCGACAAGGTTATGCATATTAAAAATAACTACGACATTATGTGGAAAAAGCCAGACGGTGAAGAGGGCAGCGGAGTATTCAACGGCGATATAGGAATAATAGAATCTATACGTCCCGACGGCGTTGCAAAAATTGTATTCGATGATGGCAGAATGTGCAGCTATTTTCCTGACACTATGCGTGAGCTTGAGCTTGCCTATGCCGTTACGGTGCACAAGAGTCAGGGTAATGAGTTTGAGGCGGTCATAATGCCCGTACTCAATACGCCTGAGCTTTTAAGCTACCGTAATCTGCTTTACACTGCAGTTACCAGAGCGAAGAAGTTGATGGTAATTGTCGGCAGTGAAGAGCAGGTTTACCGTATGGGACGAAACGATAAAAAAGCAAGGCGCTATTCGGCGCTGAAAGTTTTTCTTCTGGAGGATAACCGATGACTGAAAATTTTACTTTTGATGACGGTATTGAACCGGGCGGACTTCGTTCACGCAACGAGATAAAATTGCTTGTCTGCTACCTGCTTTCAGGTGTTGACGAGAAAATTACACGCAGTCAGCTCTGCGAAATATCTCTTGATAAAGGTCTTGCAAATTATTTTGAGGTCAATCAGGCTGTCAGTGACCTGATAGAAAACGGTGCGGTTGTGTCCGATTTTATTGAGTGTGAAGAATACCTGAGTGTTACCGAAAAAGGTCGCTCATCATCTAAAATGCTCGAAAGTCAGCTTCCGCGTTCCGTGCGTGAGAAGGCAATCAATGCCGCGATAAAAATGCTCACCCTTGCAAAGCGTAAGCGTGAAAACAAGGTTGAGGTTGAAAAGCTTGCTGACGGCGGCTATCACGTAACCTTCTCTATGGAAGAAATGATGAAGCTGACAATCTATGTTGCAGATGAAATGCAGGTTGAAACCGTCAAGAATAATTTTTATGAAGACCCGATAAAGCTCTATTCGGGTATTATCGCTTCCCTTACAGTGTAATGAATCGATTTATCGATTCAAATCATTGAGCGAAGCGAAAAATCATGGCTGAAAGCCAAATCATGCGATAGCAAATCATAAAACACAAAGACAATGGCAGTCGATTTCCTCGGTGCCATAAGCTTTCCTGTGCGTATCAATTTTATTGAGATATTAAAAATATGATTTGCCTTACGGCGTGATTTGATTTCTTTGAAATCATGATTTGCAAAATAAATTTTGCATGATTTGTGTTTTCAAAACACATTTTATATTACAGGTAATAAACTCAAAGTATTTTATAAAACGAAAGGCTGATGAAAAATGGCAAAGTATACTATAGGTCTTGATTACGGCACACTTTCAGGTCGCGCACTTATTGTCAATGTTGAAACAGGCGAGGAGCTTGCAAGCAGCGTTTACGAGTATCCTCATGCAGTTATGGATGAGAAGCTCCCTTGCGGCAAAAAGCTCGGTCAGGACTGGGCACTTCAGCATCCGCAGGATTACATAGATGTTCTGAGCATCACAATCCCCGATGTTATAAAGAAGAGTGGTGTTGATGCAGCCGATATTATCGGTGTTGGTATCGATTTTACTGCTTGTACAGTGCTTCCCTCAACAAAAAGCGGTACTCCGCTCTGCTTCCTTGATGAGTACAAGTCAGAGCCGCACGCATATGTAAAGCTCTGGAAGCATCACGCCGCACAGGCTCACGCAACAAAGCTCAACGATATCGCTATCGAAATGGGTGAGGAGTGGCTCGAAAACTACGGTGGTAAGATTTCTTCCGAGTGGGCAATTCCGAAGCTCTGGCAGATTCTCGACGAAGCTCCCGAAATTTATGAGAAGGCAGAGCGTTTCATTGAGGCTACAGACTGGGTTGTATGGCAGCTTACAGGCGTTGAAACACGCAACTCCTGCTGTGCAGGCTACAAGGCTATGTGGAATAAGACAACGGGCTATCCCTCAAACGAATTCTTCAAGGCTCTTGACCCCAGGATGGAAAACGTAATTGACGAGAAATTCGGCAGAGAAGTTCTTGCAAGCGGTAAATGTGCAGGCTACATCACCGAGGAAGCTGCAAAGCTTACAGGCCTTAAACCCGGCACTGCTGTTGCCGCAGGTATTATTGATGCTCATATTTTTGTACCTGCTGTCGGTGTATCAAAGCCCGGTGAGATGGTTGCGATTATCGGTACTTCTACCTGCCATATGATGATGTCTGATGTTGAGAAAAAGGTTAAGGGCATCTGCGGTGTCGTTGCAGACGGTATTATGCCGGGCCTTTACGGCTACGAAGCAGGTCAGAGCTGTGTCGGCGACCACTTCGGTTGGTTTATCGATAACTGTCTGCCTGCAAGCTACTATGAGGAAGCAAAGGAGAAGGGTATCAATATCCACAAGCTCCTCCGCTCCAAGTGCGAGGCACAGAAGCCCGGTGCAAGCGGTCTTGTTGCACTCGACTGGTGGAACGGCAACCGTTCAATCCTTGTTGACGTTGACCTTACCGGTATGATCGTCGGTATGACACTCCGCACAAAGCCCGAAGAGATTTACCGTGCACTTATCGAGGCAACGGCATACGGCACAAGAATGATTATTGAAAATTACCGTGAGCAGGGTGTTGAGGTCAATTCCTTCTACGCTGCAGGCGGTATCTCACAGAAAGACCCGATGACAATGCAGATTTATGCAGATATCATCAAGATGCCTATCAAGATTGCAGGCTCCGACCAGGGCGGTGCACTCGGCTCAGCTATCTTCGGTGCAGTTGCTGCAGGCAGTGAGAAGGGCGGCTATGACGATGCTTTCTATGCCGCAAGCATTATGGGTAAGGTCAAGGATGTTGTTTACGAGCCCATCAAGGAAAATTCCGATATTTACGATAAGCTCTATGCAGAGTACAAGATTCTTCATGATTACTTCGGTCAGGGCGGTAACGACGTTATGAAGCGTCTTAAGGCAATCAAGGGCGAGAATGAATAATTCTGAATTAGGAATTAGGAATTAAAGGAGGCAGGGAGCTTGAAGAGTGACCGACAAAGAATATATCTTATTGATGAAATAAGAGGTCTGTCAATAATACTTATGGTGTTTTACCATGCCTTCTTTATGCTCGGTTATTTTTTTGAGATAGAGTTTCTTGCAAAAGCACAGGTCTTTTTTGAGCCTCTTCAGCCGTTTTTTGCCTGCCTGTTTATATTTATTTCGGGTATATCGTCAAACCTTTCTCGAAGCAATTTCAAACGCGGTATAAGGCTGCTCGGAATTGCGCTCGGATTCACTCTGGTTACGGCGGTTATATTACCGAAGTTTGGCATAACGGGTGCAGAAATTTATTTTGGTGTGCTTCATCTGCTGAGCGTGTCAATGCTTATGTACGCTCTGCTCAAAAAGCCGCTTTCAAAGGTGCCGACAACCGTTGGCGTTATTGGTATGCTGTTGCTTTTTGCGTTAACTTATCCGATACAGGACGGTAAGCTGCTTTGGTATGACCTGCCGCGTGAGATTTACGATATGGAGTGGCTGGCTCCGCTCGGTTTCCCGTCCTACGGCTTTTATTCGGCTGATTATTTTCCTGTTTTACCGTTTATATTTATGTTTTTTGCCGGTACATTTTTCGGCAGGCTTGCCGAAAAAAACGCACTGCCGCAGTCGTGGTATGTGTCCCGTTGCCGTCCTTTGGCTGCGGTAGGTAAAAAAACATTGATAATTTATATAGTACATTGGCCGATTATATTCTTAATAGGCTTGATAATCTCAAATTTTTAATGTATAATAGATGCGATGTAAAGCAATTTTATTTTTCTTAAAATAAAAAGTAAGGGTGACTTATTATGGAAAAAAACAGAGTAAGACTTAATATCTGCGGTGCAGATTACACAATCACAACAGAGGATGATCCCAAGTACGTAATGGCTCTCGGCGATGAGCTCGACGCAGCTCTTACAAAGACTCTTCGCGAGAACAACCGTCTTTCTGTTACTCAGGCTGCAATTCTTGCTGCTCTCGAGTATGCAGATATGTACAAGAAGGCTGAAGTCAGTGCAGACAATCTCCGCGGCCAGATCAAAGAGTATCTTGAGGATTCCGCACGCTCCAAGATGGATGCAGAGATCGCAAAGCGCGAAGTAGAAAGACTTACAAGGGAGCTTCAGAATGCTCAGGCAAAACTCGGTTGAGGTATTAGCTCCTGCCGGTACATATGAAGCTGTCGAGGCGGCTGTGCGCTGTGGCGCAGATGCTGTTTACCTTGGCGGCAAAATGCTGAATGCCCGCCGTAATGCGGGCAATTTCAGTTTTGAGGAGCTGAAAGCGGCTGTGGAGTATTGCCACGCCCGCGGTACAAAAGTTTATCTTACGCTTAATACGCTCGCTACCGATGCTGAAATAAGAAATGATGTTCAGTGTGCGGTGCGTGATGCGTGTCAGGCAGGTGTCGACGCCCTTATCATTCAGGATGCGGGCGTGCTTCGCATTGCAAAGCTGTGTGCACCCACTATGCCGCTTCACGCATCAACCCAGATGTCGGTGCATACCCTCGCAGGTGTAAAGCAGCTTGCCGAAATGGGCTTTACAAGGGCTGTGCTTGCAAGAGAGCTGTCGCTTGATGAAATTGAATATATAGTTAAAAATTCGCCGATTGAGATTGAGGTGTTTGTCCACGGTGCACTGTGTA
This sequence comes from Clostridia bacterium, assembly GCA_017516485.1. Taxonomy (GTDB): domain Bacteria; phylum Bacillota; class Clostridia; order Oscillospirales; family Acutalibacteraceae; genus UBA8612. The sequence goes on from JAFXCH010000035.1 coordinate 23,998, forward strand.
TGTGCGTTTCGGGTCAGTGCCTTATGAGTGCTATGCTCGGTTCACGCAGTGCAAACAGAGGCCTTTGTGCACAGCCTTGCCGCCTGCCTTTTGCGGCGCAGGGCGGTACGGGCAATGACCTGAGTCTCAAGGATTTGTCAGCTGTCGACTATATCGGCAGACTTGTCGAAATCGGCGTAAAATCGCTTAAAATAGAGGGCAGAATGAAACGCCCGGAATATGTCGCTGCATCGGTTACTGCGTGTAAAAAGGCGGTTAACGGCGAAAATGATGCGTCTTTGCGTGAACAGCTTCGTGGTGTGTTTTCACGCTCGGGCTTTACGCACGGTTACCTGACCGGTGAGCTCGGCAGAGATATGTTCGGTATCCGCCGTAAGGATGATGTTACTGCGGCTGCACCTGTGCTCAAGGAGCTTGCCCACCTTTACGAAAAAGAAACACCCCGTGTCGTCGTCGATTTTATGTTCTGTGCATATGAGGGTGAAACGGCAAGCCTTTCTGCAAAGGCAGGCGGTAAGAGTGCTTTTGTGCTCGGCGAAGTCGAGGCACAGCCTGCACTTAATGTTCCGTTGACAGAGGAAAAAGTGCGTCAGCAGCTCGAAAAATGTGGCGGTACACCCTTCTTTGTAAACAGTATAGAGGTTGATATTGACGAGAATATAAGCCTGCCTTTGTCAAGTGTAAACGCACTTCGCAGAGCAGCTTTCGACAAACTTTACGAAGAGTTGAAAAGCCCTTACAAGCATAGTTTTAAGCCTGTGAATGTGGAAAACTGTGTGAAAAAAGCGAAAAACCCCGTGTTTTTCGCACGTTTTTCCAAGCTGGAGCAGGCAAAACCGCTTTGTGGAAATGTGAAAAGGATAATTTTACCACTTGCCGAAGCGGCCAAAATTGACCCCAAAAATGCTGAAAAAACAGTCGCAGAAATACCGAGAGTATTTTTCGGAAAAGAGGATGCAGTGCTCAAAAAGCTTTGCGAGCTGAAAGAAAAAGGGATTGGCACTGCGGCGTGCTCGACGCTCGATGCGGTATACCTTGCAAAGCAGGCAGGTATGGAGATTATGCTCAGCCACGGCAGCAACGTTTTTAATTCAATGAGTGTGAAGGAGATGAGCGAACTCGGTGCAAAAATGATAGTGCTTTCACCCGAAATGACACTGCTTCAGGCATCGCGTGCGGGCAGTGAAGCCGCAATCGGTTTGATAGTATACGGCAGACTTCCGCTTATGATTACACGCAATTGCCCGATTAAAAACGGCAAGAATTGTGCGGATTGCGGCGGTAAGAGTGTGCTCACCGACAGACTCGGAGTCGAATTCCCTGTAGTGTGCGAAAACGGCTATTCGCAGGTGCTTAATTCCAGACCGATTTATATGGCAGACAGACTGGATGAAACTGACTTTGTCGATTTCAATCTGCTGTGGTTTACAAACGAAAGCCCGGAAGAGTGCAAGACTGTGCTCGACAAATATGTGAGCGGTGCACCTGCCCCCGACACTAAGGACTTTACACGCGGACTTTATTACAGAGGCGTGGAATAAGGCTTGTTTTTAAAGGTAGTCTGTGATAAAATAATTACAGTTTCTCGAAAAGATAATGAATTGATTTTAATCAATTCAAATCATGGAGTGTAAGCGAGAAATCATGGCTGTAAGCCAATTCATGCGAAGCAAATCATTTTTTATTTTATTTTATGATTTGCCTTACGGCATGATTTGAATTTTAAAAAATCATGATTTGCAAAAAAAGTTTTGCATGATTTGCGATAAGTCGCATTTGTTGAGGCGTTAAAACGGAAAGACAGAGGATAAGACTTCCCTCGGTGCCTCAATGTCAAATAGAAAATCAATTTATCTGAGGTATTAAAAATGGAACAGTGGGAGTATGACAGAATAAGTGAGCTTACACGCATTGCCCGTGAGCGTGAGCTTACACCTGAAGAGCAGGAAGAAAGAGCAATCCTGCGCAGAAAATATATCGACAGCTTTAAGCTCAGCCTTACCTCACAGCTTGACGTGACATATATTGTTGACGAAAAGGGCAACAAAACAAAGGTCGAGCGTAAGGGTAAGAAGAAATAAAAGGAATAAATTTACACTGAGAGGTGCTTTATTATGTATAATTTTTCAATCGGCGTAATCATCGATTCATTCCGACTTCCGATTAAGGATGCAGTCAAGAAGGCTGCTGAGGTCGGTGCACAGGGTATCCAGGTTTACTCAACAAGAGGTGAAATGGCTCCCGAGAATCTTGATGCTGCAGCACGTGCAGAGTTCAAGAAGCTTGTTGAAGGCAACGGCCTTGTTATTTCCGCTCTCTGTGGTGACCTTGGTGGCGGCGGATTCAGCTTCGCAGACAGAAATCCCGAGAAGATTGAGAAGTCAAAGAGAATTCTCGACCTTGCAAAAGAGCTTGGTACAAATGTTGTTACAACACATATCGGTGTTGTTCCCGAGGACGTAAACCACGACAGATATAAGGTTATGCAGGAGGCTTGCTATGAGCTTTCACGCTATGCCGACGAAATCGGTGCACATTTCGCAATCGAAACAGGCCCCGAAACATCTGCAGTGCTCAAGACATTCCTTGATTCACTCGGCTCAACAGGTGTCGGTGTCAACCTTGACCCCGCTAACCTTGTAATGGTTACAGGTGACGACCCCGTAGGTGCAGTTTACAACCTTCAGAAGTATATCGTACATACACACGCAAAAGACGGCGTTCAGAATTTTGTTGAAGACCCCGAAATCGTTTACGGACTTAAGAAGAGACCCGTTGATGTTATCGTTACAGGCGATTCTTTTGACGAAGTACCTCTTGGCGAAGGCAGCGTTCCGTGGGAAGGTTACCTCAAGGCACTTGACGATATCGGTTATAATGGCTTCCTTACAATCGAGCGTGAGGTCGGCGATAACCCCGAGGCAGATATCCGTAAGGCAGTATCTTTCCTGGAGGGACTTATCAGATAATGAAATTCTCAGTCAGTTCATACAGCTTTCAGCGCCTGCTCAACAGCGGCAAGTATACACAGCTTGACCTTATAAACGTTGCAAAGGAAATGGGCTTTGACGGTATCGAGTTTATCGACCTTATGCCGACTGACGGTATGAGCGACCTTGAGTATGCCAAAGTTCTCCGTGATGCGGCAGAAAAAGCAGGTATAGAGATTGTAGCTTATACAATCGGTGCAGACTTCCTCAGTGAAAACGGTTGGGAAGCTGAAGCCCAAAGACTTTTCACGCAGGTTGACGTTGCCGAAGCACTTGGTGCAAAGCTTATGCGTCACGATGCTACAGGCGGATTTAAGGGTGAGGATGCAAAGTACAAGAGCTTTGACAGTGCATTGCCGATTCTGGCTGACGGTTGCCGTAAGGTGACAGAGTATGCAGCACAGAAAGGCATCGCCACAATGGTTGAAAATCACGGCTATTTCTGTCAGGATGCCGTAAGAGTTGAGAAGCTTGTGAATAAAGTTGCTCACCCTAATTTCGGCCTTCTTGTCGATATGGGTAACTTTATGTGTGCTGATGATGAGCCTGCAAAGGCTGTCGGTACGGTTGCAAAGTATGCAAAGCATGTGCACGCAAAGGATTTCCATAAGAAGAGCGGTAACGGCCCGAATCCCGGTGACGGATTTTTCCGTACACGCGGCGGCGATTATCTTCGCGGTGCGGTTGTCGGCCACGGTGATGTGCCTGTTTACCAGTGCGTTCAGACTCTTAAACGAAGCGGTTACGACGGATATGTAACTATCGAGTTTGAGGGTGTTGAAGACAACGAGTGGGCAATTAAAACAGGCCTCGCAAACCTGAAAAAATACGCTGAATAAAACAGTAAATAAAAAAATCAGTGGTTACTCGTTTGAGTAATCACTGATTTTTTGTTAAATATCAGATAGAATCAACTTTTGTTGAATCAGTCGTCTTTGTGTGCGTTATAGAAATCGATTGTTTCAGAACTTTCTGTAAGAACATGAGAGAAGAAGAATTCCTCACGGGGCTTGCTGTTGATAACCGTTACGGGCTTGATCTGGTTGAGAACAACACCCTGTGCACGAAGATTCTCTCTGTAATCCCAGTAAGTGTTGGGCTTGAGGAGAAGAATTTCGGGACGGCCGAGCATACCCCAACGGATATACTTGAAGTATTTCTCGTTAACTTCCTTGAGCTCATCGTGAAGAACATCAATCATTTCCTGGCGTTTCTCTTCTGTAATGTCGCCCTTAAGCTCTGTCATCATGCAGTAGCGGGGCGGATTTGTAGAGAAGTCGGGATAGAAGCTGTAGCCGACAAACTCAGTGCCTGTTCTTTCAAATGTCTTCTTTGCTGCATGGTCAACCATAGCAGTAGAAGTTTTTTCGTTGGCAACATTCATACTCAGGTTCTTTCTGTAAAGGAACTCGATAACGGGAGTATCGTTGTACATTCTTGTAACCTGAACAATATCTTCCATACGGTATCTGTAAAGACCTGAGGAGTTGGTAACAACAAGCTCGTACTTTTCGCCAACCTTGACCTCGTTGAGAAGGAGGGTCTTGGGCGGTACGCTCTCATCCTCTTCGATGTCGTCATTTACAGGAATAAACTCGAAGAAAATGCCGTAGGGGATAAGCACGCTGTCGTGAACGTTAAGCTCTGTGGGCATTGCAAAGAAGCCTTCAGCAGCTGCATAACCCATATTGTGAATCGGAATATCTTCACCGATTGAACGACGAAGTTTCTCGACATAAACCTTGAGGTTGGAGCCGACCATACCGTAAGCGTATGTGAGACCGGGCCATATTCTGGGAGCAATGGGAGTATCAAAGCCCTTGCGGAACTCGTTGCGGAGGAATTCAGCTCTTTCGGGGTTGGGCTTGAGCTTCTTTTCGTACTCTGCACGGTGCTCGGGTGTTATTTTAACATTCGGGTTGATTGTGCCGTGTTCGATATCGTCACAAATCATTTCCCAGTTTTCTTCGAGGTAATCGAACATTGTTGTAACAAGTGTGATAACAACAGAGCCGATGTAGGTAACCTTTGCCTCCTGAAGAGCAAAACGAAGCTGAAGGTAAGAGGTATCAAGCAGCTCTTCGTGCTCGGGGTAGAGGAGAGAAAGGGGAGATGTACAGAAGAACTTTGTGATGGGCTTGAGGTAAGTCAGCGGAACCTGACCTGCACCGTTGCACATCTTGCCGTCTTCAAGTTTGTGACCTGTAAGGATAAGAACTATCGGGCCGAGCTGTGCAGGCATCTTCTTACCCATCTTCTCCTTAAGGTGACGGGCTGTAACGGAAGTTGTACAGGAGAAGCCTATACACTGCATATTCCAGATGTCAAAGATTGACTTGGGCAGAATCTTCGGCTTGCCGACACTGCCTGATGATGAGCAGTAGCGGACGTTGTAGCCCTTGTACATAATATTCTTTTCTTTGTTGAGAATCATACGGTCTACGAGCGGATCGTAGTCAGCGTAGGTTGTAAGCGGAACCTTTGAGCGGAAATCATCCATACTGTGAATGTCAGCAAAATTAAACTTCTTGCCGAGCTCACAGTTTTTGTTCTTGCGGATAATTCTTTTGAGGAGTTTTTCCTGGTCCTGCATGGGCTTCTTTGTGCTGCGCTCGATTTTATTGAGTGTAACATTACCAATCAGGATACCGATATCCGAAAAAGCCATAGTGCACTTCCTTCTTGTAAAATAGATTTTCTGAAATATATCAGCATAAGCCGATATATTTTGACTCATACCCTAATATTATATCATATTTCAAAAAAATATATTTCCTAAAAAGAAAAATAAAAACGAAAATGAACGGAAAATGAACAAATATATTACAATTAGGTAACAAAAAACCGATGCACCTTAAAGTACATCGGTTTTGCGTCAAAGAAATCTGATTGGATTTTTACGGTTACAGTTTATCTCTTTTCGTACTCGTAAACTGTTTTTGCGTATATTTCTCCGTCAGAGTAGGAAATTTCTTCTTCAAGTAAGCCGTTTTCGTTGTAGTTGGCTTCTTTTGTCAATTCTTTGTCTGCATCAAAAGTCTTTTCATAGGTTATTTTTTTGCCTTTGAAGCCGTATTCGCAGAAGCCGATTGATTCGTCATCTTCGTCAAATACTTCGAGTGTGATGCTGTCGTCTTCCTCTTCGTCTACTTCTGCGTATCTTACTTTTTCTCCGTCTTCATACCATGTTATAGAGGTAGGTACATTGTTCTTGTTGCGTTCATAGACGGTTTTATAGCTTTCGTCATAGTCATCATAGTTGTATTCAATGACTGACTCGATTAAGTAACCTGCTTTATTGTATTCATTTGTTGTGCTGTATGTCAGCTCGAAATCATCGTCCTCATCTTCGCGCTCATAGTCCTTTTGCTCGATGAGATTGATGCCGTCATAAATAAAAATTGACCTGCTGTATGTATCTTCGATTTCAGTTACACTGTAGCCGTCATCATTGATGTAACAGTGGTATTTCTTGTTTAATTCACCGTCGGTTTTTGTTGTTACGGTGAACTCATCTTTGCTTTCGTATACGACTTCGATTGTTTGTTTTTCACCGTCATCGCTTTTTTTGCTGCCCTTACCGACCTGCTTGCCGTCCTCTTTTTCGTACTCAATATCGATTGAATAGCTTTCGTCTTCGGTTTCTTCTTTGAGGCTGATGATTTTGTTATCATCATCAAGCTCAAATACAATTGAGTCATCCTCGTATGTTGCTTCAAGAGGGAACATAAACTTGCCGTAAAGAACCATCTTGTATGTTGAATCGATTTCGCCGTCTTCATCATAAGAATACTGTGTCATTGTGCTCATATAGTACTTTTTGTTGCCGAACATAAAGAATGCGCCTACAGCAATGGCTGCTGCAACGATAACAGCAATAATGGGTACAATGATTTTTGCTTTCTTGCCCTTTTTCTTGGCAGGTGCAGGAGCGTTATCTGCAGCAGGAGCATAACTGAATGCTTCGGGTGCAGGTGAATAGACAGGTGTAACAGGCTCCAGAACAACGGGTGCAACAGGCTCCTGAACAACAGGTGCAACAGGTTCCAGAACAACGGGTGCAACAGGCTCCTGAACAACGGGTGCAACAGGTTCCTGAACAACGGGTGCAACGGGTGCTCCGCAGGTGGTACAGAACTTACTGCCGTCGTTTAATTGACTTCCGCATTTTTGACAGAACATATCAATATCCTCCTTGAATATTGCTTTTTCATTATTGTACTTTATTTGTGCGATTTTGTCAAATAAACAGGAAAATAAAAAGTCACAACTACGGGTATAAAAAATACCGGGCATCCGTACGGATACCCGGCTGAATTTTATTTAGATAAGGCCCTGTGCCATCATAGCGTCGGCAACCTTCTGGAAGCCTGCGATGTTTGCACCTGCAACAAGGTCGTAACCGAAGCCGTAAGCTTCAGCTGCTGCTGCAGAGGAATCGTGGATGTTCTTCATAATCTGCTTGAGCTTTGAGTCAACCTCTTCTGCTGTCCAGCTGTAACGCATTGAGTTCTGGCTCATTTCAAGTGCAGATGTTGCAACGCCACCTGCGTTTACTGCCTTTGAGGGAGCAACTGCCTTGCAGTTTTCCTTGAGGTACTCGAGAGCATCGTTTGTTGTGGGCATATTTGCAACCTCGATGTAGTAGGGTACACCGTTTGCAACAAGCTTCTCAGCCTCAGCCATATTGATTTCGTTCTGAGTTGCGCAGGGCATTGCGATGTCAACCTTAACGCCCCAGGGCTTCTCGCCTGCGTGGAATTCAGCACCGAACTTGTCAGCATAATCCTGAACCTTGTCACGGCCTGAAGCACGCATCTCAAGCATATATTCAATCTTCTCGTCTGTGTTTATACCGTCTGCATCGTAAACGTAGCCGTCGGGACCGGAGATTGTAACAACCTTACCGCCGAGCTCAGCAATCTTCTTTGCAGCGCCCCATGCAACGTTACCGAAGCCGGAGAGAGCAACAGTCTTGCCCTTGATGTCTTCGCCGAAGTGCTTGAGCATCTCTACTGCGTAGTATGTTGCGCCAAAGCCTGTAGCCTCGGGACGGATAAGAGAGCCGCCGTAGGAGAGACCCTTACCTGTGAGAACACCGTTCTCAAATACGCCCTTGATACGCTTGTACTGGCCGTAGAGGTAGCCGATTTCTCTGCCGCCTACACCGATATCGCCTGCAGGAACGTCAATGTCGGGACCGATGTGTCTGTAAAGCTCTGTCATGAAAGCCTGGCAGAAACGCATAATCTCTGCATCGCTCTTGCCTCTGGGGTCGAAGTCGGAGCCGCCCTTTGCGCCGCCGATGGGAAGACCTGTAAGGCTGTTCTTGAAGGTCTGCTCGAAGCCGAGGAACTTCATAATACCGCTGTATACGGAAGGATGGAAGCGAAGGCCGCCCTTGTAGGGGCCGATAGCGCCGTTAAACTGTACACGGTAGCCTGTGTTTACGTTTACCTTGCCGCTGTCGTCAACCCAAGTTACGCGGAATGTGATCATTCTTTCGGGCTCGACCATTCTCTCGAGGAGTGAGTACTTCTCATACTCGGGGTGATTATCGATAACGGGCTTGAGTGATGTGAGAACCTCTGTTACGGTCTGTACGAACTCGGGCTCGTTTGCGTGCTTTGCAGCAACGTCTGCTATTACTCTGTCTACATAGTTCATGGTACATTTCTCCGTTAAATAAGATTTGCGAGTTTATATATAACGCAATGTAAGAAATTATAATGCGGCTTGCAAAAAAATGCAAGATTTTTTTTGAGAAATTTCATTTTTATTTCATTTTTGGTGAAAAAGAAAGGTTTTCACACCTAAAATATGCAAGATGTGTGCAAAATGTGCAAGAAAAATTACATAGCCCAAAACAATTTTGCAAGTTTTCTTGCAAAAGCATAATGCTATGCAATATTGAAAAACGGGTATTTTCAGTCGGTGCGTCTGAAAGCAAATAACGGAAGATAAAATGCAATTAATATATTATATAAAAATACCAAAACCTTAACATACAAGGCGGCTTTTGCTTGTATATACGCCGAAATTTTTATATTTAATTGAAATACATTCTGCTTTGTGATAAAATTGCAGATGTATTTTTATGCTACTTGAAAGAAAGGTACGGTGCTTTCTTATGCTGAAGGATGTCCCAGAAATATTCGGCAGCCTTGTGTTTAATGACGACGTTATGAGTGCACGTCTGCCAAGGGATATTTACAAATCACTTCACAAAACTATTGAAGAGGGTAAAAGCCTTGATATCACGGTTGCAAACGCTGTTGCTGCCGCTATGAAGGACTGGGCACTTGAAAAGGGTGCAACCCATTACACACACTGGTTTCAGCCTCTTACGGGCATTACTGCCGAGAAACACGACAGCTTTCTTGAGCCTCAGGGTGACGGCAAGGTAATAATGGAGTTTTCCGGTAAAGCTCTTATCAAGGGTGAGCCCGACGCATCTTCATTCCCTTCGGGCGGCCTGCGCGAAACCTTTGAAGCCCGCGGCTATACTGCTTGGGACCCCACATCATACGCATTTATCAAGGATGACTCACTGTGTATTCCTACTATTTTCTGTTCTTTCGGCGGTGAGGTGCTCGACAAAAAGACTCCTCTGCTCCGTTCAATGGAGGTAATAGATGCAAAGGCAACCCGCCTGCTCAGGCTTATGGGTGATGACCAGGTTACTCGTGTAAACTCCACCGTAGGTCCCGAGCAGGAATACTTCCTTGTTGACAAAAATCTTTACAAAAAGCGTCGCGACCTTGTTGTAACAGGCCGTACACTCTTTGGTGCAAAGCCGCCCAAGGGTCAGGAGCTTGACGACCACTATTTCGGTGTAATCAAGCCCAGAATCAAGGCGTTTATGCAGGAGCTTAACGAAGAGCTCTGGAAGCTCGGTGTTTATGCAAAGACCGAGCATAACGAGGCGGCACCTGCTCAGCACGAGCTTGCTCCCGTTTTCACTACCACAAATATTGCGGCTGACCAGAATCAGCTTACAATGGAGATAATGAAAAAGGTTGCCGACCGTCACGGTCTTGCCTGCCTGCTTCACGAGAAACCCTTTGCAGGTGTTAACGGCAGCGGTAAGCACAACAACTGGTCACTCTCCACAAACTACGGTAAAAACCTTTTCAGCCCCGGCAAAAAGCCGCAGGATAACAAAACTTTCCTCGTTTGCCTTTGTGCAGTGCTTGAGGCTGTTGACCGCAGTCAGGACCTTCTGCGTATTGCTTCCGCTTCCGCAGGTAATGACCACCGTCTCGGTGCGGCAGAAGCTCCGCCTGCAATTATGTCAACCTTCCTTGGGGATGAATTGACTGAAATTCTCGACGCTATTGAGCGTGGCGAGCACGGCGAAAACAAAAAGGCAGAGAAGGTTGTTACCGGTGTTGAGGTACTGCCCGACTTCAAGAAGGACACTACCGACCGCAACCGTACTTCGCCTATTGCTTTTACAGGTAATAAGTTTGAGTTCCGTATGCTCGGCTCATCTTTCTCTATTGCCGATATAAATACCGTAATAAACACTGCTGTTGCAGATTCGTTTGAACGACTTGCTGACAGACTTGAAGCAACAGACGATATTGAAGCTGAGCTTGATAAGTGGATGTCAGAGACAGTTACTGCTCATAAGAGAATTATTTTCAACGGCAACAACTATACTCAGGAATGGATTGATGAAGCTCACCGCAGAGGCCTTTATGAGCTTAAGACTACTGCTGATGCAGTGCCGCTTTTCGTAAGTGAAAAGAACATTGAGCTGTTTACAAAGCATAAGATTTTCACAAAGAGCGAAATTGCTTCGCGTTGTGAGATTATGCTTGACAGCTACAGCAAGGTGCTTCACATCGAAGGCCTTACAATGATTGAAATGGCACGCAAGGAGATTCTTCCTGCAGTTATCACTTATACAAATGAGGTTGCTCAGAGCGTTAAGCTCAGACAGGATATCGGTGTTTGCTCTGAAAACGATGCTACGCTCAGGCTTTGCAAGAAGCTTACAAAGCTTACCGATGATCTCTACAGCAAAACAAAAGAGCTTGACAGTGCGGTTATCGGTCTTGAGCGTATCAGCAACAGCCTTGAGGCTTCCGCATACTGCCGTGATGTACTTCTGCCGGCTATGAATTCACTCCGTGCAATTGCAGACGAGCTTGAAACAATCGTTGCAGAAAAGCACTGGCCCTATCCCTCATACAGCGAGCTGTTGTTTAATGTATAATTTAAAATACGGAGATGTACAAAGTGTGCATCTCCGTATTTTTTTCAGCAAATAAAATGACACTTTCAAAAATGAAAGTGTCATAATTTTTTATTCTTCTGTTGTTGCTATGGGCTTTTTTGGCTCGATTTTGCCGTAACGGCTTGCGTTGGAGATATCGGAACGGGGGCTGCGTGCAGGCTGCTGGGGAGCAGACTGAGCGGAGCTGCTTCTGTTGCCGCCGCGGTTACCTCTGTTGTAGCCGCCCTTGCCGCCTCTGTTGTTGTAACGGCGGTCGGGATTTGTAGGCTTTACACCTTCTGCAAGTGTGATAACTACCTTACGCTCGCTGTCTGAACCGACTGAGTGAGACTCAACACCTTCAATTTCCTGAATTGTGGTGTGGATGATTCTGCGCTCGTAGGGGTTCATGGGGTCAAGCACTGCGTTTCTGCCGTTGCGGAGTACCTTTGCAGCGTTGCGCTTTGCAAGCTCACGGAGTGTCTCAGCACGCTTCTCGCGGTAGTTGCCGATGTTGATTGATACACGCTTGTAGTTTTCCTTGCCTTTATTCATATAAAGACGAACAAGGTACTGGATTGCGTCGAGTGTTTCGCCGCGTCTGCCGATTACTACTCCGTAATCTTCGCCGCAGTCAAGCTCGATTGCGATGCCTTCCTCTTCCTCTGCGAAGGAAACTTCACACTCGGTGATGCCGAGACCCTTGAGGATGGAGCGGATGTAAGCCTTTGTGCCCTCGAATGCTTCGGGGGTTGCAACGGGCTTCTTTACGGGAGCAGGCTTTGCTGCTGCAGGAGCCTTGGAAGCGGGCTTTTCAGCCTTCTTCTCTTTTGCAGGTTTAGCTGCAGGTTTTGCTGCGGGCTGCTCGTCGGGGATTTCGTAGAATGCTTTTACTTTTGCGGGGGTTTCTTTACCGAATAAGCCGAATGCCTTCTTCTTGGGCATTTCGACAACTGTAAACTGAACATCTGCTTCAAACGGTGCGTTGAGCTGTACAGAAGCGTTTTCACGCGCTTCATCGACCGTTTTGCCGATGCCGATTGCTTCCTTAATCAAATTGTTGTACCACCTTAAGTGTTATTTTTCTTCGTTCTTCTTACGCTCTGCAATAATCTTTGTGTTGTTTTCTTTTGAGCGGCGCTGTATGGTTTCTTCTACCATTGTGCGTGCAATTACTTTTTCGGGGCTGAAGAAATGACCGACAAGTAATGTCTGAATAAATGAATAGATGTTGTTGATAATCCAGTAAATACCGACAGCTGCAGGGAACATTGTTGTCATCCAAGCAGAGAAAAGGGGCATACCGAATGTCATACAACCTGTCATAGCCATATTTGAGCCTGCAGGATTGTTACGCTTTGAGCGCATCTGTGTGATGAGTGATGTAAGCATTGATGTGAGGAAAGAGAGAATAGGAATGAGAATAAGAAGATTTAATCCGAACTTCGGGGTTTCTGCAAGGTTAATACCGAAGAATGTGAGCTGTGTGTCACCGAAATTGTGAATCTGCTCAGCAATATCGCCTATATCTGTACCTTTTTTAATAAGGTGTTCTTCAATCTTTCCGATGTGTTCAACTATCTGAATTTCAGCCTGATAATCGTTAACTTTTACACCGATTGCGGTGAGAGCTTCTTTACAAATAGCAATTGTTTCTTTGGGTAATTTGATAATGTAGGTGAGCGGCTTATAAACTGCACCGTAGAGACCGATAATGATGGGAAACTGTATGAGGAGAGGGAGGCAACCCTGATTCATCGGGTTGAAGCCTTCGCGCTGATAGAGCGCCTGCTGCTCTTGCTGAATTTTCTGCTGAGCATTTTTGTCGTTTTTATATCTCTCCTGAATTCTGCGGAGCTTAGGTTGGAGTCTTGCCTGCCTTGCTGAGCTTTTCTGCTGCTTGATTGAGCTGGGAAGAAGAATGACTTTGAAGACAAGAGCGAAAAGGGCAATAGCTACGAAATAGCTGCCTGCATTAAAGAATATATCAACAAAACCATAAAACTGACCTAACAGCCAACCAAACGGTACAGCGAGTATGTCTCTCATTGGTTATCCTCCGTGTGGTTTTTCTTTTCGGGTACCGGGTCGTACCCACCGGGGAACAAAACATTGCACCTCAAAAGCCGGCGTATTGCCAGCAGACCGCCGTAAAACAAGCCATGCACCTCTATAGCTTCTATAGCGTACTGCGAACAGGTAGGATAGAAACGGCACATAGGCGGCTTGTGCGGCGAGATTTTTTTGCGGTAAAAGCGGATTAACCGAAGTACAGCCTTTTTCATTGGTGAATTACACCCGCCTGCTTCAAATGGTTGAAAATTATTGTTTCAAGCTGAGTGCTTTTGAGGTATTTTGTTTTGTTTCTTGCGACAAAAACGATGTCCCACTTGCCTTCTACCTGAGGCAGAACTGCACGGAACGCCGCCCTTATCACTCTGCGGGAGCGGTTGCGTTCAACTGCGTTGCCGATCTTTTTACTTGTAGTAATTCCGACACGACAAATGCCCGCACTGCTCTTTGCTACGTAAGTTACCAGTGCAGGACTTGTGTAGACCTTGCCGCGACCGTATGTGCGGCGAAAGTCCGTATTCCGATTGAGTGAAGTAATAGTTGAAGCCATAACCGTTCGCCTTGGGCTCTTACACGAACTTAGTAAGAGAGCTGCTTTCTGCCCTTTGCTCTGCGGCGGGCGAGAACCTTGCGGCCGTTTCTGTCCGCCATTCTCTTGCGGAAGCCGTGCTCCATTTTGCGATGACGCTTCTTGGGCTGATAAGTTCTTTTCATTCTAACATAACCTCCATTCAAGGTGTGATTTGTGTCCTAAGCGGAAAAAAGCATATTGGGCTTATACCCCACTTTAGACCTTACAAGGTGCTATTATATAACAAAAATGCCCCTGATGTCAACCTTTTTTTATATTAAGGCACATCTTGCGATTGAAATTTGCTCTATACACAATATGGGGCAGGAAGTGAGATATAAAATGCAGTTTGCAAGGCTTTGTGCTTGTGTTTTGGTGTATTATATGTTATTATAAATAATACCGAATTGATCGGAGGAACAAAATGACAAAACAAATACGAAACAAAGTAGTTACCGTTATCGCAGTACTGCTTATGGCAGTTGCCGCTTTTCTGACAGTTCTGCTTTTTGTAATTGATGACGAGCCTGACAAAAAGTCCGATACCAAGACTTCGACGACTTCTGCGGCAGAAGAGCATGAAACAAGCGACAGCCCATCCACAACGTTTGCTCCTGCAAAATATCTCTGGGAGTACGGGCCGGATGACTCCAAGTTTGAGAAGCCTTCCAAGTTGAAGTGAGCGGTGCGGATATGAATAAAGATAATAAATCAAATGTGCATGCGGGGCACAGAGAGCGAGTGCGTGAAAAATATCTCAAGGGCGGACTCGATAGCTTTGCTGACCACGAGGTGCTTGAGCTGTTGCTTTTTTATGCCAACCCGAGAGGCGATACAAACCCTATTGCACACGAGTTGATAAGAAAGTTCGGCTCTGTTTCGCAGGTGTTTGATGCAAGTTATGATGACCTGATTACTGTAAAGGGTGTAGGTGAAGCGGCGGCAACGCTTATTACTCTTATGCCCGGTATATTCAGGCGTTATTCGCAGGATAAGGCAGATTCTGTAAAAATTATCAATAATACAGCTGCTGCGGCAGATTTTCTTCTGCCCAGATTTGTCGGTGTGAATAACGAGCGTGTAGGTTTGCTGTTCCTTGATGTCAAAGGCAGAGTCAAAAACTTTGTTTTTGTTTCCGAGGAGTCACTCAGGTTTGCCCATATAGATATGAGGCGTGTCGCACAGCTTGCACTGCAAAATAATGCGGACAGCTTAATAGTGGCACATAATCATCCCGACGGAATTGCTGCACCGTCACGCAGTGATATTGAAACGACAAAGTTGCTTATTAATGCGCTGGGAGTCATAAATATCCGTGTTGCCGACCATATAATAATCAGCGATAAAGAGTATTTCTCAATGGCGGCAAATCCGAAATTTGCGCCTATGTTTATAACGAGAATTTCAATCGGTAACAATTGAATACGATTTAGAAATAAAGCGGAGAAAAAAGTCTCTGCTTTATTTTATTACATTATATATAAATGCAACTAAAAGTATTGGATGAAATAAAATAACAGGTCAGTTTCCGTAAAAAGAAGCTGACCTGCTTTGCTTTATAACTTACCTCGTTTTATCGATGATGATGCATATATGCACTTAATTGAGGTATTTGGTGTGTGCTTCGCACCGTCACCTTGCTTTGAGGCATATACTTTATCTCGTTTTATCGATGTTAAATAGTATATGCACTTAATTGAGGTATTTGGTGTGTGCTTCGCACCGTCACCTTGCTTTGAGGCATATACTTTATCTCGTTTTATCAATGATGAGTAGTATATGCACTTCATTGAGGTGTTTAGTGTGCGTTTCGCACCTTATTCGCCCTTCATTTCAAGGAGCTTGACTTTACCGTCATAGGAATCCTGGCTGACCTTGATTGAATCAAAGATAGCTGCCTTGATATCGTCCTCAGTAGCACCGAGCTCTTCGGAGTACTTGCGGTCGATAAAGAGGTTGATGGCCATAATATCTGCAAGTCCGTCAACGTCAATACCGCTTTCGATACCCTTCTCAGCGTATTCCT
>JAFXCH010000036.1 GCA_017516485.1 Clostridia bacterium
CATAGAGGCTCCTCAATTTCTCTGAAATAATACTCTGCGCTGTGTATTAATCTGTCATGTTCCCAGCGATCATTTTCTTCAGCAACTGCGTTGAAATTTGCAAAAGAAAACATTAACACAGCAATTAAAAGAATTGATACAGACTGTCTGAATACTTTCATAACCGACACTCCTTTGATTATATAAATTTAAGAAGAACTTAATTTAGATATTTTTTGAAAAGTATTTCCTAACACAGGGAACGGTTCTCTGTGTTATTAAAAGTTAACTTTAACCTCATGTGAGCCGATGTCAGTTTTTATTTCGAGAGTGTAACCGCCGTATGTGCAGGGCACAAGCTCGTACTCACCTGTACAGGTGACCTCTGCAGGGTTTACAGGCAGGTAGATGATTGTTTTCACATCAAAAGCCTTTGTCTGCTCATAGGTAAGGGTAAATGTATTCTCTTTTCTGTCGTGGCGGTATGCCTTGATTTCGCCCGTAACAGCTCTCGGATACGGTCTGTGAAGCTGGTCCATTACGCCGTCGCCGATAAGTCCTTCGTGGTAACACCAGTATGTATTGCTCCACTTGCGGTCATCAAAGAATTTAAGCAGATGGTGGATATGGGGGTACCACTCCGTGCCCTCGGAATAACCGCCCCACTCGCCTACAAGCACGGGGATACCGAGACGCTTCTGGCTGTTTTCATGCTCACCGAAGATAGCATCGGTACGGGATGAGCTTGCGTGCTTATAAAGAGGCGTATCGACCATAAAGTCATAGCCGTGAGGTGAGAAGCAGGCTTTCTCCTCAACCTTATCGCCGTATGTAATCGGGCCTGCCTTACACGGAATTGAAAGGTTTGAATAGTAGCAATTATCAATAAACATAATGCCGTTATCGGTAACACTACGTATTGCGCCTGCTGTTTTGTTAAGGAAAGGAGTATAACGCTCACGGTCAAACTTTTCAACAAGCTCAGCAGCACCGAGTGCAACATCGCGAAGAATATCACCGTTATACTGATCAAGCACGGCAGGAATATCAAGTTTTACAGCATCCTTAATCAGTTTACAGCGGTCAATACGCTTGTCTGTAAGAGTAGTCTTGACAAGCCCCTTGATAAGCTGACGGAAAACCTTACCGCCGTCACTGCCCAAAAACGGCTCGTTGAACATATCAAAGCCAAAGAGTGCCGGATGATTGCAAAAACGCTCGGCAAGGTGCTGCCACATATCTGAAAAATAGTCAAGCAAGCCTTTATTCTTATAAGGAGCATTAGTCCAGAAACGGTCAAACGCCTTGTGCACGCCTTTATCCCAGAAATAGCCCTCTGCCCAGACCACTTTAATTTTCTTTTGCTTTTTGCCGCCCATCATTGCTGCCCATTCGGGTGCACCGTCGCCCCACTCATAGCAATAGTTTGAGAAGAGGTCCTGATGCATATCGATATAGGCATAGAGTCCGTATTTCTCGCACTGGTCGAGCATTTTAACAATAGCATCAATATATTTCTCGTTATATTCACCGGGCTTTGGCTCAACAGCCGCCCAGGTGATACCCAGACGGACAATATTCATACCGTTTTCGGCAAGAGTTTTGAACATCTTATCATCATATTCGTAAATATGGTTCAGCTGACCGTTACCGTCAGGCCAGCCCTTATCGCAGAGATTTACACCGTTGAAAATTCGCTCTCTGCCGTATTCGTCAACAAAACTTGTACCGGATGTAAGAATTTTTTCCATGTTCTTATTCTCCTTTATAAATCTTAAACTCGCTGAGCACTACGCCTACGTGCTCCTCGCCTATTTCAAGTGCTATACAGCCGTTTTCAAAAACGGATGCAGGCAAATCGTAAACAGCACAGGTAAAGCGGTCGTTGAGCATTTCACTCTCAAACTGCTCATCCTTTTCACCGCCGAAGAATTTGCCGCGGTAAATATCAGTACCGTTAGCCTTGATATAGAAGCTGTCAAACATATCGTACTTGTTTTTCTTGTATGTAATACGCAGCTTATAATCGGTATCGGGCTCGAAGCCTGCAAGCTTACAAACAAAAGTATAGTTGTCAAAAGCCTTGAGCATACACATCGGAATTGAGCCGTTGTTGACCTCGGGTCTGTCTCCCTGATAATCCATATAGAACTCGCCCTTCTGTCTTTCACCGAGCACACCAAAGCCGTATTCAGCAAACGAATAGTAGTACTCGCCCTTGCCGATTTTGTTACGGTTGAACACACGCTCAAGGAAAGCTTCACGCTCACCCTCCGGCATAGCATCGGCAACCTCGTATCTGCCGAGAAGCCACGCTCTGTCGGTTACAGGCAGGTCGATTGTATCAAGAGTAGCGCCTCTCTCCCAACCCGATGCGTGATAATTTTCAACATCGAGCTGCATACCAATCTGCTCAAACAGCTTATCAGCAAGCTCACCGAGTGAAGCACGCAGTGCATAATAATCGCCGTCGTAGTCTGTCATAAGCTCCTTGCGTGCACTGTCAAAATCACCTTTTGCGGCAAAGCATCTTGCTTCATTAATAAGCTCAAGCTCAAACTGTCTTCTGCGACGGACAAGCATATCGCACTTTGCTCTGAAAAGCATCATTACAAAACGCCAGTTATTTATAAGTGCGGGTGCTTTTTCAAGCTCAGACTCGATAATCTGCAGAGTGTGCTCTATATGCGGATTTTCCGCAGGGTCACCCTCCCAGTTGCGCTCGAGGCCGAGGATTGCATCGGCAATTTTCTTTGCATCCGCCTGCCAGATAAAAAATCGAGCATAATCGCAAAGTGTATCGTAAAGAGATACCTCGGGGAAGAAATCCATATCGCTCCAGACGGCTTTGTTGACATCATCATTTACGCCCTCAGAGTAGCTGACACTGCCGACAACATAAGGACGAGTGAGTCTGTGAAGGAGTCTGTATTCTGTAGGACGGGGATTTATGCTCTCACGGCTGAGAGTAGAAGCAAGCGCATAATGCCAGTCATCCCTGTCAAAATGCACCGGATATTCGCACCTTACATTGTGAGTGATATCGGGATAGAATCTGATAGGATATTTAGCCGGAAGCTTACGTCTGAGGTCATCCATAAGAAAGGCATGATTGGGACCTGTTATAACGCCCGTAATCTCGTCGGGAAGCTTTTCCATTTCGCTCATAAAATCCTCAGGCCATGTGATATTTGAATGAGGAGCCTGAGCAGACGGCCACATTTCGGCATTGGGCTTAACGGATTTAAGCACCTTTGAAATTGCAATACAACGTTTTACAAAATCGTCGCCGTCCATCTCACCCGGGTCGCCTCCTGGCGGAAAGATAACGTCAATTCTCGGCATTGTTTCAAACACCTTGCGTCTTGCAGCAAGTGCTGTTTCTTCGTCTTCATTATCACTATTGGGATACCAGCAAGAAACATCCATATCAAGCTTGTCGGCAAGCTCACTTGCACGTGCGGCAAGCTCAAGCGGATGATATTTCATAAGCGGATTTTTTTCATCCTTATCGTATCCGGGTATATGCTCACATGTATTACAGCCAAAAGCCATAATATCGCGGTAAAAACGGAAATACTCGTCGGGACCCCATGCATCATAAGTATTGGGGATTGTACGGTAACCGCACTGGTGGCCGCGGATTTTTTTGTCGGGTGTATATACACCGTCAATATTGCGGATAAGGGTAATTTTATTGGAAGAAAAAACGCATTTTCGCAGAAAGTACGAGTAACCGAATATAAGCCCTCTGATACCCTGTGCTGTTATTTTGATATGAGAGCCGTCCTGCTCGATAATATATGTATCTTTATCGGAAACGGAGCTGTCACTGATAAGGTCAACGCAAGGCTCACCGCCCTCAAAAGGCTTATAGCCTGCACGCATTTCAATTTCTTCACTGAAAAGCTCGCGCGCATACTCTGCCGCTTCACCTACGGCATTTACGCTCAGGAAAGAAAAATCGTATTTCACACCAATTCACCCTTTACTTATTTTTTGAGTTTTTTTACAACAGCCGCAGTAATACCTGCCACCGCACCTGCAGCAAGAGCAGCACCTGCGGCACGTCTGGGTTTTTCAAGGTCGTCCGCATCAATAAAATAGCTTACCATTGTTGAAGCAGTTTTGCCTACAAGGTCGAAATATGTATAGTGCGTTGTTTCAAATGTATCGGGATTATTCTCGTCAATATCAAACACTCTGACACCTCTGAGGCTGTTGCCGTAGCAACGGAACGATGCTGCAGGAGTCTGAATCATTCTGACACCCTCGTGTGTAATATCGAACATATTCATATGGTGGTGACCGTAAACTACGGCAAGCACGTCGCCCTGCTGTTTTACCGCATCAAACTGACCGTAGTTAGCCTTGCAGCCCGGTGTAGGCTCATAAATCCTGCCGCTGTTTACCTTTTCGGGCTTAAGGCGGATATATCGGTTTTCATCGTAAAGACGCACAGCACCCTCATCATCGGCACTGCATTCCTCAACACATTCGTCAATCTCGCTCATAGGAATATGCTGAAACATAAGAGACGGCACGGGCTTACCTGAATTTTCTGCCGCAAGCTCGTTACTCTTGCTGACGTACCACTCAACAGCATCGGTTGTGACACCCTCAAAGCCTTTATCAAGCTGTTTATCGATACGTGAAGTGTCCATCATCCAGATATTGAAGGCAATTCTGTCACCCGAATAAATCGGTATATTGTGAGTACCGATATCACCGAATCCGTAGGTATCAACAAGACCGACAAAGCAAGCGTATTCACGGTAAAGGTCGATAATCTCCTCTTTTGTCATTTCGCACATATCATCGTGATTGCCGAAAATCATACCAAAAGGAATATTTCTCTTCTGAAGCGGCTCGAGAATTATAGCCAGCGACTTTCTCATTCTGACTAAAGTCGCACCCTTACCCTCGGCAACCTTTTTATTGCCGAAGCGTGCATCGAGAAGATGATTACTCAGCACATTGTCGCCCGTAAAAACAACAAGGTCAGGCTTGAGAGTATCGTAAGCCTTATCAAGCATTTTCAGCATTGAGCGACGGGGATAGTGCATATCCTGCGGGTCGCTTACCTGAAGAATACGGAATTTACCGTTATTGAACTTAAGTGCCATAAAATCCACCTGCAAATTAATATATAGATAATAGAATTTTACCTTACATTGGTATCAATGTCAAGTTGACAAATACCATAAACGCTGATAGAATAGCATTAGTAATATTGAAAGGATGATTTAAAATGACAACTATCGATAAAACAATGACAATCGGTGACGTACTTGACGCACACCGTGAGCTTGCACCTTACTTCCTCGAAATGGGTATGCACTGCCTCGGCTGCCCCTCCGCAAGAGGCGAAAGTGTAGAGCAGGCTTGCCGTGTACACGGTGTTGATGTTGATGAGCTTGTTGCAAAGCTCAACGCAGCACTTGCAAAGTAAAAAATGAAACTTTCACCAAGACTTAAGGCCGCAGCGGACTATGTCCGTTGCGGCAAAAAAATTGCCGACATAGGCACTGACCACGCTCACCTGCCGATATATCTCGTCGAAAACGGAATATGCACCTCTGCAATCGGCTCAGATGTAAGACCGGGTCCTATAGCAAACGCTGAAATAAATGTAAAAAATGCAGGCTTTTCAGACAAAATCAGCCTGCGTCTTGCAAGCGGACTCGATAAGGTTGAGCCCGACGAAGCGGATGATATTATTTTCAGCGGTATGGGCGGCATACTTATCGCCGAGCTTATCGAAAAAGCTCCGTGGCTCAAGGACAGCGACAAGCACCTTATACTTCAGCCACAGAGTCACGCAGAAATTCTACGCTCATATCTGACCCGAAACGGATTCAGAATTGAGAAAGAAAACATTTGTGAGGATTCCGGCAGAGTATACTGCATTATGAGCGTTTATTTTGACGGAATAAACCGTACATACCCCGAATGGTACGAGTATTACGGCGAAATCCCTTCGTGCACCAATCCGCTTGCAAAAGAGTATCTGCTCCGCCTTGCAGAAAGATACGTACGTGATGCAGGCAATATGAGATGTGCTGACCCTACATCAGCAGAAAAGCTCTACAGTGTTGCGGATAAACTGACAGAAATCGCAAGCAGCGTGAACCCGTAAAACGGATTCACGCTGCTTTTCATTTATAACTTATGTAAAAAGTGAAACAAAGAAATTCCAGATACTTTCAAAGAACTGTACTATTCTGTCCCACAAACTAAGCTTTCCGCCCGAAGGCTCTTGAGACGGAGCAGTTGTTTCGGGTTTTGAAGGCGATACTGTTATATCCGGCACCGTGGTATCCTTATCGGTAACCGAAGACGTTGTGTCACTTGTATCTTCGGGTGAAGAGGAACTTCCGGGTACGGTTGTAACCTCACCTGTCGGCTCACTTGACTCTTCCGATTCGGACAACTCAAAAGCAACACGGTTTGCATTCAGCTTGCCGTCAACTATTGTAAACCACACTATACTGCTGCTTACCTTATCGTAGAAAATCTGACCGTATCTGGGAAGTACGGCATCTGCACCTTCGCCCTCAACAGCCTTATCCCATACAACTTCACCGGAATTATCGGCAAGCAGAATGTGAATCTCTTTTGTATCAAGAGCGGTATTGCAAAGCATATACGGAAAAGCAATATAATCGCTGTTAACCCTTACAGCCTTGGGGTTTATTACCGTATCATCTCCCGTATAATCAGTCAGATAAAACTGCGGCTCGGCAGCAAGTGTTTTCGCATCAAACATCTGAACAAAAATATTTGCGGATGTCTGTTCCAACGAAGCGGAAGTATTCTGATAAGAGCCTGTGAGCATATATTTGTTGCCGCAGCGCATAAATCCGCCGAGCTGACCGTAGGTTTCATTATCTGCATATTCGCCTTTAAATATAAACGAATCGCTTTGCGCAATCTTTTTCCACTGTGTACCGCCAGACATTTTTGTTATGTGATAAGATCTCTTGGGAAGTGCATCGCCGCGGTCAACATAAACAAAATCATTATCGTCCTCGATTATATACTGATGGAAAGAATGGCTTGCATACGGTATTGCGGACATATGCTCAACCTCTACCTGTTTAAAGGTAGTGAGATCTATTGCAAAGGCATACGAGGACTGATGCACCTGACCGTTAGCAGTAAACTCATCCTTACCCGTAATCGGATTTGTTTTTACGGGGAACATATCTCTTGCGATATAGCCTGTCAGATACTTGCCGTTTGCCGTCATAGCGTTGTTACCGCAATTTATTTCGGCAACTCCGAGCCATGATCCGCTTGCCATACCGCTGAGTTCGAGTGAACGTATTGTCTTGCCGTCAGTGCCGATATTGACGATTTTAAGCGCCGTACCGTAGCGGTTATCGACAGTGAGCGGCTGTGCAAAGAGCACATAATACGTACCGTCGTTGCCCTTACAGAAAGCGGCAAATGTCGAAAGCTGAAGCGGCACCGCAAAACTCTTGCGCACACTGTAATCCTTATTCAGTTCAATAATACTCAGCGACCCATCATTCATCACAATGCAAAGGCAGTATGTTCCGTCAGGGTTCTGTACAGCATTTATATTCGGAGTTACGCCGTGATCATAACCGTCAAAACACGTTATTGCATCATTATCCGTTGCAGCTATGGTTGCAATAGTTGTAATGTTATTGCTAAGCGTCTTGTTTTCTGCCGATGAAGAAAAGCCGAGCACAGACAGCACTAAAAGCGGCACTGCCAGTAAACACAGAGCCTTTACGAAGCCTCTTTTTTTCATAATAATGTCATCTCCTATTCTGCTTTAAATATACCATTTTTAGTTTAGCCGTGTCAACGCGGTTAACTTTCTTTTTACCTTGAAATAAAAACTGTTGAAAAATATAAATACTTGTGATACAATACTGTAGATAAAAAATCAAGGAACGGTGAAATCAATGTCAGGACATAACAAATGGAGCACGATTAAGCGCAAGAAGGAAAAAACAGACGGTGCACGTGCAAAAGTATTCACAAAAATCGGCAGAGAGATTGCAGTTGCAGTACGTGAAGGCGGTCCCGACCCCGCTTCAAACAGCAAGCTCAAAGATATTATAGCAAAAGCTAAGGCTGCAAACGTACCCAACGACAATATCGACCGTATCATTAAAAAGGCAAGCGGCGAAACAGGCGGCGCAGATTATGAGTCCATCATGTACGAAGGCTACGGCCCCTCAGGTATCGCAGTTATTGTTGAAACTCTTACAGATAACCGCAACAGAACTGCAGGCGACGTCCGTCACTACTTCGACAAGTACGGCGGAAACATGGGTCAGAGCGGCTGCGTTTCCTTTATGTTCAACCGCTACGGTGTAATCCTTATCGAGGCAGAAGACGTTGATGAGGAAACACTTATGGAGGCTGCTCTTGAAGCAGGTGCTGTTGACTTCATTACAGAGGATGAGAGCGTATTCGAAGTACGCACCGAGCCCAATGACCTCGGCACAGTACGCGATGCACTTGAGGCTGCAGGCTACAGCTTTGCTGTTGCAGAAGTACAGTACGTACCCACAACCTACACAGCACTTACAAACGAAGACGATATCAAGAACATGAACAAGATGCTTGAAATGTTTGAGGATAACGACGACGTTCAGGAAGTCTGGCACAACTGGGAAAACCCCGACGAAGAATAATAGACTTTATCAAAGGCAAGGTGAACTTTTTTACCTTGCCTTTTTCAGAAATGAGGACACAGATTATGGGAAGCATTTTTGAAAATTTCAGACAGTTCAGAGCAAGTGCTGACGAGTCCGACTACGATTGCAGAGAAAACTGCTTTATGCGACTTTACCGTAATGTTGACAAGGCACAGTATGATGAATGGATAAGCACACTTATATCAGACGGCTTTGAGATTTTGCAGCAGACTGACAACAATGCAAATCTCTACACCTGCCTTTCGGGTGAAGTTGTAATCAACGCATTCTTCACTCCCTGCGACGGTATACTGCGTGTAGCCGCAACCGAAAACGAGCTTGTACCCTGCTTCACAGAGCAGACCTGCAAAGGTAACGGAGAAACGGCATTCTACGGCTTTGAAAGCGACCAGGCTCTTATTGACTGCGGTATGTGCCTTATGGTACAGTGTCCCGACTACAGCTTCTTTGTAGTAGACAGCGGCCATTACATGCAGTTTAACGATAACGACAGAATTTATAAATTTATGCGTGAGCGCACACCTGAAGGTCAAAGGATAGTCGTAAACGGCTGGCTTCTCACTCACGCACACTCCGACCATATTTCCAAGTTTATGGATTTTTTACGTTACAACCGTAATGACGTTATAATAGAGGGCATTTATTCTAACCTCATACCGGATACAAACTGCAACAGTCAGTACTGGAGCACTGAGGAAGTACTGCTTTCACGCAAGCTGTTTAAAATGCTTGATAAAACCGACATGCCGACTTACAAAATACACACAGGTCAGCGTTTTTACATACGTAACCTCTGCTTCGATGTAATGGGTACTCACGAGGATATTTACCCGCAGGTAATGAAGGATTATAACGATTCATCCTGTATGGTAATGCTTACTGCAGAAGGCTCACGCATATTCATACCCGGTGATGCAAGCAACCTTGCAAGTCTTGAGCTTACAAAGCGTTACGGCGAAACGCTTAAGTGTGATGTCGTACAGATTGCTCACCACGGTCACAACGGACTTTACAAAGAGGCATACGAGCTGCTCGGTGCTGATACAGCTGTATTCCCGATAACCCGAATCAAGTTTGACGAAGAATATCCGCGAATTGAAGCCAACCGCAGGGCAATCGAGATTGCCTCAAACTACTACATAACATCAGACGGCACTGTTAAAATCCCCCTGCCCTACTCGGCAGACAAGGTTGAAAAGCTGCCCGATGAAACCTTTGAAGACTTCGGCAAAATCGAGCGTCTGTGGGGTTACACCTACACCGATGAAAGAAAAAAAGAGCTGTTTGATTTATTCATTGCAAACGGCGGCGACATCAACAGCACTAACCTGCCCGTAAGATTTGAGGGCATATTTGAAATGTGAGGAAAACAGATGAAAGAAATAGATATTTTTGATTTTGATAAAACAATAGTGCCGTTTGACAGCGGCTCGGTTTTCTGGATATACTGCCTTATCCATAACCCGTGGATAGTAATCTGCGTGCCCTACCTGCTGGTTATGATGATTCCGTTCTTTCTCGGCATCAAGGACCTGACTTATGTCAAGAAGCACGTTTACTGTTACGTACCCCTGATTAACCTTGAGAAAAGCGTAAAGAAATTCTGGGATAAGCACGAAAAAGACGTTTTTGAGTGGTTCCGCAAAGAAAACCGTGAGCGTCCTGCAGTGGTTATAAGTGCAAGTGCCGATTTTCTGCTCGAAGATATCTGCTCAAGACTCGGGGTTGAAAAGCTTATCTGCTCAAAACACGACAGCAAAACAGGTGCAATCATCGGTCTCAACTGTAAGGATGAGGAGAAGGTAAGACGCTACCACGAAGAAGTCAGCGGATGTAAGGTAATCAACGTCAGCTCCGACTCAATCAAGAGCGACAGAGCAATTTTCTCACTTGGAGAAAACTGCTTTCACATACAGAAAGACGGTGAACGCAAGCCGTTTAAGTATAGTGAGATGTATAAGTAAAAAATGCAAAGACACACTTTCTTATAAAGTGTGTCTTTATTTTATCTGTTCACTATTTTATTTTTAATTGATTCATAAATCTCAACTATTTTAAATCTCGGCTCATATTTGGGTGAAGCCGAAACAATTTTCATTTCATCGTCGGTAAAGAATGCATCCGCATCGGCACTTGCGGCAGGCAGGCACAGCGGTGGAAACATAACGCACCACCAATTCTGACCGTCGGCAGGTCCTATGTTAACACGCACTGCGGTATACACACCTGCAGGCATAGTAAAATTCTCATAACAGCGTGTGGCAAAATACTCCTCACCTACGGTTATATCAACCTTATAATCACACCCGTTTTCGCTGAGCACCTCTTCTGCGGCAGCTTTAAGCTCATCGACACGCGGTGTGATTATTTTTTCGGCTTCGTCGGCGGTAACAGTGCCGTCAAAAAGCTCGCCGCCTTTTTCCAGTACGGCATCACGCACCTTGAGTTTCAGGCTTTGGTCAAGCTCTGAATCAGAAGCGGCAACAACATGAAGCCTTAGCACGTCACGCCGAACCTCGGCACAGCCCGAAGCAAAAGAAACGACACTGAAAACAGCCGCAACAACAGTCACTACAGCGACAAATTTTACAAATAATTTCATACCAAAACTCCTTTAAACAATAAATGCGTTTTTCAAAACGCAAATCATGCAAAATAAACTTTTGCAAATCATGATTTCAAAGAAAACAATTCATGCCGTCAGGCAAATCATAAATAAGCGTTAAATGATTTGCTTCGCATGATTTGGCTCGTAGCCATGATTTGTTGCTTACGGCAACATGATTTGAATTGATAAATCAATTCATTAACAAAGTCACCGACGGCAAACGTGTCGGTGACTTTAAGTTTTGGTATATTTTTCCTTGTTTATTCATTAAGCAAGGCCGAGCTTGCGTGCCATTTCGGCAGTCTTGAGCTCAAGCAGCTTTGAAACGCCCTTTTCCTGCATCGTTACACCGTAGAGGATATCTGCCTCCTCCATAGTGCCGCGGCGGTGGGTGATAAGAATAAACTGGGTATTCTTTGTCATACGGCGTGCATACTGTGCGTAGCGTACAACGTTGACATCGTCAAGCGCAGCCTCAACCTCATCGAAGAAGCAGAAGGGTGCCGGCGAAACCTTGAGGATTGCAAAGAGAAGTGCAATCGCCGAAAGTCCCTTTTCACCGCCGGAAAGAAGGTCAATATTCTGGACATTCTTGCCCGGGGGCTGTACCTTGATTTCAATCGGACACTCGAGCACGTTGTGCTCATCCTCAAGCAGAAGCTCTGCCTTACCGCCGTCAAACAGCTCGGCAAAAGTTTCACCGAAGTGACGGTTGATTTTAGCAAACTGCTCACGGAACTGTACCGCCATTTTAGCGGTAAGCTCACCGATGAGTTTTTCAAGCTCTGTTTTGGATTTTTCGATATCCGCAATCTGCGTACTCATAAACTCATAGCGCTCGGAAACCTCTTTATACTCATCAATAGCGGCAACGTTGACGTTACCCAGAGCACGGATTTTATTCTTGATTTCCTGCAGCTTGCGTCTTGCCTCCGATATATCGCCAAGGTCAATATTAAGTTCGATAGCTTCACTGCGTGTGAGCTGATATTCGTCATAGAGCTTTGAAACGGTATCGTCAAGCTCTTTTTCCATAACAACCTTACGCTCTTCAAGACGTGCAACCTCACCGCCGAGTTTTTCGCGGTCGGCCGACTTTGCACGCTCTTCCTGACGGAGAAGCGAAGCTCTTGCATCGAGTGAATTTTTCTTCTCAATAAAGCCTTGGATATCGGCTTTTGTATCTTTACTGCGGTTGCGGAGCTGTGCAGCCTGCTCTTCAAGCTGTGCAATATTGACTCTTATATCACAGCTCTTCTGCGCAATCTCACCGATTTCACGGTTGAGATCTTCAACCTTTATACCCTGGTTTGCAATACGGTGACGAAGAAGTGCAACAGCCTCAAGCTTTGCCTGAGTATCCTTCTGAATTGAAAGTATATCCATTTTAGCTTTGCTTTCAACCTTCTGAAGCTCGCTCTCGTCTTCGCCCAGACGTGCTCTGCCGCTGTTTGCCTGCTCAATCTCAAGGCGGAGTGCGGCATTGTGTTCTTCAAGTTCTTTTGCCCTTGCCTTTGCATCCTCAACTGTAGTATTGAGTGCAGCAAGACGCTCGCCTGCGTTTGCCTTTTCGTCAGCAAGCTCATCAATAGAGCGAAGCGTATCCTCAAGCTTATCGGCAATAAGTTTCAGCTCGCCTTCGCGTCTGATTACATCCTCCTGGGCACGGGTAAGGTCTGCCTGAGTACCGCTCAGGTCTGCTCTGCAAGCCGAAAGGTCTGCAAGTACAGCCTTATAATCTGCCTGTTTTGAATCAAACTCGCCCATAAGTTTTATAACTTCATTGTTAAGTCGTTCAATCTCGCTTGCACGGCTGAGAATACCTGCATTCTGTGTGCGTGAGCCACCGGTCATAGAGCCGCCGGGGTTGATAACCTGACCGTCGAGGGTGACAAGTTTGAGCTTGTGCGAATATTTCTTTGCAATAGAAATTGCACAGTCCATATCTTCAACAACAACCGTTCTGCCAAGAAGTGAGCCTATAACCTCATTATACTTTCTGTCGCAGCCTACAAGCTCACTTGCCACTGCAATATAACCGAAGCAGTCATCGAGACCTTTTTCTTCGAGTGCTCTGCTCTTTATAGAGGTAAGCGGAAGGAAGGTTGCACGACCGGATTTATTATCTTTAAGGAAATTGATGGCACGCTTTGCATCGTTTTCCGTCTGTGTAACAATATTCTGAAGTGCCGCGCCGAGTGCTGTTTCGATTGCAACGGAATACTGCTCTTCAACATTGATAAGCTGAGAAAGCACGCCTTCAATACCTCTGAGAGTGCCACGCTTGACCACACGCATAACAGCCTTTACACTGCCCGAGTAGCCTTCCATATTCTTCTCAAGGTCATCGAGCATCTTTGCCCTTGAGCGTACACGGTCAATTTCAAGACCTAATTCATCAATTTCACGACGCTGCTTTTCAGCTTTTTCAGTGCGTGATTCAACCTTTAATTCGTAGCCACGCACTGCATTTGTTGTTGAAACAACAAGCTCTTTGGCTTCACCCAGTTGAGCCTCGCTTTCTGCACGCTTTGCTTCAAGCTGAATCTTTGCATCATTACGGGAAGCAACGATATCGTCAATTGTTTCAAGGCGTGATGTAATCTCTTCTATTGATGAATTTGCCGTAGATACTTCAACACGGCAGTCGCCTATCTTAACTGCATACTGCGAAATCTTTTCCGAGAGTGCCGCTATTTTTTCAACAAATTCACGGCTTTGTGCCTGAAGACCTTCAATTCTTTCTGCAGCCTCTGCAAGCTGTGCTCTCTTTTGCTTTTCAGCATTTTTGAGCAGCTCAACAGTTTTCATTGTTTCGGTAATCTCGTCATCAAGAGTCTGCTTTGACTCGACAGCAAGCTCCATTTCGCGTGTGATACGTGCAATCGTTTCGTTGTTATGCTCAATTGAGTTGAGCTCAACGGCAACCTGAGCATCAAGCTGTGCAGCCTGCTCCTCAATGCCCGAAGCACCCTCACGTGCTTCATCGATACTGACGGTAAGCTGACGGCTGTTTTCCATAGCCTCTTCCATTTCACTGACTATGTTTTCAAGCTCTGTTTCTACAGCCTCATACTGTGCTGTTGCGGTATTAAGTTTATCCTCGTGTGCCTTTAATTGCTCACGCACCTTGTCAATAGTATGAAGCCAAAGACCGATTTCGAGTACCTTACGCTCTTCAGCAAGCACAAGGAATTTCTGTGCCTTTTCGCTCTGCACCTTAAGCGGACCTACTCTGTCCTCAAGCTCGGTAAGAATGTCACGCAGACGAATCATATTTTCTTCTGCCTGGGCGAGCTTACGGTTTGCATCGTTACGGCGGTAGCGGTAATGGGAAATACCTGCCGCTTCCTCGAGCATATCACGACGCTGACTTGATTTGGACGAAACCATGTCGGCAACTCTGCCCTGGCTGACCATTGAATATCCGTCACGACCAAGGCCCGTATCCATAAACATCTCGTTGACATCTTTGAGACGGACTACTTCGCCGTTGATAATGTATTCACTTTCGCCCGAGCGGTAATAGCGTCGAGTAACGCTGACCTCATCCTTATCGCACTTAAGAGCACGGTCGGAATTATCGAGCCTTAGGGTAACCTCGGCAAAGCCCTGTGCTCTGCGCACACCAGTACCGCTGAAAATGACGTCCTCCATTTTGGAGCCGCGCAAATTCTTGGTTGATTGCTCACCGAGAACCCAACGGACAGCATCGGAGATATTACTCTTACCCGAGCCGTTGGGGCCGACGACAGAGGTTATGCCCTGCCCGAAATCGAGCACGGTTTTGTCGGGGAATGATTTGAAGCCCTGCATTTCAAGTGATTTTAAAAACATCTTTTCACCCTACTGTCCATTCTTATCTTTTTACTGTCAATTCATATCTTTTATACCGCAGGTCGCCCTTGACCTTACAATTGTAGCCGAGGTCAGACAAACGGTTAATATTCTTCTTCTTTTGACCTACCGCCTTTGATATTTCGGCGCAGGCAACTGTAATTTCGTAGTTCCCTTGAGGCTTGTCCTCAAGAGCGTATTTCATTTTACGGTAGTATATTTCACCCTCGCAAAGCTCACGCAATGCAGGGTGATAACCGCCTGCAAGATAATTCTCACAAACATCCTGCTGAGCGTGAAGCCCGAGACGGATTACATTTATACCTGCCTTATCAAACATCTCAAGCAGATGTGAGCAAAGCTCAATGCTTTCATCAAGCGACGGCACCTTGTATTCACCACTGAGGTAAAGCTCTGCCAACATCGTACCCGGCAGTACAACCGTAGGATAAATACGCACGGTATCGGGTGAGAGCAAAATAAACCTTTTTGCTGTATCGATACTGTCTTCATCAGCCGAGCCGTAAAGACCGGTCATCATCTGGAGGCCAAGCTCAAAGCCGTACGATTTTATAAGCTTTGATGCATTTTCAACATCCTGAGCAGTATGACCGCGTTTATTGAGAGAAAGCACACTGTCATCCATACTCTGTGCACCGAGCTCAATTGCACGCACGCCGTATTCTTTCAGAAGTGAAAGCACCTCGTCATCGATAAAATCCGGGCGTGTAGAAACACGTATTCCTTTGTTGAGAAATCCGCTTTTTATGTAAGGCTGTGCCGCTTCAAGCAGAGAAAGCATATAACCTCTGTCAATCGCAGTGAAGCTGCCGCCAAAAAATGCAAGCTGCACATCTGCACCCTCGCATCCGCCCTGCATAGCTTTTTCGCAGGCGAGAGCAACATCGGACGGCTCGGGTTGCTTTGATGCACCCGAAATCGTACGCTGATTGCAGAAGCTGCACTGATTCGGACAACCGTTATGCGGCACAAACACTGCTATATTTGCGTGCTTCATACCTCTACGCCCATAAGCTTGAGTGCTTCACCTGCAGCAGCCTGCTCGGCAAGCTTCTTGCTGTGACCCGTACCCTTGCCGATAATATTGCTGTTGAGGTGAATTTCAACCTCAAAAGTCTTATCGTGTGCAGGGCCTCTCTCGCCTACAAGCACATACTCAAGTCTTTCTTCGGGGTTGCGCTGTATAATCTCCTGCAGAATTGTTTTGTAGTCTTTAAAAGCAGATTCGCCCGTATGCTTTTCGCTGTCCTTTACAAAGCGGAGTACAAACTCCTTTGCACACTCCATTCCGCCGTCAAGATAGATAGCGGCAATTACAGCCTCAA
This sequence comes from Clostridia bacterium, assembly GCA_017516485.1. Taxonomy (GTDB): domain Bacteria; phylum Bacillota; class Clostridia; order Oscillospirales; family Acutalibacteraceae; genus UBA8612. Next base: position 16,473 of record JAFXCH010000036.1, read on the forward strand.
ACGCATCAGACAAAATAGACGGGCGTTCTCTTCCGCCGGTGTTAAGCTCACCTCTGCCAAGAAGGATAAACGAGCCGAGGTCAATCTGCTTTGCAAAGCCGAAAAGCGACTTTTCGCAAACGGTTGCTGCACGCAGCTTTGTAAGCTCACCCTCAGGTATAGTCTTATGATTACGGAAGAAATACTCTGCCGTAATCATACCGAGAACTGAGTCGCCGAGGAATTCAAGTCTCTCATTAAATGCACCGCCGCACTCATTGGCATATGACGAATGAGTGAGTGCCGTTGCAAGCAACTCTTTATTTTTGAATGTGTAGTTTATTTTCTTCTCAAACAAAGTTATATCAGGTTTCACTGTCAACACTTCCGATATTCCTTGAAATTTCGCCGACAACATCTTTCTTTACACAGTTGGCAGCCTGGCGAATGGCATTCTTGAACGCTCTTGCATCCGATGAGCCATGTGCCTTTATAACAGGCTTTGCAATACCGAGAAGCACTGCACCGCCGTATTCTTTATAATCCATCTTGGCTTTGAATTCATTCATACCGCCCTTTACGCCAAGGTAAGAGAGCATTGAAAGAATATTCTTTTTGAAAACAGCTTTGATATTTTTCACAAGTGCACCTGCAACACCCTCATACATTTTGAGGATGACGTTACCCGTAAAACCGTCGGCAACAATAACATCTGCTGCACCGTAGGCAATATCACGCACCTCTGCATTACCGATGAAGTTAAGCTCACTCTCTTTGAGCATTGCATAAGTTTCAAGCTGAAGCTGCGTACCCTTATTTTCCTCAACGCCGATATTCGCAATACCGACCTCGGGGCTTGCAACGCCCATAATATTCTTCATATAAATCGAGCCCATTGTTGCAAACTGGCAGAGATGCTCGGGCTTGCAATCGATATTAGCACCACAGTCGAGAAGCATAAACGGCTCCTTCTGTGAAGGCATAATGCTTGCAATAGCCGCGCGCTTAACACCCTTGATACGCTTTACAACAAAGGTAGCACCCATAACTATTGCACCTGTACTGCCTGCAGAAACGAAAGCATCACCCTTGCCGTCAACCAGTGCTTTCATACCGACAGCAAGCGAAGTGTCGGCATGCTCCTTCATAATAGTTTTCGGGTTATATGACATCTCAAAAACACTGTCTGCCTGAATGATTTCCATTCCGCTTATGTTTATTGAGTTGTCATCGGCACATTTTTTGATTTTTTTCTCATCACCGACAAGCACGATATCAACACCGAGCTCTTCAACAGCCATACGGCTGCCCTTGAGTATCTCCAGCGGTGCGTTGTCACCGCCGAAAGCGTCAACAATAATTTTCATTTTCCTTTACCTTCTTTTTCAGTTGGTTTCAAGCTCTTCAAGTCCACGCTTTGCAAGTGCGGCATAGCGCTCACGCTTATCCCTTATTTTGTTTTCAAGCGGCGGCAATATACCGAAGTTTGCACCCATAGGCTGGAAATCCTTTGCAGGTGACGAGCTGATATATTCGGCAAGTGCACCCATCATTGTTGTGTTTCTGAGCACCAACGGCTCTTTACCTTCTATATACCTTGCGGCATTGACACCTGCAAGTATACCTGAAGAAGCAGACTCCATATAGCCCTCAACACCCGTAATCTGACCTGCAAAGTACAGCCCCGGTCTTGTGCGGAAGGAATAATCCGCACCGAGGAGCTTTGGAGAATCGATAAACGTATTGCGGTGCATAACACCGTAGCGCACAAACTCGGCGTTTTTGAGAGCAGGTATCATTGAGAAAACCCGCTTCTGCTCGCCGAATTTGAGGTTAGTCTGAAAACCGACAAGGTTAAGCAGTGTACCCTCGGCATTTTCACGCCTGAGCTGGAGCACTGCCCACGGTCTGTGACCTGTCTTCGGGTCACGCAGACCTACGGGACGAAGCGGACCGTAACGCATTGTATCTGCACCGCGTGAAGCCATAGCCTCGATAGGCATACAGCCCTCGTAAACATCGTGGCGCTCATCAAATGCGTGCACACTTGCACGCTCTGCAGTTGTGATCGCCTCGTAAAACGCTTCGTATTCTTCTTTATTCATCGGGCAGTTGATGTAGTCATCTTCACCGCCGCGGTCATATCTTGACTGGGTGAAAACGCATTCATAATCAAGGCTTTCTGCGGTAACGATAGGAGCCGCCGCATCGAAAAAACTGAGTCTGCCGCCGCAAAGGCTGTCAATATCTGCTGCAAGAGAATCAGAAACCAGCGGACCTGCCGCAACAATGACAACACCGTCCTGCGGAATACTCTCGACCTCACCGTGTTTAACGGTAATCAGAGGGTTTTCATCAATCATCTTTGTGATAACTCGGGAAAACTCATCACGGTCAACAGCAAGAGCACCGCCTGCGGCAACCGCACACTGCTCAGCCGCAATCATACAGACCGAGCCGAAACGGCGCATTTCTTCTTTGAGCATACCTGCCGCACTGTCAAGGCGCATAGCCTTGAGCGAGTTTGAGCAAACAAGCTCCGCATAGCCGGTCATTTTGTGAGCAGGTGAAAATTTAAGGGGCTTCATCTCCCACAGCTCGGTTTCGATGTCTGCTTTTGCAAGCTGCCATGCGGCCTCTACACCTGCAAGCCCTGCACCGATAACTGTTGCCTTACTCATCTTCTTTGCCTTTCTTTCTGCTCGTCTTTTTTTCGTATCCGCAGCCTTCATTAAGGCAGGAAACGACACCGCCCCTCTGCTTAAAGAGAGACTTGCCGCACTGCGGACAGTTTTCGCCGGTAGGCTTATCCCATGTTACAAAATCGCACTTGGGCCATGACTCACAGCCATAGAAAACGTGACCCTTACGGCTGCGCTTTTCTACAACCTTTGCACCGCATTTGGGGCAAAGAGCGTTTGTCTCCTGAATAAGGGGCTTGGCATTCTTACAGGTCGGATAATTCGGGCATGCAAGGAATTTTCCGAAACGGCCGATTTTGACAACCATCATCGCGCCGCACTTATCGCAGGGAATATCCGTCTTATCCTCTTCAAGCTCGATTTTGACGCCCTGCATCTCTGCCTTTGCCTTATCGAGTGTTTTTTCGAAATCACCGTAGAAATCGTGAAGTACGGCGATATAATCTGCATTACCTTCCTCAACATCGTCGAGCGAAGTTTCCATCTGTGCGGTAAACTTAACATTTACAATCTTTGGGAAACGCTCACCGAGCAGACGTGTTGTTGCAACACCGAGCTCTGTGGGCACAAGCTGCTTTGATGATCGCTTAACATACTCACGCTTGATAATTGTAGTAATAATTGTTGCATAGGTACTCGGACGGCCTACGCCGTTTTCTTCGAGAGCCTTGATAAGAGAAGCTTCTGTATATCTGGGAGGAGCCTGAGTAAAGTGGCGTGCAGGAACAAGCTCTTTGAGCTTGAGCACTTCGCCGCTCTTGAGTTCGGGCAGCTTGCCGTCCTTCTCCTCATCTTCCTCTGTGCTTTCTTCATAGAGAGCTGTAAAGCCTTCGAACTTTACTTCGTAACCTGTTGCCGTAAACGTGCAATACTGCTCCTCATCGGGCTTTTGTGCCTTGATTTCAGCCTTGACGGTGTTCTGAACACAGTCAGCCATAAGGCTTGCCATAAAGCGGAGCCAAATAAGGTTATAGAGCTTATACTGCTCTACTGTAAGGCTATCCTTAACCATTGCAGGTGTAAGTGCAGGATTTGTCGGACGTACAGCCTCATGACCGTCCTGAGCATTTGCACGCTGCTTGAAATATCTGGGCTTTTCAGGCAGGAACTTTTCACCGTATGCAGCCTTGATATAATCTGCACCCTGCTCTCTTGCCTGGTCGGATATACGAAGCGAGTCCGTTCTCATATATGTGATAAGACCCATTGAGCCGTGACCTTTGATGTTGACGCCCTCATAAAGCTCCTGAGCAATTTTCATTGTACGCTGTGACTGAAAGTTGAGTCTGCGTGATGCCTCCTGCTGCATTGTGGAAGTAGTAAAGGGAGGTGCAGGGCTCTTCTTTCTGGTGCCTTTCTTGACTGAGCTTACGGTGTAGGTTGCGCCGTCAAGACGGGAAATGTATGAATTTGTCTGTTCTTCTGATACGAGCTTTACCTTGCCTGTTTCGTCACCTGAAAAAGCGGCAGAGAAAACCTTACGTGATGAAGCGGTAAAGCGTGCATCGAGTGACCAGTACTCTTCGGGAATAAACCTGTTAATTTCATCCTCTTTGTCTACGATAAGACGCACTGCAACGGACTGAACACGGCCCGCAGAAAGTCCTCGACGAATTTTCTGGCTGACAAACGGGCTAAGCTTGTAGCCTACAAGACGGTCAAGAATTCGTCTTGCCTGCTGTGCGTTGACCATATCGATATCAACCTGCCTGGGGCTTGCCATACCGTTTGCAATACCCGTGCGTGTGATTTCGTTGAATGTGACACGGTTTGCCTTGCTCAGGTCGAGGTCAAGCAGCGTTGCAAGGTGCCACGATATAGCTTCACCTTCACGGTCAGGGTCAGTTGCGAGAAGAACGCCGTCGCTCTTTTTGACAGCACTCTTAAGCTCTGCAACAAGTTTTTCCTTACCCTTTACAATCTCGTACTTGGGTGCGAAATTGTTGTGGACATCAACACTCAGCTTTGATGCAGGCAGGTCACGCACGTGACCGACGGAAGCCATAACCTCATAGCCGTCGCCGAGGAAATTTTTGATTACCTTTGCTTTTGAAATAGACTCAACAATTACAAGCTTTGACATAAGCTCATATCCTTTCGTTTGAAGGGTAGATTTATTTTGAAGAAATTATTAAACAATTTTGTATCTGTTACCGGGACACACCGTAATTACGCCCTCGAGCTCAAGCTCGGTAAGTACTACGGAAAGCTCGGGTGCGGAAAGACCGCTCTTTAAAACAAGCGTATCATAAGATATTTCGGTATCGCTGAAAAGCTCATATACTTTACGGTGAGTTTCACTCAAGCCGTCCGGTGTCCTCTGCTTTACGGGTACACTCTTTGCAGTCGCAGCAAGCGTACGCTCTATATTGTCAAAATTTATTAACTCAGGATAGGTGTATATATATTCTGACAAAATCTCAGCTGCAGAGAAAACAGCCCTTGCACCGTTTGCGATAAGAATATTTGAACCGATATATGCGGAGCTTATTACATCACCGGGCACTGCACAGACATCTCTGCCCTGCTGTATTGCGTGTTGAGCTGTGCCGAGTGAGCCGCTCTTTTCACCTGCTTCTACAATAACGGTTGCAAGTGACATACCGCTGATTATGCGGTTACGCATAGGGAAGCTGCCTCTTGACGGGCCCGTAAGCGGATAATATTCGGTAATAACGGCACCGTTTTTTGAAACATTGTTACGGAGTGATTCATTCTCGGGCAGATAAGATGCGCCGAGGCCGCAACCCATAACAGCAACAGTTTTGCCGCCTGCACTGATTGCACCCTCGTGAGAAGCGGAATCAATACCTAAAGCACCGCCGCTTACAACTGTTGCACCTGCCCTTGTAAGTGAAGCCGCAAGCCTGTATGCAACCTCTTTGCCGTAGCGTGAAGCATCCCTCGCACCGACAATGGAAACCGTCAGCTTTGAAGTAAGACATTCAAGTTCGCCGTTGACATAAAGAATTGCGGGGCTGTTGTTTATATTTTTCAGATGAGGCGGATAGTATTCATCCGTCTGTGTAACTATATGCCAGGAATTGTTTGCACATATCTGTGCAGCCTTTGAAGCACGTGCGATATCACGCTTTGAAAGCCGCTCAATCTGGGCAGGCTTGAAAACGCCGAGCATACGCCATTCGGTTTCGCTCGCCTCATAAAAATCGCGTGCGGTAGGAAACTCTGCCATTGCAGTAATGTAATCCGAACCGGGACCCAGCGCGTGAGCCAGCCATATTTTGTAGACTTCTTCGGTATAAGCCGCACTCATCTCATCAGCTCCCACATAATTATCGCCGCTGCCATAGAAGCATTAAGCGATTCTGCTCTGCCCTTCATCGGCACACGCACTCTGTGCATACAGCTGTCCGCTGTTTCCTGCGTTACTCCGTTACCCTCGTTACCAATAACACATACTGTTTTGGCACCGATATCTGTCTGAGTAATGTCACTTGCAGACTCAGACGGAGTTGATGAAAGGGTAACATAACCCCTTAATTCAAAATCTTTCATAGCTTCGCTCATACTCTCTACCGTAACAATCGGCAAACGGAGAAGTGAGCCCATAGCAGCACGCTGAGCCTTGGGATTGTAGATATCGCAACAGCCGCAGAGCACTGCACCGTCGACACCCAGAGCCTCTGCCGTACGTGCAATCGCACCGAGATTTGAAGGGTCCTGAATATTTTCAAGGGCTATTATTTTTGCGTTACTATATATTTTATCTATATAATGTTTTTTGTCAAGGGTTTTGCAAACACAAAATATGCCTTGCGGCGAAAAGGTATCGGACAGCTTTGCGGCAATATCTTCTGAAACCTCACAGCTCTCCGCCGCCTTTTGCCTGAGCAAAGAAACCTCATCGGAATACTTTTCTGCAGCCTTTGCGGTATAAAAAAGTCTTACAATTTCAACATTATCTGATGCATCAGCACACAGCCTGGCACCTTCAAGGAAAAACAGCCCCTCTTCACGCCTTGCCTTTGCACTGTCGCGCAGACGCACTGCCGCCTTGATTTTTTCATTTGCCTTTGCAGTAATAAGTGTTTGCATAATAATTCTCCTAATGCGTTTTTATAAAAACGCAAATCACGCAAAATATAGTTTTGCAAATCATGATTTCAAAGAAATCAATTCATGCCGTAAGGCAAATCATAAAACCTGATTGAAATGATTTGCTTGCGCATGATTTGGCTTGTCGCCATGATTTCTCGTTTTCAGCTCCATGATTTGAGTTGATAAATCAACTCATTGAAAATTTGTGTATTGCCGAGCATTTTCGCAAAGTATGACGAAAAAACAGCCGCCGATAACACACTTAAGGTTTCATATCAGCGAACCCTAAGCAGCGAACCCTAAAAAAGTTCAAGCCCTCGGTTTAACCGTGGGCTTGACATAATTCGTGATTATTAAAGTGCAGCCTTTGCCTTTTCGCAGATTGCTGTGAATGCAGCGGGATCTGAGATAGCGATTTCGGAAAGCATCTTTCTGTTGAGGTTGATGCCTGCCTTCTTGAGGCCGTTGATGAGAGTTGAGTAGTTCATGCCATTCATCTTTGCAGCAGCAGAGATACGGGAAATCCAGAGACGGCGGAAATCTCTCTTCTTGAGCTTACGGCCGATGTATGCATACTGGCCGGACTTCATAACAGCCTGCTTAGCTGTCTTGAAGAGTCTTGCTTTTGAGCCATAGTAGCCCTTAGCCATTTTGAGAACTTTATTTCTTCTCTTACGAGTCATTGTTGCGCCCTTAATACGAGCCATGATTAGTTACCTCCAATAAATTTACTTTCTTACGCGACCCTATCCGAATTATTTGTAGGGAACAAGGCGCTTGATCTGCTTGCAGTTTGTTACGTCAGCAACAGCTGTCTTGCGGAGATTTCTCTTGCGCTTTGTGCTCTTCTTTGTAAGGA
>JAFXCH010000037.1 GCA_017516485.1 Clostridia bacterium
ACCACAACACAATCATCAAACGAGCGTATAAAGCTGTTTTGCAAAACAACCTTTTCGGATGCGCAAATATCGACACCGTCAGAATTATAGCGCCACTGACCGATTATTTTTATGTTGTTTATCAAAACGTTTTCGCAACCGTTGCGGACGATAAAAGTCCACAAAGGAGAATCAACGAAAACAACGCCGTCAACCGTAAGGTTTTTGCAGTTATATGCATTTTCGTCGCCGGGGTAAGCGTAATACATCGGCTCGCAGATTGCTCTGCATTCGGTGTGGGTGCGGTAGTTCATTGTGTAGATATAGGGTAAGAGCTTATGCCTCAGGCGCAGGGCATCGGTTGCGATGCGTCTGACGGGTCCGCTGAAATTCCAGGGCTCCTTGCCTGCAAATTCGTTGTTGGTTGAATGCAGGCGCATAACGGGGCTGAACACACCGAGCTGCACCCATCTGAGATAAAGCTCGTCGTCCTTTTTACCCATACAGTGACCACCGATATCGTGGCTCCACCAGGGGTAAGCGATGTTTGATGCAGTTGCTGTAAAGCCGGGCTGGAAGTCAAGACTTGCCCAGGTCTGAGTTGTGTCACCTGAAAAGCCCAAGGGGTAACGCTGACTGCCTGCACCGCAGAAACGGGAAAGAATAAGAGGTCTGTGGTTATCCTTAGCATTATCAAGGAAATGATAATGGTTAAGCGCCCACAAGGGGTCAAGACCGGGAGTTTTTGTTCTTGTGCCCTGCTGCCAGTCAATCCACCAGAAGTCTACGCCCATTTTTTCAAAGGGATGATGAAGAATATCGAAGTAGTTTTCGGTGAAATTCTTGTCGGTAATATCAAATTCAACGGGCTTTTTATCCTCGGGATTCTGTCCCATAGCTCGGCACATTTCTTCATACTGGTTCTCAAACCAACGCACACCCATTGAGGGATGAATATTGAAGGTAACCTTGTAGTTATCATCCTTCAGCTTTTTAAGGAAGCCTTCGGGATCCGGGAAAAGATCAGTATTGAAGCTGTAGCCTGTCCAGCCTGTTGACCAAAAGTCATAGACAAACTCCATAAAGTTTTTGTGCATTGAAATCTTGTGGCTGTCCTTACCAAACTTTGACTTGATGTCAACCCAGTGCCAGTCCATATCAACAGTTGCAACAGTGATAGGCACTTCCTCTTCCTTGAACTTATCCATAAGATTGAGATATTCCTCCTGAGTGTATGCCTTGTAGCGGCTCCACCAGTTGGAAAGAGCATAACGGGGAATGAGAGGCACTTTACCGGTCAGCTTATAAAGGTCGGTTGTTGCACCGATATAGTCGTTGCCGTAAGCGAAGTAGTACTTGTCGCTTTCCTTGTTTTCTCTCGGAAGAATTGCACCGTCTTCTTTGATTGCGAGAGTGTCACTGTCGTCAAGAACTGCTACACCGCCCCTTGAGCACACACCGTCGGTAAGGGTGATAATGCCTGCAGTGATGTCAAGTGTACGGCAGGTGCCCTTAAGGTTGCCCGCTTTATAGTCGGTTACTGTTCTGCCGTCAACAAGCTTGATACGAAGCATCTTTTG
>JAFXCH010000038.1 GCA_017516485.1 Clostridia bacterium
TATTTACCCACAATACCGATATCCACAAAGTGCGGTCTTGCCTTGATACGCTCTACCATTGCCGTCCATTCCGCAAGGTCGGGTTTGGGTGCATCAATACGAAGTTCACGGCAAACAACCGAAGAAAAGTTCGATTTTTCCAGCATCAATGGGGCTTCATAAAGGTTCGGCAGAGTAATATTCTCAATAACACAATCAGGCTTTACATTGCAGAACATCGAAATCTTCTTGAATATGGACTCTTCTAACGGCTCATCGCAACGAAGTACCACAATATTCGGATTGATTCCCATCCCTTGCAGTTCTTTTACCGAGTGCTGAGTAGGCTTGGATTTATGTTCGTCCGAACCTCTGAGAAACGGAACCAACGTTACGTGGATAAAGAGACTGTTTTCTCTGCCGACTTCAAGCGATATTTGACGAACGGCTTCAATAAATGGCTGAGACTCAATATCGCCGATCGTTCCGCCGATTTCGGTAATAACCACGTCTGCGTTTGTTTTCCTACCCACGCTGTAAACAAATTCCTTGATTTCATTTGTAATGTGAGGAATAACCTGTACTGTCGAACCGAGATATTCACCACGGCGTTCCTTATTAAGTACGTTCCAGTAAACCTTACCGGTGGTGAGGTTGGAGTATTTATTAAGATCTTCATCAATGAAACGTTCGTAATGTCCGAGATCAAGGTCAGTCTCGGCTCCGTCCTCGGTAACATATACTTCGCCGTGCTGATAGGGGCTTATTGTACCGGGATCAACATTGATGTACGGATCCAGCTTCTGTGCGGCAACCTTGAGACCGCGTGCTTTTAATAATCTTCCTAAAGAGGCGGCGGTGATACCCTTACCAAGACCGGATACAACGCCTCCTGTAACAAATATATATTTCGTCATTTTTCTTCACCTCCAACCGATCACTCGACTGTAACCGATTTTGCCAAATTTTTCGGTTTATCTATATCACAACCGTTTTCCTTGGCAACGTAATATGCAAGCAACTGCAGCGGAACAATTTCTACTGCTGCCGTGAAAACAGTCTCCGTTTTCGGCACATAGATCATATCGTCGGCCAATGATACGATTTTTTGATTATCCTTAAAGGTAACAGCCAGAACTTCAGCACCTCTTGCTTTTACCTCAACAATATTGCTCATGGTTTTTTCCATAATGTTTTCGTTGCAGCACAGGGCAATAACCGGTTGATGTTCCTCTATCAAAGCAATCGTTCCGTGCTTCAATTCGCCCGCCGCATAAGATTCCGCATGAATATAAGATATTTCTTTCATTTTCAGGGCACCTTCAAGTGCTACTGCATAATCGGTATTGCGACCAATGAAGAACATTGATCCTGCAGCGTGATACTTTTTTGCTAAGGCAGGAATTGCTGAATTCAAATCAATAGCTTCCTGAATCCTTTTAGGCAACGCTTTCAAGGATGCTAAAAGGGTAATGTATAGCTCGTTATCAATACGGTTCATCTTTTTTGACGCATACAAGGCGAACAAATACAAAACCGCAACCTGTGTGGTATAACCTTTAGTTGTAGCTACGGCGATTTCCGGTCCTGCCCAGGTATAAAGTATATGGTCTGCCGTATTTGCTATTGTACTGCCAACAACATTGACTATTGCCAGCGTTTTTGCTCCGCGATTTTTACATTCCTTCATTGCTGCTATGGTATCGGCAGTTTCACCGGACTGAGATAACACGATCAATAGTGTATGCTCGTCAATAAGCGGATCGTTGTAACGCAGCTCGCTTGCTAATTCGACCTGAACGGGAATCCGGCACAGCTTTTCAATCGCATATTTACCTGCACACCCGGCGTAATACGCAGAACCACAGGCAGTAATGACGATTTTGTTGATGCTTTCCAGATAGTCGGCCGTGAGCTCGGTTTCATCAAGAATAATCTCTCCATCCTTGATTCTCGGCGCAATGGTTGCTTTGACTGCTCTTGGTTGCTCAATGATTTCCTTGAGCATAAAGTGCTCA
>JAFXCH010000001.1 GCA_017516485.1 Clostridia bacterium
CATCTTTATCAAGATTTACAGCAACTGTTCCGCTTTTGCCGTCTGTTAAGGTTGCTGTTTCAACTTCCTCAAACGCTCCGTCAACAAGCTGTTTAATGACAACGGCATTTTTTCCATACCAACCGTCGTTGTTGCTGTCTGTCATCTTGATTGCAACAAGCTTTCCGCTGGCAGTGCAATCGGGACATATGCCGTCGGCAAAATTCACATGCAAGCAGACATAGCCACAATCGCAGATGCCGTCCGTATACGAATGCTCGTGTGTGTCAATCTTGATTTCTGCATAGGTCTTGCCGTCAAGGGCTGAATTGATATCCTGAACGGGCACAAACTCACTTTCGGTATCATATCTCACAAAGAAGTAATCGTTTTCTTCTGCATCGTCAGCCATAACAATTTTTCCTATGTAACCTGCATCGCTGTCATACCCGAGCATTCCGCTTGCGGCACTTACGGTAAGCAGAGCGCCTTTTTTCATTGTAACAGTTTCTTCGATAGCTGCATAATCGGCTGATGTGCTTATTACATTCAGCTCACCGCCGTTAAGTGTAACAGCGTTGTAAACCACATGGGAAAAATTGTTAGATGCGGTAACTGTTCCGCCGTTGATTATAAATCCGCCGTTGCAGGCTATTGTGTGCGAGTAGCTTTCTGTAACGTAGTCAAAAACAATATCGCCACCGTTTACAGTTAATGTGCCGTCTTTACCCCCTGTAGTTACATAGAGAGCTTTAAGAGTTGCTCCGTCAACTGCGTCTATAATAAAATCGGCTTTAGAGAAGTTATATGATCCTGTAAATACATTATTACCTTTTATTGTAATGTTTACAGTGTCATCTCCGGCTCTGTCTACAATAGTTTTCGCGGTAACTCCATCCAATGTGTAATTGCCGCCTTCAAACACCGTTATCTCTACGGCCGGATTGTTTCCGGTAATGATATAACCATCTTCGTCGTAGTATTCCTGACCGCTTCCGATATGCACATACTGCTCGTCGGTTACATCAATAACCAGCTTGCCGAGATTTGCACCGCAAACTTGACAGGAACCGTTCTGTCCTTCGTGAGTGCAAATATATCCGCAAGCATCACATTTGCTGTCGGTGTAGCTTTTGTGGGTACATTCATAACCGCAGACACATTTACCGTTATTATCTAAATCGTGCTCGTGTGTGTCAATCTTGATTTCAGCATATGTTTTGCCGTCAAGAGCTGCTTCAATATCCTGAACGGGTACAAACTCGCTTTCTGTATCATACCTTACAAAGAAGTAATCATTTTCACCAAGTCCGTCTGCTTTTAATATTTCGGCATCAGGACCCATTATTCCGTATTCCTCGTTAACTGTAAGTAAAGCGCCCTTATTCATTGTGATGGTACCGTTTATTGCTTCACATTCCGGTGAAGTATTAACAACATTCAGCGTGCCGCCGTTGAGATGCACCGTTCTGAGTATTGTATGAGAACTGTCTTGGGAAGCAGTTACAGTGCCGCCGTTAATTATAAAATCACCGCAACCTACGGATACAGCATCTTCATCGGTGAGAATTATATTACCGCCGTTTACCGTAGCTGTTCCGTTTCCACCGTTAGTGTATATATAGGGAGTTTTAAGTGTAGCACCTTCGCTTCCGTTAAAAATCAGATGCTCTTTCATAAAACCTATAAAACCGACAACCTCATTTGCACCTTCAAGGGTTATGTTAATTACAGAATCTTCAGGTGCATACTGAATAAACAATCGTGAAAACACAGCATTTTTGAGAGTTAAATCAGCGGATTCATATATATAAACATATGTATCCGTATTTGCTCCTGTAATAATATAGCCGTCCTCGTCGTAATATTCGTAACCGGTTCCGATATTCACATCCTGCCCGTCGGTTACATCAATAACGAGCTTGCCGAGATTTGCACCGCAAACCTCACAGGAGCCGTTCTGTCCCTCGTGAGTGCAAATATATCCGCAAGCATCACATTTGCTGTCGGTGTAGCTTTCGTGGGTGCATTCATGGCCGCAGGCATCACAAATGCCGTCTGTAAAGTTTTCATGAGGACATTCGTAGCCGCAGTCCTCCTTGGCACAGATGCCGTCTTTGTTTGACCAGTTGTGGCCGAGAGCGGGAATTTCTTTTTGATATTCGGCTGTCGGAGCTGTTGCATAAACAGATGCAAGGCGGAAGCCATATCTATTGACGCCTACGTCCGATGTGAGCTTTATCTTAAAGCTGCCGCCTTCAAGATCGATTTGAACACCTGCAAGCTCTGTGCCGGAATACTTTCCGTACTCAGTACCTGTGCTGTCGTAGATATAAATAAAA
>JAFXCH010000039.1 GCA_017516485.1 Clostridia bacterium
ACAACCGCCAACGGATTGAGCTTATATTTTTTTGTGGATTTGGTTTTGCTCATTATAATGCGCCCTTTCGGTTAAATTTATTCGGCAGCAAACAAGGTTTGTTTATCGTACTGTTCTGCGGTGATTTTTACATCGACATCAAATGTGAGTTCACGCACAGCACTGTTGCCGGAAGCCTGCGCCTGAGAATCAAAGAAATCATACTCAACCCAAAAGCAGACACAGTATGTTTTTTCTTCACCGGGCTTTAAAGCCTGTGTGTTTTCCTGTATACCTCTTAAAAACGCCAACTTCTGTTCAGAGGTAAAGGTATCAAAACCTGCCTGGAGATCTATCTTTTCTCCAATTTTGTCAGCCAGCTTTGAATCATAAAAAAGTTCAGCATTATTTTCAAAGGGCTTTACAAGGCATTTATCGTCCGCATCAACCCAAACACCGGGAGCGATTTCAATATCCTTTGTTCTGACATCGTTTGCTGTGTCGATTTCATAAACAAAATAACGCAGACCCTTGTCGACTTCTGCCGATGTCATAATATCGCCCCGTGTATTGGGATATTTAATATCAACGGCAACTGATGCATCAAGACCGTCGACAGGGTTGTTATTCTTGGCTGTGAAAACATAGTACTTGGCAGCGTGCTCAAACATTTTTGCACGCTCATCAGCATCGTCAAACTTGGTTGCGGCATCAAATTTCAGTTCAAGCACCGTTTCGTTTTCGCCCATTCTGTCGCCGGAAAAAGAAACGTTGAGTTCTTCCATTTTATAGGTTTCGGAATCCTCGCCCGAATCCGAAAACCATGCGGTTGTAGGCTCGGCAGAGGAGTAAACGCCTATGCAGAAAACAAGCATTGCACAAAGCACGAAGCTGAAAACACTGCGCTTATTAAAACTTTTCATTAAGACCTTTCTCCCTTCTGCTTGAATTTATAAACGACAAAACGAACAAGCATTATTGCAATTAAAACAGCCGCCAGCACCGTAATAACAGCGGTAGAATTGAAATTCAGCGAAATAAAACCTAAAGCAGGCACGCTGAAAACCACCTTGCCGATAATATCGTCAAGCGCTGTCGGCAACGGGTCGAGCTGAGGATTACTGTCACCCTTTGTGTAAACGAGATTATTTTCATAATCGATATAATCAATACGGTGTGTAAACGTGCCGCCCGAGGGAAGCCTTGCGGTAATTATATCGCCCTCGGCATACTCCCCTGCTTGACGGACAAAGACCATATCGCCCTCGTGCAGCTCATCCTCCATACTCGGGGTTGCTACGGCAAAGGTTTTGGTATCGGTTACTTTAAGGCCGACAGTAAACGCAAAAACAAGAACTATTATAATTGCAACAATATTATAAAGTACGTTAAATATTTTCATAAAAATAAAGTTTTCTCAAATTAAGACTGAGCCTGTGTTGATAACGGCTCTTCCGTCTCCGTCTGCTGAGTGCTGAAAGTGATTTCGCCTATATCATCCCAAGAGGCGTATTCTGCCTGCTTAGCCTGAAAGGCAATCTTTACAGTGAAATTGTTTTTATCCTTAAAAACTGAGGTAGGAATATCGGTATTTTCACCGCTGTAATACATAGCGGTAAACAGCGGTATGGGGTCAACGGCCTCAATTCCGCCGGCAATAACGGAAGTACCGTCATCGGGATTCACATAGTTGAAATAGCCCGTTTCAGCATCATACTGCCAGTAGACCTTACCGTTGGTGTCGGTTGCAAGCTGAGCTACAAAGGGTCTGCTATCTGTTGACTGGCCGACTACGCTGTAGCCGTCTGCCATATTGCCTGCATCATCAATATAGGTATAAAAGACCTTCATTCTAAGCTGGGTATCAACATATTTCTGCGTTTTTTCCTCGCCCTCGGGAAGGTCAGATTCCAATTTAATAGGCACAAGGTACAGCTTCGTATTCAGTGCAAGATTTTCGGGGAGATTTTCAAGCTCTGTGAGAAGATTCATTTCGGGCTGTATCGCCGGTGTTGTTTCGCCGTCGATAAAACCGCCGACAAGAGTATAGCCTATATTACCTGAAAGGAAATTATGAACAACACCCCTGCCCGAGCCGCCACCGTAGGTTACAAACCACGCATAGGTGCCGCCGACGCCAAATGCGCCGACAACGAAAACCAACGAAAGTATAAGACAGATTATCTTTGTTTTCATCATTTCACCGCTTTCTTTCTTGATTTGCAGCCTTCAATTTCTACGGCAAGCCACACGATATAAATAAGTGCGATTACGATTTTACCGACGGCAGAGTTCATAGCCTGAACAGCATAGCCCCAAAACGGAACATAAAAGCTGACCCTTCCCCTGCACTGTTCAAAAGGAGTCGGTAACGGGTCGGGCCCGTTGTTCGCATCGCCTTTCGTGTATAAAAGTTCGTTTTTATAATCTATGTACATTACACGGTGGGTAAAGGACTTGTTCTGCGCATCGTTTGAGAAAAGCAAAACGTCCACACCGGGAACGATATTTTCAAAATCAACGGCACGGGTATAAACCATACTTCCTTCCGGAATATTCGGCTCCATACTGCCCGTTTTTACATAGTGGGCTTCAAAGCCGAACGCCTTGGGCAGCCACACAGCAGCACAAAGCAAAGCCATAACCGCAGCCAAAACAGCAAATGCCTTACTGCTTTTTCTTTTTTTCGTCATCTTCATTAGTCTTTTCGTTCATTTTTTTGCTTATATTTACAAGCTCAAGAGTGATGATAAAGCACATAGGAAGCACGACTACCAGAAGGAAAATCGCAGGGTTTTCCCTGACCTTCATCAGCTTTTCCATAAGGTTGCTTTTAGCAACAACCTTACCGATTATCTTTTCACTCTCGGCAGAATATTCATCGGGAATTTCGTTTGCATCACCCTGCGTGACGAAGGAATAAGTACCGTCGCCATCGTCTGTAATTTCCATAATTCTGTGGGTGACTATCATATTGTTGAGATTCGGGTTGCTTGAATAAAAGGTGATAACATCCTTTACCTCAAGCTCACTCGGGTCGGTTTCTTTGATAACGATAACCGAGCCGATGGGATATTCGGGAGTCATACTGCCCGTTTGTACAGCCATAAAGCCGTAGCCTAAAACCGTTGTTGCCTTGCCGCTTTTGGCGTTAACGCCGACAAGAACAAGTATGCCTGCGGCAAAAATAATAAGCGCCACAAGGAGAGTATTTATGATTTTGCCGATAACCTTTTTCATTTATTACTTATCCTTCCGCCTGGGTGTCGTCCCCTTCCGTAGCGTCCGGAAGGCTGACAGCCAATACAAATGACAGCTTTTTGCCGGCATAGGTATTGTCGGCAGATTTAAGCATTTTAATTTGATATTCATATACGTACTGCGGTGAGTTTGCATCCTTACGGGACGGGTCAACCTTCTCATTGTCAACGATTTTTCCGTCAGACGGTATCGGTACAAATTCACCGTTATTGAGCTTTATATACAGAACATCGGAAAGCATATTTTCTTCTGTAACGACCTCAAAGTCGGGAGTTGCCGCATTGTTATCATCACCGTTTTCCTCGTCCGGAGATTCGGGCTCACGCAGAGAGGCTGAAATATCGCTGAGCGCCATAGTCAGTCTGTCGTCTTCCTTTGCCGTAAACTTGACACGGAAGCTGTAAACCTGACCGGGCTGAATATCAAGATGGTCTCCGTTATAGCCTACCCAAGTGGAACCATCGTAATATTCAATTGAATTGAGCTGTGAGGGGACATCCGGAGAAGCGAGCGATGCTGTGATTTTGCTTACCCAGGCGTGGTCGCCCACGGCAAACCACGCAAAGGTAGCACAGACAAGCACGAGCACAAGCACGCCGCCTGCGATTGCAAGCTGAAAAGCATTAGTTTTCTGACTTTTCATTTCCTGATGTCCCCACTTTCAAATCATCTGAATAAACCGAAGAGGTTTCTGACACCCCAGGTGTCAACGCTTACCGCCTGAACGGTAATATCAATTGTATCAAATACACCGATACTTATCGGAACGGCAATGTATGCAATTCCGTTTTCGTCGGTATCAACGGTTACGGTTGTTGTCTGCGAATCGTTGAATACCGCTGTGACCGTACCCTGAACATAACCGTCCGGCAGCTGGGTTTCAACCCTGAAGAGCTGAGCATTATCACCGTCGATATCGTAGGTAAAGACCATATCGTCACAAAGTACACCCTGCTGAGCGGAATCAAAGGCTGTTGCTGCTGTTGAACTGCCGCCGTTACCCGTGATTGCCGAAAGGATTGAGTGAGCACCGCCGGTAAGACCGTTTATCTTATACTTAACCGTATTTACCTTCTTACCGACAGCAACATCTACATATCTGGTCATTGAGCCGAGTGTGTAAGTAAGCTCACCGTCATAGACCTGACCGAGTGCCATATTGCTTGTTTCGGTTGTCCATTTGTCGGCTTCCGCCTTGAGGAACTGATTGTCCTCGCTTGCGGCCAGACCGCTTACGTCGAGCTGAGCACCTGTAATTAAAGTAGGTGTAGCAGTTGTAAAGGTTGTTGATGTACCTGCACCGACACCTGTTGCAAAGACAACTGCGGCACTTGCAAGCTTGACAGCGCTGAGCATATCGCCCGTTACCGAAGCAAGTCCTGCAGGTACGGGATAGCCGGCAAAGCCTTCAATCCATACCATATTGCCGCCGAAATCGGCAACGTTTGCGCCTGAAGTAAGGTAGTGTGTGGTCGAAGCAGTTGCACCGCCGTCAACAGTCGAAAGCTGCTTATCGTAATAGCTATTTGTAACCGTTACGTGTTCGCCGTCGCCTGCTATGTTGCCGACCGAAGCACCGCCCTTTACGTTACCTGCTACGACAGTATTTGTAACCGTTGCTTCTCCGCTGCCGACGATACCGCCCGTTGCGGTTGTGTTAGCTTTACCGATTACAAGTGCGGTTGACAAACAGTTTGTGACTGCCGTACCGTCCGCCGCATTTCCTACAAGACCGCCCACGTTAGCTGCGCCGGACTCAATCTTGCCGGATACGATACAACCGTCAATAACGGTTGAGCCGTCCGTTTCGCCGAAGATACCGCCGACGTTGGAGCCTGTAGGTGCGTTGAGCTCACCAAAGACAACGCAGTTTGTAACGGAAGCGTTGTTGAGAGCCTTAGCAGCCAGAATACCAGAAGCACCTGTTGTAGAGGTCGTAACCTTTATACCTGTAAGGCCGAGGTTACTGATTGAGCCGCCTTCAAGACTGCCGATAAAGGCGTTTGCACCCGTTTCGGGAATTTCAACATCGGAGATTACGAAGCCCTTACCGTCAAGGTTTGCCTTGAAGATATTGATGTATGAGTTGTTCCAATCGACATTTTCCATATTGATATCGTCGGTCATCTCAAAGAAGCTGGAAGCATTCTTACCGTAGTAGGAAAGAGCAATTACGTGCTCGGGAGCAGAAATCTGATACTTGCTGCCCTCGCTGCCGTTACCGCCCGCAAAGTTCGGGTTAGCACCGTCATCATCTACCGCAAAGTAGAGATTGAGTGTATCCGAAAGCTTTGCCGAAGCACCGGCATTGTAGAAGTCTTCAACTGCAAGCGTTGCCGTTGCAACTGCCGACTTATCTTCAAGCTCTTTTATCTCATCCCACGCATTGGCCTTGAGTGCCGCACCGGAGGTAGTTGCCGCACCGATAACACTCCACGACATCATACCGTAGGTAAGAGGTGTTATACTTCCGGAAACAACATTGTCGATATAGTTATCGTTTGCAACGAGTGCCGTTACCGCACTGAGCTGTGAGTAAGAGCGAAGAGCTCTGTACATTCTGACTGTTACCTCATCCTCGCTGTTTGCAGTGTTGAGGATTACGGAAAGCTGAGGATACTCGTCGTTCTTATACGCTTCACTATTCGTCTCTTTAGCACGGGTATAACCGTTCTCTGAGCAAAGAGCGGAATGGTTGGACATCGTTATTATATCGCTCGTGCTTTCAGCATAAGTGAAGATATCCTTGAAGCAGGTACCGCTGAGCTGCTTATCGAACATTACGTCCTTAAGAGTGCCGCTGTTGCTGCCGACAAAGATACTGCTGAGCTGAGCAGGCGTTGAATCGGACTTGCGTACATCAAACAGACCTGCAGCAAAGGCGGCGGTAATTGAACCGTTGTTATCGCCTGCAAAGCTGCCGATTGTAAGAGCATCAGCAACATTTTTAACCTTGAAGTTACAACGTGTGTAACAGGCTTCTACCGTGCCGTTGTTAGTACCGACAAAGCCTGCAACAACACCTGACGGGTTGTCAAGCAAGATATCGCCCATTGTGAAGCTGTTTTTGATTGTGCCGTTGTTTGTGGCAACAAGACCGCTGACATTTGTGAGTTCCTTGCCTGAAATATTGCCGACAGAAGCACTCATATTGATCGTGCCGTTATTGGTAACGGCAAGACCTGCAACATTACTCTGAGGAGTAGCGCCGTTATCGGTGTATTCAAGGTCTGAAATACTGCCTTCAATAAGGCCGCCCTCACCTACCGTTTGCGCTATACCAGCAACATTGCTGCCTGCGGCTGTACCGAATACATTTACACCGACGGCTGAACCGTTGAGAGTACCTACAAGGCTTTCACCGCTCTCAAACTCAACGTTTTCAAACGTGATATTTGAAATTGAGCTGTTGGCATCGAGCGTATTTGCGAGTGTCGCCGAAAGGTTACGGATTGAATAACCATTACCGTCAAGCGAATATCCGCCGCTAAGCGTGCTGAAGCTTCTGTTGTAAGGTGTATCATCAGACTCGTTAAGGTTAACGTAACCCATCAGACGGTAGTAAACCTTGCCGGAAAGCTCTGTGCCGTTTGAGTCAATCGGAGTATTCCACTGCTGATACAAGCCATTGGCCTCTCCTAACTCTTCTTCCGACATTGCCACGTGTTCAAGGTCAGTCTGTGAAGCAACGAGATAAGGCTTAGCCTGAGAGCCGAGCATTTCAGCCGTGACTCTGGAGAACGGACGGCTTGCAACCTCGCTGTAAACCACGCTGCCGTCGCCTGTTTTACCGTCAACCGTTGAGATTGTGATAATAAAGTTTGCCTGTTCCTTGGTATTGCTTGTTCTCTGGACTGAAAGTGTGTTTGTAGCGGCATCAACAATTGAAGTTGCCGAATTGCCCAAACTGTTATCAGCCTCAAAGCCATAGGTGTAATTCACGTTGTCGTGAACGATACCCGTAGGAACAGTCATCGCCATTGAAATACCGTCACCGTCAACAGCAGATTGATCTCGCTCGTCAATTTCGACAGCAACAATACTCAGAAGAGCATTGAATCTGATAACGATTGAAACTGTTTCATCGAAGAAGTTAGACAGATAAGGATAAGCACCTGTTGTAAACTTGAAGTTACCGCCGAGGAAACCGCCGTCTACACGCTCCTCCTCAGGAACCTGAGTAAACTCCTTAGTGGATTTTGAACCGATGTTAATATGTGATTCAATCGTGCCAGCCGTAACCTTACCTACGGCATCGTCCGAAACGGCGGAAGCGTTGTGGTCAAAGTAAAGGTTAGAGGACTGGAGACCGTTGCCGCTTACAAGACCCATAACACCGCCGACACCGTAATTGTATTCTGTAGCTTCAAGTTCGGCATCGGTTGTAACTGTTTCACCGAGCGTTGAGCCCGAGGAATACGCCGACTGAAGCTGAGCGTTTGAAACGCCGACAACACCGCCGATACCGACAACGGAACCGGAAATCATCTTACCTGATTCATCATATACAGGTACTGTCAGGTTGCCTACTTTAGCTGCAACCGATGCAGCTGAGTAAACCTCCTTGGTCTCACTGTTGAGTACACCGACGAGACCGCCGATACCGAGAGCCGGAACTGAGCCGCAATCAGGATGTGCCGCATTATCATCATAGCAGAAGCGTACGCTGCCGCTGGAGAAAACAGTTGCAATGGAAGTGTTCTGCGTAACGTTACCGACCAGACCGCCGACACCGTTGCCCTTAGCATTATAGCCGGTTACGCTGCCGACCTCTACCGCACTGCTGCTGAACGAGCTGTTAAGCAAAGCCTGGTGCTTACTTCTGTCAGTCTGCTGCGGATATGCAGAAGCAATTGATTTGGCAGCAAGCACACCTACAAGTCCGCCAATACCTCTGGGTGTATCGCCGTTCTGATTGATTGTACCGTTGACGTCACCCGTTGAGTAGCAGTTGGTAATATACATTTCGCTGCCGCCGACAAGGCCGCCGACAACGTTCTGACCGGAAACGGTAATATCTGAATAGGAATTAAAGAAGCCTGCCTTACCCTCTTCGAGTCCCGTTGCGGAACTAATACCGGCCGATTCACCGGCAGCTGCATAGCCGACAAGACCGCCGACATACTCGTTACCCGTAATACCGCTGTTTTCGGTATATGAAGAAACTGAACAATTGCTGATAGAAACCTTTGAGGGAGAATTACCGTCAGCGCCGATATAACCTACAAGACCGCCGACATAATTGTTACCGACAACTGAGTTAACCTCAAGGTGTAAGTTCTTGACCGAACCCTTGCTGAGTTCTGAGAAGAAGCCTACCTTATCGGCTCCCGTAATATTGACGTTGGAAACCGTATGTTCCTTACCGTTGAGAACACCCGTAAAGCCGGTAATGGGCTTAAACTCATAATCGCCGAGTGTAATGTTCTCGATAAGTGCATAGTTGGCGTTCTTTGAGAATGTTGCAAAAGTGCCGCTTTCCTCGTAACCTGCAAGAGCGTTAAGCTGTCTTTCAGTAGCTATCGGATAAACACGATTACCGCCTTCATACTTTGTCTGCAGAGGATAAGTAACCTTTCTGTACAACTCGTAATCGATATCGCCGACAGTTTCTGTCTTTTCAACAGTAAAGTAAGGTAATGAATTGCTGTAGAACAGTTCTCCGTTGTTGTATACCTCACCGTTGTTGTAAGAACCCTTCAAAGAGTTGAATGCGAAAATATTTGTATAAACGGTTGTTCCGTTCTCCGTATCTTTGAAAAGGAAGTCTGTGTTCTTGCGGTCACCGTTGCCGTAAAGCTCGGTATCCATTTGTGCAGGATATTCAAGTTCATCCGCATCATCGATTTCGGAAGAGGTTATTGTAAGCCCTGTTCCGACTACCGTTACAGGATAGAACAAACCGCCGAGCTGATACTGAGAAACCTCACCGTCAGCCTTGGTGTAAGAAGAATATCTGTCGGTTTTTTCTACATCTGCAACCTTGATTTCGACAGAAGCAAAATCAACATAGGCTGCAGAATAAGAATCGTTTTCTGCACCGATTTCAATGCCCTCAAGGCTGAAGTCAGCAGACTGTGCGGCGGTTTCCTTTCTATTCGGAAGGTTTCCGTTAATACCGCTGTCAAACTTAACGTTTTCGACGATGGTTGCACCAGCAGAGGTACCGAGAATCGGATTGACAATGCTCGTAAGTGCACCGTTGAGCACACTCTCGCCTGCCGCACTTGCAGCAGAAACAAAGACATTGCTTGCCTCAACCTGTGCGCTTGACGAAGCGGCACCGACCGTGAGGCCGTAATAAACCAACGAGGTACCGTTACCGTTGCTGTCCGAAAGACTTGAACCTACAAAGGCGTTGTCTATTACAAGCCTTACGTTATCGGATGCATAGCCTACAAAACCGCCTACCGCACCGTAATTGTAACCGTCATACGGATCAAGCACCGTATAGCCGAGCGTAAAGCTTCTACTTATATTGAGTGAACCGCTTGCCGTACCGACAAGACCGCCTGCTGTTTTTGAAGCAGATGAGTTAATCTTAAGGTCTTCGTGAGCAAATGCTGTTGTTGAGGTAAAGTCGGAGGCAAAATTACTTGCCGAAGCGTTACCGACAAGACCGCCGACAGCAGTTTTACCGATTACGTTGCCCTTGACAACCGAGCAGTTGGTAATATCTGCATTAACAGCCGTACCGACAAGACCGCCGACATTGTTCTGACCGGTTACGTTACCCTGAACAACGGTAACCTCGCCGAGGTTCTTATCGTTGAGGCTGAGTGACATCTCACCTGCAAGCTCGATATGAACATTGCTGATACTTGCCTGCTTTCCGGAAGTACCCTTGACGTAGCCGAACAGACCGACATTATCGGTGTTTGCTCGTGAAATGTAAAGGTTGGTTATAAGGTTGCCCTGACCGTTGTAGCTGCCGATAAACGGAGCATTAGCTGTACCGATGGGCTCAAAGCCTTCTGCTGTTGCCCACAGCGGACTGGGAATCTCTTCACTGTAGCTGTACTGCGATGCAAAATCTATTTTTTGTGTCTGGATATAGTTCTTATCGCGAAGTACACGGACTACCGCAAAGTGCTTGGGTTCGCTGACCTGGAAGGGATTGCCTTCGGAACCGTCACCCTTGATATCCATACCGATAAACTGAACGTTTATCTGCAGACCGTAGGAGTAATCCATTACGATTTCGCCTATGATATCCGTTTTTACATTATCGATATGAAGCGTACCGTAATAGTAGCCGTCTTCCCCAGCTTCGAGCTGTGCGGTTTTAATATCAACGGTTGCTCCCATAATATCTGTTTCTGCTACTATGCTTGCCGTACCTTCAAACTTAATCAGATTTGTTTGGGCAAAGGTAATGGCATTATTCTTGACTCTGAAACTGCGTGTTGCTTTTCCGACAACGTCCTGCTTTGAAGTGTCAATCGGAATAATTGCAAGCTCAGAATACTCGTCTTCTGCATAGTTCGGAGCGGGAGTTATACTGAAATCAAGACCGCCGACAGCAAGAGCACCCGTGCTCTCGCCCGTATTTGCATCTATAACCTTATTAATATCCGTATATGTTGTGAACGGTGAGAATTTCTGTGAAACGTAGAAATCCTGTGAGCCGTAAGCAACAATATCCTGCGGGTAAGATGATATATAGATATAATAGAAATAGACTGAAATATCTTCTGCCGTAAGGGCGAAGTTGGAGGAAACCTCTGTCTGTGTTTCTTCATCGGTAACTGCGCTTACGAGTGTACCAAGAATCTTACCGACGTTTGTACTTGCAGAATTTGCAGGGTCGGCAAGGTTTGCATTAACAGCCGTACCGCTGACGTTGTTATAAAGGTTAACCTCTGCACCCATAACACAGTCGGAAACCATTTTGTCAGTTGTACTCTTTACAGCGGTGGTATTGATTTTACCGATAATACCGCCGGCCGCACCAAGATACGGCACCATATTGCCGGTCTTGTTGGAGCGGTAGCCCGAAACCTCACCGCTGACGGTAGCATTGTAAACCGTAACGGCATCAAGCGTTGTAAGCTTATCGGTTATAAAGCCGATGATACCGCCGGCCGTACAGTCCTTTTTAAGGTTATCGTAAGAATACGTACCGACGTAGCCCTCAAAGTTAAACGAATTAACATTCAAAGACTTAAGATTATCAATCTTACCTACGGCACCGCCTGCAGCATTGAAATACTGACGAAGAGCAGAAACGGAAGCGACGTTGGATGAACCGTAAACTCTGATATCGCTGTTTTCGATAACTGAGCTGTTTTCAACAGAAACTTCTGCTTCGGCATTATTTTCAACTTCTGCAATAATACCGCCTGCAATATCAAACGCTCTTACTGTAATACCCTTTACGGTTGCGCCGGTAACTGTAAGAGAACCGTTTGTGAATGCGGCAATACCGCCGATACGGTCTGCCACAAGTGCAGTATCCTCACAGGAATACGTGCTGTAGGGGTAAGTGTATTCATTGCTCTGTGCAATTACCTCACAGGTACAGTCACGCATAACGGTATTGCTTACGGTTGCACCGCTGACAGTACCCGTTGCAAGTGCTGCGATACCGCCGGCATAAGACAGATAGTAGTTACGGTATCTGTCATTTCTCTCTATGAGAATTCTGCTGTCCGAAACAGATGCACCGTCAATCTGAGCCTCGCTTACACCTGCAATGCCGCCCGCCATAACGTTTTTGCGTTCCTTGGCGTTGCTTGACGCAATGCTCGCACCGACAATGTCAAGACCGCTGACCTTAGCGTTTTTGATAACCGTTGCAGAGTCTGCCTTGCCGACTAAACCGCCGACGTTGGTTGAAGCCGCAGTCATCCAACGGATGCTCGAAATATAAGCAGAATCACCTTCTGCAAATCTTTCAACGCTGACGTCTGTAATCTTTGCACCGCTTGCAGTACCGGCAAGAACACCTGCAAAGTTTTCTTCAGCCTTTGCTCCGACAACCTCAATTCTGGGGTTGACGAAGGTAAGACCCGTAACTTCAGCACCGGAAACAAGCGACTTAAACAGACCGGTATAAGCAGCGTCTGCCTTTTGAGGATTGATATTTACGGCATGAAGCTCAAGACCGTAAATTGAATAGTACTCACCTTTTTCGGTAAGACCCGTGCTCTTGCCCTCTGTTACGGACTTGAGAACGGTATACTTTGCAGCAAAGTCCTTATCGTAAAGATAAGATATTAACTTATCTTCATTCTTATCGTCTCTGGTAAAGGAAACCGTATTTATCTCCTTAACAAGACGGCGAAGTGAAACATCACCAAGAGTTTCATTGAGCCCGAGACCAAGATAGTCTCCTATTGAAAGGAACTGGGGATTTGAATCACTGATGTCCTGTGTTGCATCAAACTCGGGATTTAAGTGCTTGGCTTGACCGAGAAGCGTAATAATATCCGTACCGTCAAAGGTTACACCGGCATATGCTTCGGAAAGCTTTGTGTTGCTGATATAACCATTTACGGTTTCTTCAAGGCTTACATTATCCAGAGTATAGAACACATCAAAGCACTGAATAGCCTTGTCCTTCTCACCAAGCGTAAGCTGCAAGGTTGACTTGAGATTGGCAGCGTTAAAAATGAAATAGTAAGTGCCGTTGTTTTCAGTTTCTGTGAAATAATAATCGCCGTCAGAAACCTCAACTCTGAACGGAGCAACAAGTTCCAGACCGTTTGAATAAACAAAAACCAAATCAAACACAAGGGTCTGGGTAAGCACGGAAGCTCTGGAAAGTATGTAGGTTTCTTCGTCAACCTTATCTACATTAATCAAAGGCGTGGTTGCCGTAACCTTTTCGAGCACAGCAACAGAAGCATCAGTTGTGCCTGCGGAATCGCTGAGTGTAAACGCTGAAAGCGAAGCGTCTGTATTAAAGCGATAGGTCAAAACGGAATCCACATTACCCGCAGGAGCGGTATTAAACGTAAACTCATTCAGCTTAATTTCCATACCGCCGCCGAATGTCAGGTTGTCAATAACCCATATTCCGTTTTCCTCAGAAAGTGTCTGCTGTACACGGTAATCATCCGAAAGAACTACACAATGATCTGTTTTATCAATAACAACAGATTTTTCAGTATAGAAATCCATATCATAAATGTAGTTAGTATAGCAGGAATAATCGTAGCTGGACGAATAGTTAAGTGATTTTTGTGATGTATTCGTACCCGGCTTGATTACACCAAACAAGTATGTCGCATTCTCCGGATACTTATGACCGGAGAAATAGATGTTGTAAAACGGATAGTTATTGCTGCCATATTTGCTCTTATCCGTTGAACCGAAAATATAGCTGTTGTAGGATGCATCAAAAACGTGACCTACAATCAATCCCGTTGTCGGATTTGCAAGAGCAAAAGCCTCGTCACCGGATGAATTTTCAAAATCAGCAGATACAACGCAGTTTTCAACAAAGTGCTTTGTCATATTTTCAAGTCGGAATGTATCTGGAACATTACCTGTATAGTTGGTCCAGATAGCACCTATAATTCCGCCAACCGCTGATGGGCCTGATATTACACCGGTAACTTTACAGTTGGAAATACTGGTTTCAGTAAGGTTTGAGTTGCCTGAGAATGCACCAATAATTCCACCGACACCCATATTATAATAATCTTTGCTATCATCTTCTTCTATTACCGCACCTGCAGTCATTTGAACACGCGCTTCAACCGTACAGTCGTAAATAGAAATACCAAACACTTTCAGATCATGACTTAAACTTGTTGTGGTTTCCTCAAAACAACCAACAATGCCACCTACACCGTGCGGAGCACTAATAGTCGTATTTTCATCCAAAACGCAATTAACAATAGAATGCTTCACTTTTGACGAATCCACTCTCGCCAATATTCCGCCCGAAGAGAATAAGTTATTAAATTTATTAAGAAGCATAGCGGTATGAGTACCCACTATCACCGTGGATTTAATTTCTATATCCGAAATACATAAAGGTGACACTGAATAGATTGATGCATCTTTGCCTGCAGAGGTAAAGGCTGTATCGGAACCGGAAGTATAGGTTCGCACTACTACACCAGCAGCTATTTCTCCACCTATATAACAATCTTTAATTGTATTACGTATAGAATCGTCAGCAGATATTGTTCCCGAATATGCCAGAGCAATACCAGCTGCACCATTGTCAAAATTTTCATCCACCTCAGCTGCTATTTGCTCAATGCGACATCCGGATACTACTATATTTGAAAATAGCGCAGAATTTTTATCAGTATGAACTGCTATACCTGCCGCACCGTTTATACCGCTGATATTAGAAGAATAAGTATATCCCGAAGCGTCACCGGTACGGGTACCCATAACCTGACAATTCTTGACATTCCACGGAACAGCGACATTATCAGCTTTAAACATACCGCCGAAAAGGCCGCCGGAGTACTTTGCACCGCTGATATTGACATCTTCAACAACAACGTCTTCTGCCACA
The DNA here is from genome assembly GCA_017516485.1 of Clostridia bacterium. Classification (GTDB taxonomy): domain Bacteria; phylum Bacillota; class Clostridia; order Oscillospirales; family Acutalibacteraceae; genus UBA8612. Next base: position 14,723 of record JAFXCH010000039.1, read on the forward strand.
ACAGATCCGGTTATAACCGCAGCAATAGAAGCTGCATAATCAGTCGTGACATTCGATGAAAAGCCAGAAACAACAAAATTTCTGAAAATAGCGTTTTCAGCATAAGCAAACAAAGACGTGGCCGAATAGCTTACACTTGTATCTTCGCTATAATTGATAGTAACCGAAACCGCACCTAACTGTAAACCGGATATAGTTTTAGTATTTGTTTGAGAATAGTACATCTCGGTTTCTTCGCTGTTTGCCTTATGAATGGTATGTGAACCTTGAGGCATTGATGCAAACTCACCGGAAAAAGGCTTAGTTTCCTTGCTTGCAGACAGATATCCTCCATCGTATATACCACCGGTCTTAAAATCTTCCGATGTAAACTCAAGATCGTTTTTAAGCCAATAATTTGTGTTTGGCTCTATATACTTAAGGTCTATCTTATCCGATATCAAATAATACGTTTTTCCGTTTTCCGCAACAACCCAATCCAAAGCCTTTTCTGCCATAGAATATAGTCTAAAACCAACAGGCAAACTTACAGGGACACGCCACGAAGTATCCTCGTCGCTTGTCATAACCGCAAGATAATCAATACTTATGATAACCGGTACATTTTCATCTTTGCTTTTAGGTGTCACTGTAACATCAGTATATATTGTATCTGAAACCGCTGCAATCATCGAGTTACTGCTCTTCCAATGTGATTGTATGTTGTTTAATTCAGCAATCGGCTCCAAACTAAACTTACCGCGAACATTTACCAGTGCATTTTCACCGCTGATTGTAAACGAAGAAGCAGCCGTTTTATCAGCGAGCTGAACCTGTGAGTTTTCGGAATCTCTACAATTAACATCTGTATAACAGTTTTTCAAATATTCGGCAGATGTGTATGTAGGAACAAAACTACTATCAGATGAAGCATTTGTTCCAACACAAGAAAAAACAGGAAAAATCTTAGTATCAATTGTCAAAGAAGAAAAATAGATTTCGCTAAAAGCATCAGTCATTTTAACATCGGCGCCGTTATAGCAAAACATATGAGCCTTTCTTAACGAGCTTCGTGTACCAGAATGGATAAGAATGCTGCCTATAGCAATGCCTCCACGATAAAACTCACTGTTTTTAGACGATGATAAAGTGCCTGAAACAACGATATTCTTAATTAAATCAGTAGGGATTTTCTCATCATCAGAATAGCCATAAGCAGACACTACGCTACCTATGATTCCGCTTATACAGTCTGTACCATATACACTTCCATCAAAGACAGAATCCAAAATATGAATTTTCATCAAATCAACCGAAGTATCTGCCGACTGTGTAGTGTTATAACCAAGTAACATTCCAACTATGCCACCGGTACCAATTCTCAATTCTTTTTGATCTGATATAGAATCAAGTGCATCTGAGACTTTCATATCAGCAATCGACGTAATGTCTGCAGAAACTGTGTTGTTTTTCAAAAGCAGCTGGCCATTGTCATCTCCGCGTTTTTGGAAACCAGAACCTAAAATGCCACCTGTTGCAGATTGGGCAATAGTACCATTCTCATAAGTTGCAAGAATGAAGTTGGTAATTTGAGTAAGCTCATCGACCTCGCAATATTTTATAACCGTGTCAATTGAATATGTATCTTTACTGGATACATTTGTTCCGAGAACGCCTCCGACACCCGCATAATTAACAACATTAGTGCTGCCTGTTAAATACTTTTTGGGGAAACACTCATCCAATGTTTTTATGGTAGTTGAAACAACATTACAATAGCTAATATGAAGAACATTACCTGCCGCAACTGTTCTTTCGATATTGGAACCGACTATACCGCCGACAACAACACCTTCAACAAGGCTATTTTTAACCGTACAGTTTTTCACGGTCTCGCCTGATGCAGGGCCGTTAATTGCGCCGACAATACCACCCACTGCAACATTTCTGTCAAGTGAGCTGCTTCCGGTAGATATAACTTCATTTGTTGCCTTGATTTCAGTATTTTCAACAAGGCAATCGTTTATAGTGCCGAAGATATTGGCGACTGCATATTCATTTGTTTCATGATCCGCATTGTATGAGCCGATATAGCCTGCAATACCGCCGATGAAATACTGTGTCTTGCTGAGAATCTGAGATTTATTGCCTTGAGTTGCAGAAATCTTAGCCTTACTAACGCTTGTTTGTGCGTTAGTTGAGCCGATAAGACCGCCTGCCATACCGCCGGACATAACCTTAAGGTTATTTACAACTATATCGAACTCTTTGTCTGCCGAAGCATTACCGACAGTAAGCTTAGGCACACTGTAGCCCTGCCACAAATAATACTTCTGATATGTACCTATAATAGCACCGGCATTTACGGGAGCGTAACTGTCCTTGCCCTCAACAACACCTGTCAAAGACAAACCATCAACGGTGACATCGGTAACGGTTACTTGATGAGAAACCGCCGGCTGACTAACCGTATCATCAACCGTACCGACTACTCCGCCCAAACCGCCGATTGCAGAAACTTCAGTATTATTGAAATACTTTGTGCCTGTAGAATAGCTTGTAGCAACAATTACATTTGTAAGAACTATACCGCTGATATCAATATCGGTATTTACAGAATTTGCCAAAACCGCTGCGGTGTTCATACCCTGCGAATTAACAGAAGAATCAACAATTTCTATATTCTCAATTGTTGCTTTTCCGTATGTTGCGGATGAGGAGCTATTATTGGCAACAGCAACCAAAACCGCCGCATTTGCATTTTCTCCTGTGGCAGTTATATTAGCTCTTTCAATTTTTATATTTGAAATACCGCTGTCAATTAATTGTCTGTTTTGTTCGTCTACGGGATTAACAATTGCTTTTGAATTCAATGAAACCGCAGCAAACATAGCAACGTTACCGCTTCCGGAAACCGTAAGATTCTTGATTTCATAAACCGTTCCGTCTTCGCCCATACCGTCAAAATATCCTGTGAACGGCTGATTGGTTCCGATGGGAGTAAATGTATATCCGCCAACCAGGTCATTCATATCAATATTATTATCAAGCTTATAGGCATAAGAAAGATAAACCGGATTGTTCATACACTGCTCGGAGAAGGCAATTAAATCCTGCGGTGTTGATATGTGATAATATCCGTCTTCTCCGCACGCGAACGACTCTACAATAACATTATATTTTACATATGTCAGGAAGCCTGTTTCATAGTGATAAATCTTTATCCATATATTATCGCCTTCATTTGCCGAAGCAGAAACAGAAACATTAATAACAAGCTCATTATTTACGATTTCATAATTGTCAATTGCAAATAATTCTGTATCCGCAGCAGATTCAGCTTTATTTGCATCAATCGTAACAAAAGAAACGGAAAATTTGTCAAGCGTTGCATTCTTAAACGCATCTACGTTCTGCGGCAACGCAATGCTGTAAACAGACCTGCTGCTTGCCGTAACGTTCTTTACATTATCGGAATAGGTTTTGCCGGAACTTCCCCAAAGCTTGATAGCTGAAAAATTATTTTCTGCATCCGTATTATTTGAGCCGTAATCCATTTTGGACCAGGTAATATTTTGATAATTGCTGAAATATATGCCTTTGTTATCACCCATTACAAGATAGCAGATACCGCTACCGATAACTCTTGCGGCAACTATGCTGTTAAGAATATAGCCGTTAGTGTTGTCTGCAACATGGGCGAGGAAAACAGCTCTGTTCTTTGAGCTTTGCTGAATATAAGCACCAACAGAGAGAACCTCACAGTTGTCTATAACAACATTGTCTCCGACATAAGCTATGAAGCCGGCAATGTTTTTGACATCAGCCATAGTAACGGAAACATCAGTTGAACAGCCGTAAATATATGTATAGCCAATTGCGCAATCAATAAATGCTGCCGTATACTCTTTGTCAAGCTGAGCAATATAGCCCTCATAAGAAGCAGCATTACCGTCATCAGGCATAAGATCACCGTCGGTAAGGCTTACATCAACAAAAGTTGCGTTATAAACCGTACCGAATATTGCTGACTGGATATTAGCGGAAAGGTCAACCTGAAGATTAGTAATACAACCACGGCTTCTGTCTGCACTGTCCTGCTCGGGATAAGTTACATAATTCGTTATTGCCGGCATATTTTCTCTTGAACCTGCAATGGTGAGGAACAGCGGTACTTCGGTGTAAATCATATTCCCGTTACCGTCTATCGTACCGGTAAAGTTCACAGCATTCCAAGCATCGGACATAACGGTAATTGTATCCGATGCAATTTTAAAGTGACCGTAGGGCATACGGTAAATGAACTTAGCCATCGCAGATGAGTTGATAACCAAAGGATTATCTACACTGTCGGGGTCACCGGTTGCGGAAGCAACCGCAACATCTAAATTAACCTCTAAAGGCAAGACTCGCTTATCGTCCGAACCAATGAGAGCTGAACCGCTTGCATTAGTGGGAAAGCTGACACTTGCTGAATATGCCTTAGTAAATACGCTGTTATTCGTACCGCTGCCGGTTACGGATATACCCGAACCGACCGATACACCTGCTACATCAAAACTTGCACCGCTTATTTTTACAAATGAGTGTTTAAGCTGGGAAGCAGGAATTTCTACAGTCTTTCCTCTCTCAACAACAATAGCACGGTTATAAGAAATTAACTTACCGAGAGAAGCCTCAATCGCATAAGGTCTGTTTGCATCCGTCTGATCCGGAATAACATAAGACGTGATACATCCGCTGATGGCATCGGACCAATAGCTGTTATATGCTGTTTGGGCATTACCGCCGTAACCGACAATGGCACCGACAAGCTCAACAGAAGGTACGCTGAGTCTGAACAGTGCGTAACAGTCGTTTACAATCTTTGTGTCATCAGCCTGTGCAAAGCCGATTATACCGCCAGCACGGCAAACAGTGCTGTTCTGGGCAACAAAAGAGCCAGAAGCAACACTTGTATTAATTAAACCGCCCGTAGATACTGCTGCGATACCACCGAAATAGCCGATATACGAAACAGAGTTGAATCCCATAAAAAAACCAAGGTCTGAAACGGTAGTCTTTTCAACAGTACCCTTGTTGACACCGGTAATACCGCCGAAATACGCAACCGAGCTGTTTGCATTTTCAGCCGTTCCGTACATATTATATCTGCCGGTGTTGGTTGACTGAGCAGAAGTAACAGAGCCCGTTACGGAGCTGTTTGAAATTACGGCATTGGTTTCGTTATAGCCGGCAAGACCGCCGACGTAGCCGCCGCCGTACATATTGTTTGTAATATTGTCCTCGCCTGCCATATCCACAGCACAGCCGGTTATGGTTGCGACGTTGTAACCGACAAGACCGCCGACATAATGGTTTATACCGCTGACTGTTATTTTGAGGCCGGAGACAGAAGATGCTTCAACCGTACCTCTGTTTTGACCAACAAGACCGCCGATATAATCATTGGCTGCGCTTGATGAAAGTGAGACAGTAAAGTTCTTTACCTTTACATTGCTGATTGTGGCACGGTTATCCGCAACGGCACCTGCAATACCGTAGTAAGAATCGCTTGTACCTGCACCGTCAGTCTGTGATTCAGCAGGAAACGTTATGGATGAATCAATAATTTCACAATCGGTGATTGTGCCGTCGTTTCTGTATGCGATAACCGATATACGCTGCGGCTGAAGTGCAGTAACATTAACGTTGATGTTTTCAAATATAACATTGGATATAACCGAATTGTTGCTCAGGTAACCGAAAAGAGCAAAATTTTCGTTATTTTTGACATCAAAGGTTACAGAATCATCAACAAAAATCTTGTGCTTATACGTTACATCGTTAACTTCGTATGAACCATCAAGATTAATATATTTCATTAAAGAATCTGGGACCGAAGGGTCAGCAGAAACTATGTATGCGCTACCTGCTACTTTACTATTGTTAGGCCAAGCACCATCTACAAACAGTGGTGTAAGGTCAATATCCGCAGTCAAAACAAAGTATTTATTATAAACATTATCAATACCTGTTTCTGCGTTGACAACAGTTGCATTAACCATTTTATTGACCTGCATAAGATGCGCAGCAGAGGAAATCTGATACGGATCTTGCTCTGAACCGTCGCCTAACCAAGTTAAAGTTGAAGGCTCGGTTGTTTCTTCTTCGGCGTTGAGTTCAAGGCTGCCGCCCTGCACAGCAATATTGGGTTCTGTAACAGCATCTTCTTCGGAGGAGGAACCAATGGCAGAAAGAGAGTTGGCAACGCTATCCTGATTTGCGTAAACCAGGATATTGTATGCACTTGTAGACGACAGTAGCATTACTGCCGCCAACAGTATTACAAATGAGCGAAACGCAACTCTTTTTTTCATTTTGAGTAACCTCCGAAATAGTTAAGATGTTCACAGCTGAACCGATATCAAGCGGTGTCTTTCTGCCGTTGCACCGCTACGGATTCAAGCTGATTTGAAGTTAATTATCTGCTGTTTTTTTCTGACTTGCTGTTTTTGCCTTTTCAGCAGCCTTCTGCTTAGCTAATTTTTCTTTCTCTTTAGCCTTCTTGGCGGCTGCCTTTTCTTTTTCGGCCTGTAAAGCCTTTTCCCTTGCAGCTTTTTCTTTTGCCTTCTGTTTAGCCTTTGCTGCCTTTGCCTTTTCGGCTTCTAAAGCACGCTGTTTAGCCAATTTTTCTTTTTCCTTAGCTTTTTTCGCAGCGGCTTTTTCCTTTTCAGCCTGTAAAGCCTTTTCCTTTGCAGCCTTCTCTTTTTCCTTTAATTTAGCGGCCGCTTCCTTGGCTTTCTGTTCTTCAAGAGCTTTTGCCTTGGCTAACTTCTCTTTTTCCTTCATTTTAGCCTTGGCTGCCTTTTCTTTTTCGAGCTGAGCGGCTTTTTCCTTTGCAGCTTTGTCTTTAGCCTTCTGTTTTGCTGCCGCTTCCTTAGCCTTTTGCTCTTCAAGAGCCTTCTGCTTGGCTAAGCGCTCTTTTTCTTTTGACTTGAGTTTTGCTTTACGCTCTTTTTCTGCTTGTAAAGCCTTTTCCCTTGCCAGCTTCTCTTTTGCTTTTTGCTTTGCTGCAAGCTGTTTTTCTTTTTCAGCCTGCTTTGCTGCAAGCTCTTTTTGCTTTTTCTGCTCTGCAAGAAGTGCTGCTTTTCTTGCTTTTTCCTCTTCAAGAGCCTTGGGCTTTTCTTCTCTTGCCTTCTCTCTGGCAAGTCTGGCCTTTTCTTTTTCCTTTGCCTGACGTTCAAGCTCCTGCTCACGCAGCTTTGCTTTTCTTGCACGTTCTTTTTCTTTCGCCTTGCGTTCTTTTTCGAGAGCAAGCTCTTTTTCTTTCTTTGCCTTGAGTCTTGCCTTTTCTTTTGCCTTTCTCTCCTTTTCGAGAGCGAGTTCTCTTGCAAGCTTTGCTTTTTCTCTTTCCTTGCGGCGTTTTTCGATTTCCTTCTTGCGCTGAATTTCCGCCTGAATCTTGGCTTCGATATCAGCCTTACGCTCGTTTTCTGACTTCAACGCACGGTCGATAGCCTCATTAATCTTGGTCTCGCCCGCAGTCTTTTTCTTGTTTGCTCGTTTGAGTTCTTCAATAAAGACCTTGCGTATCTCAACCTCTTCCATATCGTAGTTGAGAACGAGCTCTTCGGCAAGGCGCTTGAGAAGCTTCGGCTTAACCTTGCGCTTCTTGAGCTTGCTTTCTTCAAATTCCTGCTCACCGATATTCTTTTTGAGCAGCATATAGTTAACGGATGCCAGCTTGAACAAATCGTTCTTGTAATCGTCGGGCACCATTTCGTTGGTTTCTTTTGCGGTAATCTCGTAGCCGACCTCATCGTAAGACGAGATAAACTGCCAGAGATTGAGGCAGGCACGGAAGTTAGGGTCCTTCTGAATAACATTTGTACGCATAATCGGAGGACGCACGGGAGTACAGTGAACAAGGTCACGCATAAATGAAGATGAGCAGAAGCCGTTGACAACACGCTTGATACGCTCAATTCTTGCAAGGGCGCTGACATTTTCATCGCCGGGCTTCATATCCTCGGCACTCATAGTAGCTGTTGTCTGTGTTGCAACCTCAAGCTTGTAGGTAATGGTTTCGTGACCCTTCTTTATTTCGCTGTTCATTGTGAGCGAGGAACGCTGTTCGTCCTGCTCCATATTGAAAAGCACGTTATATCGTGTGTCGATAAAGTGCTGGAGATTTCTAAGTAATGTGAAAATGAAACGGTTTTCGTAAATTTCAAAGCTTTCCTCACGGAAAACGTTAAGAATCTGGCTGGGGGTAACTTTATCGCCGTCAACACGGGCAATCATATTGGTGTGCTGTGCAAGGTGGCGTACCGATTCGGCGGTAATCTTTCTTGCACGCTCGATGGGAACGATTTCTTCTTCCTGAACGATAAACTTACGGGGGTTACGGACAATTGTATCAAGCGCAACCGTACACGCCTCAATGGCCTCAACCCACTTCAAATCAATCTTTTTCTCAAAGAAACGATTGAACATAGATATTTCATGCTTGCCGGTTTCCATAGCCTCAAGCATATTGCTGTAGTAATCGTCACCGTCGAAGAGGGACAATGTACCTGCTTTGTATTCATTATAGAGGTCTTCGTATGAAGTTCCCATAACTTATCAATCGCTCCTTAAAATAGACTTTGCGTTTTACGCGGTTTGGCTTCCGCCCCGAAAGCGAGGCGGAAAGCCGAAAAGTTATAATAATTACATCATCTTCTGGAGTCTTTCAAGGTATTCCTTTGACTCACTCATATTGGACTTGCCGAAATGCTTGTTGAGGTAAGTAATAAGACCGGAAATTTCATCACGGATGAAGGAAAGGTTCAAGGATTCGAACTTACGGAGAATCTTGTGACAGAGAACGAAATCCAGACCGTCAATTTCCGTGCCGCCGCAACCGACGTAAGCAGGAACAAATTCCTGAAGCTGCTTAACAATACGGTTACCGAAAGCAAGACGGAAGTGTTCGATAACGTAGTCGTCAAGCTCAGCAAGCTTGCGAAGGCTTTCTTCGGAAACCTTATACTTCTGCTTGCACTCATCAAACATTGATTCAAGGTGCTTGTAGCTGAGGGTGAGATTATCGGTCCAGGGTGCTTCAAAGAACTTACCCTTTGTGTTAATGTCAATCGGGATAGCACGGTCGTAAACCTTATCGGTAACGGCGAAGGTCGAGTCGTCGTTATTGATTGTGCCGATGTACCACATATTGTCGGGGAGCTTGAGCTTACCGTCGAAGAGATGCTTGGGGTCGGTTGCCCAAACGGAGGGAACGAGAGAAACAATCCATTCGTCACGGCTGGGCATTTCGAGAATTGAAAGCATTTCTGCGAAATAGTACTCAACACGGGCGATATTCATTTCGTCGAGGATTGTAAGGTAAATGTCTTCTTTATATGTAGCCTCGTACATCTTCTTGAGAACTTCTGTTTCGTTGAAGCGCTTGGTAAATTCGTTGAAGTAGCCGAAAAGCTCGGTGCGGTCACGCCATGAGGGCTGAACGGAAGCGATGGTGGCATCGTTCTGAAGGAACTTACCGAAGGAGTAAGGAAGTGAAGTTTTACCTGTACCTGAAATACCCTGTAAGATGATAAGTCGGGTTGAAGCAAACGCCGCAAGGAAAAGGCGCAGAGTTCTGTGCTCGTAATAAAGGCCCATTCTTGAAGCAGCAAAGTTGCGGAACATATCAATAATTTCGGGAAGTGAAATGTCATTATTATAAACGGGCGGCTCATAGCTTTCCATTTCGATATCAACCTGGGTAAGCTTGTAGAAACGGCTGTAGTCGTCGGCCGTTCTGTCGTCCGTACCCTCAGCGACTTCCTCGCCTTCTGCACCTTCGGCAGAGGCAACGGCGGCAGCACCCGAAGTACCGTCAACAGCGGATTCAAGGTAGGGGTTTTCGCCGGGACGAAGGCCAAGCTGAGAAACCTTCATTGCAAGAATCTTATCCTTTTCAATGGAGAGCTTCATAACCTCACGGTTGAGGGTGGCAACCTCGTTGAGAAGCTCCTCCTGGTTGACAACCGTCTTACGGAAGCGGACATATTTTCTGACGAGAAGAACAATCAGAAGAATAATACCTGCAAGCAGAGCCAGCACAAGCAGACAGCAGAGTGCGCCGAGGATGATACCGCCGACACCGAGAGTGCCTGCGTACTCTCTGAAAATGTTAACATACTTGGGTACGTTGAAAATGTTTGCAACGCCAAGGCCGAAGCCCTTGATTATTCCCCAGAAGCCTTTAACGAAAAGCTGGTCGAGAAAGTCACCTAAAAACTGGAAAATACCGCTCATTTTATAGCCACCTTTATGCTGTATTTTTTAAACTTG
>JAFXCH010000040.1 GCA_017516485.1 Clostridia bacterium
AGCGACTGCCTTAGCTGCGTTGTAAGCTGCCTCGTAGCCGTCCCAGTTGGAGTACTTGTAGCTGTCTGCTACCGTTGCTTCGTATGCTGCGATAGCTGCATCGAGAGCTGTGTAGTCACAGTTGCCAAGCTCAACGAGAGCATCGATAGCGTCGTTGATAGCCTTAGCCATTGCGTCAACCTCAGCCTGCTTTGTGATGTCGTAGCCTTCAACAACTGCTGCTACTGCATCGTTAACAGCCTCAACAGAAGCTGCTGTGTACTTGTCTGCATCGATAGCTGCTGCTGCATCCTTAGCTGCATCAACTGCTGAGTAATCAGCTGCCTTGAGCTTGAGAGCTGCAAATGCCTCGTTAATAGCTGCTGCTGCATTTGCTACTTCTTCGCGGTAATTTTCTGTATCAGGTTCGCCGTCGACACCATCGTATGTGTCGTTACCTGCTGTTACAGCTTCTTCCCATGCTGCCCATGTGTCAGCATCGTAGTTCTCTTCGCCGTATTCGGGTGTAAGAGCAAGAGCTTCTTCAAGAGCTGTTCTGTCAACAAACTTGGGATCGCCAAGTGCGTTGTAAGCATCTGTAAGAGCCTCAGCTGCTGCGTCGATCTTAGCCTGGTTTTCACCTGCTGCGTCAACGATCATATCGCGATCGATTGCGTCAGCTGCTGCAAGAGCATCCTGATATGCTGCCCATGCTTCTGCATCGTAGTAATCTTCGCCGTATGCAGGTTCAAGATTCAGAGCTTCTTCAAGCTTTGTGTAATCGCAGGGAACTTCGGGAGCTTCTGCAGAAGCAATATTAACTGTAAGTGTAGGAACATTAACTGTTTCTGCGAACAGTGATGTATATGATGCTGTATAAGCTGTGGAAGAGTCAGATATGGACTGTCTTATTTTACCAAATCTTGTGTTGCCTGTTTTGTAAATTGATTCTTCAGGCATAAAGATTTTTGCTGTGCCTTCTGTATCAGAAGCTTTAAATGTAAGTGTGTACAACAATTCAGGTGTTGTAAGAGCTTTGGGTTCTGTCTGGTAACCATCCTTTTCACGCTGTACATACACGCCGGTATGACCGGTTTTATAAGCTGAGGGGAATAAGTTTGTAGATGCAGGATTATTAATCGTCGGGTTAAACCAATCGTTAGCGAATGAACCTGCTGTAATGTCGGATAAGGTAAGGTTTGCATTTTCCCAAAGAATCAGTTCCAAACCACCGGGACCGACATAATAGTTGGTTTCAATATAAATTTTTACTGTAAATGTATCGCCGGGTTCAACATTGAGAACACCGTTTTCAGCGCCTTCTGCTTCAATAGTGTATGTCAATATCGAACCGGAAAATTCTGTAAGGGGAGTTGTTTCAGCATTAACAGCAACAGCTACTGAACCCAAAACAAGTGTCAACGCTAAAAGGATACTAAATATCCTTTTGATTTTTTTCATCGTCTATTTCCTCCTGTTTTTTGTTACCCTGCCGCAATTAAGCGGCAGGGATTTTAATTTAGTTTGCGGTTTAATTATGCTCGTATATGATTGTTATTATATGTCTGATCAAGTTCCCAAATTGCAAGTGAATCGTAATCAATAATATATGCAAAGTCTTCAAGCTCTATTGTACCGTTGCAGTTGAGATCGCAAGCAAATACAAACGGATTCTTCATGCAATCAGGATCTTCTTCCTCGAAATATGTGTGATTATAATCAGTAAACGCATCATAGTTAAGGAAGTCAGCCTTATCTTCAAGTGTAACTAAACCGTCACCTGTATTATCACCGAAGATGACAATGTAGAAGGTTTCAAGAACTTCACCTGTCTTGTTGTCAATAAGCTCTACCTTAGCGCCTGTACCAAGAACAGCGTTATTACCAACAAATGTGTATTCGAGACGTCCGTCGCCTTCAATCTCAACATAACCCTGTTCTACAAGATCTGTAAGCTCTTCGACATATCCGTCAACAAGACCGTAGATGAAGCCACGCTCTCTATCGATGATAGTTGTTGAGCCTTCCTTAGCCTTGAGAACGATCGGAACTTCTGCTGTTTCAAGAGCATCGATAGCGTCGTTAAGAGCCTTAGCTGCTGCGTCGATTGTAGCCTGATCGTCGATTGTAAGATCCTTAGCGATGCCTGTTGCTGCTGTGTAAGCGTCAACTACATCTGCCCATGTTTCGGGTGTCCAATCGTCTGCATTGAGAGCATCTTTTCTTGCGATAGCTGCTTCAAGTGCGGAGTAATCAGCGCCCTTCTTCTGGAGCTTAGCAACTGCCTCTTCGATAGCTGCTGCCATTGCATCAACGTCAGCCTGCTTTGTGATGTCGAGGCCTTCAACAACTGCTGCTACAGCATCGTTAACTGCCTTGACGGAATCATCTGTGTATGTGTCGAGGTCAGCAGGAATCTTATCCTTAGCTGCTTCAACTGCTGAGTAGTCAGCATCCTTATAAACGAGAACAACTGCATTAAGAGCATCTGCTGCTGCATCAATCTTGCCCTGGTTTACGCCTGCTTCGTCAGCGATCATATCATCGTCAACTGCCTTAGCTGCGTTGTAAGCTGCTTCGTACTCTGCCCAGTTAGCGTAGAGATCCTTATCTGCAAGCTTTGCTTCGTAGTCTGCAATAGCTGCATTAAGTTCTGTGTAGTCACAGTTGCCGAGGATTGTAAGGCTTTCATAAGCAACCTTAAGATCCTGTGCAAGCTTTGCTACTGCTTCTCTTACTTCTGCTGTATCGGGAGCACCGTCGTATGTTACGAGACCTGCCTTAGCTGCTTCGAGTGCTGCCTCATAAGCTGCCCATGAATCAGGTGTGTAACGCTCGACTTCGTTTTCTATCTTGTCTTCGCCGTAAGCATCAACTGCTGCGTCGAGAGCGGAAAGGTCTGCGTAGATCTCATAGAGATCGGTGTATTCCTTAATGAGAGCCTCTGCTGCTGCGTCAATGATAGCCTGGTTAGCATCTGTGAGGTAGAGCGGCTCGCCCTCAAGGAGTGCCTTTGCTGCTGCAAGAGCTGACTTCCACTCAGCAACCTCTGCTGCATCGTAGTAATCTTCGTCTGCATCAAGCTCTGAGCAGTAGAGAACTGCCTTCTCGAGCTCGTCATAATCACAGTAGCCTGTGATGAGCTTAAGACCGTTATAAGCATCTTCGAGATCCTGTGCAAGCTTTGCTACAGCTTCTCTTACTTCTGCTGTATCGGGAGCGCCGTCGTATTCTACAAGACCAGCCTTAGCTGCTTCAAGTGCTGCCTCATAAGCTGCCCATGTGTCTTCTTCGTAACGCTCAACTTCGTTTTCGATCTTGTCTTCGCCGTAAGCATCAACTGCTGCGTCGAGAGCTGAAAGATCTGCGTAGATCTCATAGAGATCGGAGTATTCATTGAAGAGAGCCTCAGCTGCTGCATCAATGATAGCCTGGTTAGCATCTGTGAGGTAGAGCGGCTCGCCCTCAAGGAGTGTCATTGCCTCTGCAAGAGCTGCCTTCCACTCAGCAAGATCTGTTGCATCGTAGTAAGCCTCGTCTGCATCAAGCTCTGAACAGTAGCGAACTGCCTTCTCGAGTTCCTCGTAATCGCAGTAGCCCTGGATAAGTACAAGACCGTTGTAAGCATCTTCGAGATCCTGTGCAAGCTTTGCAACAGCTTCTCTTATTTCTGCTGTATCGGGAGCGCCGTCGTATGTTACGAGACCAGCCTTAGCTGCTGCGAGAGCTGCCTCATAAGCTGCCCATGTGTCTGCTTCGTAACGCTCAACTTCGTTTTCAATCTTGTCTTCGCCGTAAGCATCAACTGCTGCGTCGAGAGCTGAAAGATCTGCGTAGATCTCATAGAGATCGTCATACTCTGCTGCAAGAGCATTTGCTGCGTTGTCGATGATAGCCTGGTTAGCGTCTGTCTTCTCAAGCTTCTCAGCTGCAACAAGTGCCTTAGCTGCTGCAAGAGCTGACTTCCACTCAGCAAGATCTGCTGCATCGTAGTAAGCTTCGTCTGCATCAAGATCTGAACAGTAGCCGATTAATTCTTCAAGTTCGCTGTAATCACAGAATTCCTTATCAGCAAGAGCGTTGTAAGCATCTGTAAGAGCCTTAGTTGCTGCGTCGACCTTAGCCTGGTTTACACCTGCTTCGTCAGCGATCATATCGCGAGCAACTGCCTTTGCTGCATCGAGAGCTGCTGTGTAAGCGTTCCATGTTACTGTTGAGTAAGCATCTGCTGCCTTAGCGGGAACGAGAGCGATAGCTGCATCGAGTGCTGCGTAATCGCAGTTACCGAGAGGATCAAGAGCTGCTACTGCATCAGCAATAGCCTTAGCCATTGCGTTAACATCAGCCTGCTTTGTGATGTCAAGGCCTTCAACAACTGCTGCAACTGCATCGTTAACAGCCTTAACAGAAGCTGATGTGTACTTGCCATCGTTGAGGTCAGCAGGAATTGTAGCCTTAGCTGCTTCAACTGCTGAGTAGTCAGCTGCCTTGTAAACAAGAACAACTGCGTTGAGTGCTGCTGTAGCGTTGTCGATAACTGCCTGGTTTGCACCGGCTTCGTCAGCAATCATATCACGAGCGACTGACTTAGCTGCGTTGTAAGCTGCCTCGTAGTCTGCCCAGTTAGTGTAGAGATCCTTATCAGCAAGCTTTGCCTCGTATGCTGCGATAGCTGCATCGAGAGCTGTGTAGTCACAGTTGCCAAGCTCAACGAGAGCTGCGATAGCGTCGTTGATAGCCTTAGCCATTGCGTCAACCTCAGCCTGCTTTGTGATGTCAAGACCTTCAACAACTGCTGCTACAGCGTCGTTAACAGCCTTAACTGAAGCTGATGTGTACTTGGAAGCGTCAACTGCTGCTGCGGCTGCCTTAGCTGTGTCAACTGCGGAGTAGTCAGCTGCCTTGTAAACGAGAACAACTGCGTTGAGAGCTGCTGTTGCATCGTCGATAGCCTTCTGGTTTACGCCTGCCTCATCATTGTAGAGGTCACGAGCGATTGCCTTAGCTGCGTTGTAAGCTGCTTCGTAATCTGCCCAGTTAGCGTAGAGAGCCTTATCAGCTGCCTTTGTTTCGTATGCTGCGATAGCTGCATCGAGAGCTGTGTAGTCGCACTTGTTAAGCTTTGTAAGGCCTGTAACAGCTGCGTTAAGAGCTGCTGTTGCATCGTCGATAGCCTTCTGGTTAACACCTGCTTCGTCAGCGATGAGGTCACGTGCAACTGCCTGTGCTGCTGCAAGAGCATCGTTGTATGCATTAACAGAAGCGGATGTGCAGTTTGTTGTGTCAGCCTGTGCTGCTGCTGCGATAGCTGCATCAAGTGCTGTGTAGTCACAAGCGCCGAGCTTTGTAAGGCCTGTGATAGCTGCGTTAAGAGCTGCTGTTGCATCGTCGATAACCTTCTGGTTAACGCCTGCTTCGTCAGCAATCATACCGCGTGTAACTGCCTGTGCTGCTGCAAGAGCATCGTTGTATGCATTAACAGAAGCAGATGTGCAGTTTGTTGTATCAACTACTGTGCTGATAGCTGCATCAAGTGCTGTGTAGTCACAGTTGCCGAGCTTTGTAAGGCCTGTGATAGCTGCGTTAAGTCTTGCTGCTGCTGCGTCAATCTTAGCCTGGTTTTCACCGGCCTTGTCAATGATAAGGTCACGCTCAACTGCATTTGCTGCTGCGAGAGCTGCGTTGAACTCTGCTACAGAAGCGGATGTGCAGTTTGTTGTGTCAGCATTTGCTGCTGCTTCGATAGCTGCATCAAGTGCTGCGTAGTCGCAAGGAATCTTTGCAACTTCAAGATTGTCGATAGCTGCATTAAGAGCTACTGCTGCAGCATCTACTGTAGCCTGATCGTCGATTGTGAGATCCTTAGCTATGCCTGTTGCTGCTGTGTAAGCGTCAACTACATCTGCCCATGTTTCGGGTGTCCAATCGTCTGCATTGAGAGCATCTTTTCTTGCGATAGCTGCGTTAAGAGCTGTGTAATCAGCGCTCTTCTTTGTCAGGCCGTTTGTTGCTGCAACAAGAGCTGTTGTAACAGCGTCAACATCAGCCTGATCTGAATACTTGGGAGCGGGAACAGTCTCACGCATTGCTACTGCATCTGCATAAGCTGCTTCATATGCTGCCAAAGAATTATCTGTGTATGTTGATTTGTCAACACCTGCGACCTTAGCGTCTGCTGCTGCGATAGCATTCTTAAGAGCTGTAAGGTCTGCATCGATTTCTTCAAGTTCGCTAACTGCTGTTGTAACTGCATCAATGTACTCGTAGATCTTATCCTGATCGCCGATCTTGAGGTTCCAGTTGATTGCTGCGAGAGCATTTGCAAGCTTTGTTCTTGAAGCTTCTGTGTACTTTTCGGGTGTTGTGTAGTAATCAGCGGGGATCTGCTCGATTTCCCAGTTGAGTTCGCCGTAGAGAGCGGGAAGGTTTGCAACAGCTGCGTTAAGAGCGTCTGCTGCAGCCTGAATATCTGCGTCGTCACGGATATCGAGTTCGCCTGCTGCGTACTTGTCAAGGAGAGCCTGTGCTGCCTGATACTTAGCATCTGCATCCTCATAAACATCAACGACACCGTCGCCGTCTGTATCTGTGGGATACTCAGCCTCGTAAGCATAGTAGTCAACTGACATGTAGTTGCCTACTGCATCCTCAAGGGGAGTAATGTTAGCGTCAACAAATACGAGCTGTGCAATAGCTGCTTTAAGCTCTGCTTCCTTAGCGTCAACTTCAGCCTGATGCTGGATATCTACCTTGGGTTCTGCCATGTAGAATGCAAGAGCCTGGTTGTAAACTGCAAGGAAGTTAGTGTATGAGCCGGGTGTGTAAAGGTTCTGGTTGCTGATAACATTCTGACCGATTGTGATCTGGTCGTTGAGCTTGGAGTAGTCAGCATCCTTGAGAACAAGAGCATTGTATGCATTCTCAAGAGCCTCTACATAAGCGTCAACTTCATCCTGCTTTGTGATGTCAAGGTCCTTATTTACGTTTCCGACTGCTGCTTCAACGTCTGCCCAGTTTTTGTAGTCATCCTTTGTGGGTTCGAGTGCAGCAATCTTATCGAGCCATTCATCTACCTCGCTGTAGTCAGCGTCAAGGTAAACAAGACCTGTACGTGCATCGTAAACTTCCTGAGCGACAGCGTTAACTGTTACCTGCTCACCTGCCATGTAGCCGTTGTTATAAGCTGTGTCTACTGCTGCGCGAGCATCAAGAAGTCTCTGCCATGAATCTGCTGTGTAGTACTCAGCGTAATTATCTTCGTATTCTGCCTTGATACCCTGCTGCTCGAAAGCAAACTTGAAGTCTGCTTCGTTGACGTGGTTACCAAGTGAAGTGTAGATATAGTCGATATCGTCGTTAAGATCGTCAACCTCTTCCTGCTGAAGGATGTAGAGGCCTTCCTTCTTCTCGGCAATCAAATTACGGAGCTGTTCAATTATTTCAGCCTCGTAGTAAGTGATTGTGTAGTTGTTTGCGGAGTTGGACGGGTCGATAACTTCAACAACTGTATCGATGTTCTGTGTAGAATCAGCGATTGTCTGGTTGAGCTGTGTATAGTCTGCGGGCTTAAGCTCAAGACCGTTGTAAGCTGTCTGGAGAGCATCTCTGTAGCCGTCAACTGTGGGCTGGTCGGGCATCTTGAGGCTACGGTTTGTCATAGCCGGTGCACAAGCGTTAGCCCAAGCGTTGTAGGATTCAGTTGTAAAGTTCTCCCAATCAACGTTTCTGAGGTCAGCATGAACGAATTCATACTTCTCAAGATCGGGAAGTTTGATTGTAAGACCGCCGAATGAACCGTTGGGGTTAGTACCTCTCTTGTTAGCAAGAAGAGCATCAACCTCTGTATAATCGGCGTCGCGAAGCTGAACGGATTTCCAACCAGTATCAACAAGTTCGAGATAAGTGTCGACTTCTGTCTGATAGCGTATATCAAGGTTCCAGTTAATGTTATTGATCGGAATGTCAACTTCATTTGTTGAACGGAAGTAGTACCACGGATAGTACTGCTCACGTGAATAGTAAAGCGGGTCAACGTCGGGGTGAGGTCTGTACTCGTACATATTTGCACCGGTTTCGGGGTCAACACCGAGGAAGCCACGAATTTCGTCAACCTTTGCCTGAAGCTTTGTGTAGTCTGCGGGGACAAATTCGAGCTGGTCAATAGCTGTCTGGAGAGCTGCTTCTGCTGCTGCGTTCTCTGCTGCTGTAAGTGAAGCATCCTGTGCTGCACCCTTTGCCTTAGCGAGAGCGTTTACATAAGCTGTCCATTTGCCGTTAGCGTCTGAATAACCGTCGGAAAGCTGACGGAATGTTTCATTTTCCTGAGCGATAAGGTTACGAAGATCTGTCTTATCAACAGATGTAAGGTTGATGTGCCAAGAATAGTGACAGGTAAGAGCACGTCCCTTTGAGCTTTCACACCAGAAGTATGTGTAATATGTGTAACCACCGTTTGCAAGACCGGGAACCTGCAGATACTTGAAGAAAGCATCACCTGCTGTTGTGCTGAGTGTATTGTTACCACGAACTGAACCGTCAAGGTTGTAAGCCTGTGAGTTAAGGTTATTGAGGTTGGTACCGTAGCTGCCGTGGTTACCCTGACCCTCATAATAGGTTTCATGATTCTGCTGATAGTTTTTAGCTTCGTTTTCGCCTGCCAGACCAAGGCTGTTTGCAACAAACATAATCTTTGCATCTGTTATGTCTGAAACAACCGATGAGTCAAAGTAGACGTTGAACTTTGCTCTTGCACCTACGTCCTGAGTATCGTTTTCACCATTTGAACCTGCGTACCAGCCGCCGTTATTGTTTCTTGACGGACCGGTCCAGGAGTTGATACCAAAACCGGATACCTGCTGAGAGCCGTTACCGTTGAAGTTTGTGAGGTTAACACCGTAGTAAGTGTTATCGTAGCCTGCGTTACCCTGAAGAGCTTCATACTGGATACCGTCTGCCGGTACACCTTCGGGAGCGAAGAACAGTGAAGTAAGCTGAGATACGTGAGGATCCCAAACAAGTGAGCCTCTGTTACGTCTGATGAATGTAAGCCAACCTGAAGCCTGCGGAGCATCTGTAACTGTTGATGACTCATACTGGATGTATTGCTTACCGCCAAGCTCGTAAGAGAACTTGTAAGTAATTGTATCACCTACGTTAGCTGTACCGCCTGTAACCGTACCGGAAGCCGTTGCAGGGTCCCAAGTATAGGTCATAGCCTGGCCTGAATTCTGATTGTAAACTTCAACAAGAGCACTTGATGCGCCGTTGGGAAGTGTAACTTGGAAGTTGGAGTAGTTGATCATCGCTCTTGTGCGGTAGTTGATGATCTGGGGCTGTACAGTTGTACCCTTGGGCTGTGCAGAGAGGCCGTAGCCTGAACCTGCAACATAAAGCTTTGAGGGAACAGTTGCATTCATATAGTACTCGGAGTTCTTGGAGATTTCTGCACCTGTGAAGGTGAGATTCTCGATTGCTTTCTCAAGTCTTGCCTTAGCTGCATTGATATCAGTCTGAGTTGTATCAGGCTTCTGAATCTGCTTGAAAGCTTCCTTGAATGCTGTACGGTAAGTCTGAGCCTTTACGTCAGTCTCGTCGAGCTGACGGTTTGCAGTTCTTTCTGCATTAAGAAGGGCACGAAGCTCTGTCTTATCGTATGTAACGAACTTAAGAAGAACGGGCATAAATGTATAAACATTTGTAGCATACATACCGCCGTCATAGTGTGTAGCAGCGTAAGAAATAAGTGTGTAAGTTTTGCCGCTCTCGGGGAGTGCATTACCTGTGATGTTGTTAGTAACGACCTGGCCTCTGGCAGCCGGAAGTGTTACGCTTGCATTCTGAACAGAAATTTCAGAAGAACCTACTGTATTTGTGTTCCATGTATTATAAGCGTAGCTTGCATCACCGGGTTTGAAAGCAAACTGGAAGGGTGTTACGATATCATGCTGGGGAGTGTAATGTCTCCAGTAGTTGATTGAAACACCAAGGCTTGTGATTGTACTGTTCTCAGCCTTGTCAGCGTAGATTGTAGCTACAGGTGACTTACCTGCCTGCTGGAAACGCGGGAACTCGGCGTGAGTTCTGATACGTGAGGGAGAACAGAAGTTCATACCGTAGGAAACATCCTTCTGTACGAAGCCCTCGTCCGCAGTACCTGTATAGTTGTAGTAACCTGCGGGAGCGTTAGTCCATGCGCCGAGGTCAGCGTATGAATCATCGGTTGTAGTACGTGCATTACCGTAAACGTTGGGACCTGTAACAGTCATAACGTAGGTCTGGGTATTCCAGTAAGCCTCGTTAGTATCCATAAGACCGCCGTAGTTACGGACATATACGTAGTGACCTGCAGGGGACTTGATATTATCTACATAGCTGTATGCATACTGTGCATAGTGGTTACCGGCAAAGTCATACTCAATTTTGAACTCTGCTGCTGTACCTGCTGTTGCAGTACCGCCTGTAATAGTCCATGTGTATGTAGTAGTAAGATCGCCCGGTGTAGTTGTAACACCGCTGAGGTTGATACCTGACTGAGGTGTGATTGTTACATTAGTAGCGTTCTTATCAAGGTCAATAGTAACCGTCAGGTCGTTGGGGTACATAGCCTGAGTCTTGTGGTTGAGAGACTGAAGCTGGATATCTGTACCATACTCCTGCTTTGCGATGCTGTTGTCAGCTGCACCGACATAGAGAACCTCGGGAACTGTGGGAGTACCGGAGATAACGTCGTGCTCGTAGTCTTCACCCTCTTCAACCTGCATCTGTGTGTAAGAAACAGACTGAGTTGTGTATGTACCATCTTCCTTGATTGTGAATACACGGAGAGCGGGGTCTTCGTCAGCTGCATGGTATGCTTCAAGAGTAGCAGCCTTACAGTAACCCATTGTGATACCGTTGCCGTCTGTACCGACAAATGTATTTGTATGGTCGTGACCGAAGAAAGCACCTACGTTGTTGCCGACATTAAGCCAACCCTGATACTGGCCGTTGTTGATAGCAGCAGGACAAGGACCCTCCTGCATAACGCCTGTAATAGTCGGGTTGTTGGGGTCGAGAACGTAGTATCTGTTCTGCCACTGACCTGTACCCTGGATAGCACCTGCTGTACCGTTGGGAACCTCAACAAGAAGGTTATCATAAATTTCGGGAACAGGAATGTGCTGGAATGTAAGGGTAGGAACGGGATTGCCGTTGTTAAGCTGAGCAAGTCTTGCAGACTCAGATGCATAGTATTGTATCTGGTCAGTCTTAACGTGGTCGTAGTCGTCATTTGAGTCGTATGTACCCGAGTCAATCGGGAATACGCAGAATGCGACACGGCTACCGTCGTGACTATAGATCGGGATAGAACCTGTACCGACACCGGAGAGGCCGGGCTCATCGAAGTCGATAGCAAGGCTTGACTTGCCTACATAGTAGTTATACTGGCTCTGCCTATCCCAAGCAGTATTAACAATACTTCTGTCTTCATCGTCATGGTTACCGAATGTAACTGCATAACGGACACCTGCATTGATAATGGGAGCCATAAACTGGTCGACACAAGTCTTGAATTCACTTTCGTCCATACCGGACTCGACGTTATCGCCGGTGAATACGACCATGTCGGGGTTGTACTTGTTCATTGCCTTGGCAATGAGAGCAAGCGTGGTTTCGTGTACTTCCGTATCTTCCTGGATATCGGTAATCTGGATGAGGGTAAACTCACCCTTTTCGTCAAACTTCAACGAAGTATCGTTGAACGCAGCGCTTGACGTGAGGCCTAACGGTACAAGACCGACAAGCATCATGACTGCCAGGATAGCGGAGAGTATGCGGGTAGATGTTTTTCTCACACTATATTCCTCCTTGCGAATAGAAATACAAATTCCGCAACAGCATAAAAATCAGCTGATCTAAAAATAGAGTCACTGATACTTATACTATTATAGGTATACTCATTCTATCACGCTGTCAAACGCTTGTCAATCGGTTATTTATTGTTTTTTATATTTATTATATATAAAAGTTTTCGACATTTGTTCACTTTATACAAATATATCGGATGCCTATTGAGCAAAGTGCCGATAAAGAAAATCTGGCGGTAAAAAAGCAAAAACAAACGCTCCGCACAGCTTAAAAACGGCAAATACGGAGCGTCATTATTCCTCAGTGAAAAAATAACTGTTGGTAAATCTGTATTTAGTTGAACAAAACGGGGGGTTAATATACACTCTGCAGGTTGAAATATCCCCTCGATATAATCATACGGCAAATGGTCGTCAGAGGTGAAAGTTATATAATGTTAAACCACCCCTTTTGATAGGAGCTTTAGATAAACCAATTTATAAAGATATTACAATAGGATGACTTGAAAGCCCCAATGCTTTTTCAGATTCTTCGCTGTCGCTCAGAATGACATTAAGTTTGTAGCGACGATTCACAATTCTACCGCAATAAAAAGGAAAGCGCCCCAAGGCCGAAGCCTTGAGGCGCGGGGTTTAGTTTGGAGAAACTACAGTCAATTAGGCAATTGTAACCTTAACATTACCTACGAACTCTGTGCCCCAACCTGCAGGTGTCTTAACTCTGAGGCTGATGTCACGGCTCTGAGAGAATGTTCTGGTGATTGTCCATGTGAGTGTACCGTCACCGTTATTTACTGCCTTGCTTGTTGTATAAGTAGATGTGCTACCACCGGGAAGTACAAACTGAACCTTAGTAACAGTTGTGTCAGTAATAACCTTGAATGTAACTACCTCACCCTTTGCTGCTGTTACTTCAGTAGCGTCAACATACTCACCAACAGATGCTGTGAAGGACTCTGCCTCTGCGCTGTACTCATCGTACTTAACTGCAAATGCATAAGCCTCTGTATCCCATACGTAGTCGTACTTAGCTCTTACTGTGTACTCTTCCTCAGAGAGAGCAAGCTTGATTGACCATACTTCGTATGCGGGATCTTCGTTTGCGTAGTCAACAACTTCACCGTTTGCATTGTAGGAAACGATTGTAACGTTTGTGCTACGTCTGTCGTATGTTCTTGTGCTGCCACCAGCAGAGATGATCTGGATCTTTGAGGGAGCACCGTTTGCTGTGAATGCATACTCAAGATATGCCTTAGCGTAAACGCCTTCTGAATCGTAATCAACTGCTGTGATGTTAGCCTGGTTGATCTTAAGAGCATTGAATGCTGCTGTGAGAGCTGCTGCTGCTGCATCGATCTTAGCCTGGTTTGCGCCAGCCTCGTCAGCAAGGAGATCACGAGCGATTGCCTCAGCTGCTGCCTTAGCGTCTGCATATGCTTCCCATGTAAGAGCTGTGTATGCGTCTGCATCCTCAGCGGGAACAAGTGCAAGAGCTTCGTCGAGAGCTGTGTAATCACATGCTTCAAGATCAACAAGAGCTGCGATAGCATCGTTGATAGCCTTAGCCATTGCGTCAACCTCAGCCTGCTTTGTGATGTCAAGACCTTCAACAACTGCTGCTACAGCGTCGTTAACAGCCTTAACAGAAGCTGATGTGTACTTAGTTGCGTCGATAGCTGCTGCTGCATCCTTAGCTGCATCAACTGCTGAGTAGTCAGCTGCCTTGTACTCAAGAACAACTGCTGTGAGAGCTTCTGCTGCATCGTCGATGATTGTCTGGTTTACACCGTCTTCATCAGCGATCATGTCACGAGCGACTGCCTTAGCTGCGTTGTAAGCTGCCTCGTAGTCTGCCCAGTTAGCGTAGAGGTCCTTATCTGCAACCTTTGCCTCGTATGCTGCGATAGCTTCATCGAGAGCTGTGTAGTCACAGTTGCCAAGCTCAACGAGAGCTGCGATAGCGTCGTTGATAGCCTTAGCCATTGCGTCAACCTCAGCCTGCTTTGTGATGTCGTAGCCTTCAACAACTGCTGCTACAGCGTCGTTAACAGCCTTAACAGAAGCTGCTGTGTACTTGTCTGCATCGATAGCTGCTGCTGCATCCTTAGCTGCATCAACTGCTGAGTAGTCAGCTGCCTTGTAAGTAAGAACAACTGCATTGAGAGCTGCTGCTGCATCGTCGATTGCCTTCTGGTTTGCACCAGCTTCATCAGCGAGCATGTCACGAGCGATTGCCTTAGCTGCTGTGTAAGCTGCCTCGTAATCTGCCCAGTTAGTGTAGAGATCCTTATCTGCAACCTTTGCCTCGTATGCTGCGATAGCTTCATCGAGTGCTGTGTAGTCACAGTTGCCGAGAGCCTTAACGCCTGCGATAGCTGCAAGAAGCTCTGCCTCTGCTGCATCTACAGCGTCCTGAGTTGCGTTAGCGTCTGCATAAACTGCGTTAGCCTCTGCAAGCTCTGCCTCGTATGCTTCCCATGTTGCTGCGATAGCCTTATCTTCTGCAACTGCGGGAAGTGTATCAATAGCTGCCTTAAGAGCTGCCTTGTCAGCAAGCTCAACAAGCTTAGCTGCTGCTGCTTCAAGAGCTGCGATAGCGTCTGCTACTGCTGCTGCGGAAGCGTTAGCGTCTGCATAAACGGTCTCTGCTGAGCCGATAGCGTTTTCAAGACCTGCTGCTGTCCAAGAAGCGGGTGTGTAATCAGCCTGATCGAGAGCCTTAGCTGCTGCGATAGCATCAGCAAGAGCGCCCTTATCAGCCTTCTTCTCGAGCTTAGCCTCTGCTGCCTCGATAGCTGCAACTGCATCTGCAACTGCTGCTGCTGTTGCGTTATCGTCTGCATTTACTGTGTTAGCTGCTGCAAGAACTGTAGCGAGGTCTGCTGCTGCCCAAGAATCGGGTGTGTATGCGTCTGCATCAAGAGCTGTTGCGCGAGCGATAGCTGCTACAAGAGCTGCCTTGTCAGCCTTAGCTGCAAGGAGTTCAATTGCTGCTTCAAGATCTGCTGCTGCTTCGTCGAGAGCTGCCTGATCGTATGCTGCAACTGCTGCGTCCTTAGCTGCTTCTGCTGCAGCCTTAGCTGCCTCATATGCTGCTACGGAGTTGGGTGTGTATGCGGAAGTGTCAGCGGGAACCTTAGCAACTGCTGCGTTCCATGCTGTGTAATCAACTGTCTTCTCAACGAGAGCGAAGTTGTTAAGTGCTGCTGCTGCGTCGTCGATAACCTTCTGGTTAGCGCCTGCTTCGTCAGCGATCATGTCACGAGTAACAGCCTTAGCTGCCTCGTAGAGAGCTGTGTAATCAGCCCAGTTTGCGTACTTGTAGCTGTCTGCTGCCTTTGCTTCGTATGCTGCGATAGCTGCATCGAGTGCTGCGTAATCACATGCGCCGAGCTTTGTAAGGCCTGTGATAGCTGCGTTAAGAGCTGCTGTTGCATCGTCGATAACCTTCTGGTTAACGCCTGCTTCGTCAGCGATCATATCGCGTGCAACTGCCTGTGCTGCTGCAAGAGCATCGTTGTATGCCTTAACAGAAGCAGATGTGCAGTTTGTTGTATCAACTACTGTGCCGATAGCTGCATCAAGTGCTGTGTAGTCACAGTTGCCAAGCTTTGTAAGGCCTGTGATAGCTGCGTTAAGAGCTGTTGTTGCTGCGTCGATAGCGCCCTGCTCTGTAGCAAGTGTGCCTTCAACGTTGAGAGCCTCTGCTGCTGCAAGAGCATCGTTAAGAGCCTTTACAGAAGCGGATGTGCAGTTAGCTGTGTCAGCTGCCTTAGCTGCTGCGATAGCTGCCTGGAGAGCGGAGAGATCAGCCTTAGCTGCCTCTGTTGTTGTTTCGTCAGTTGAGGGCTCGTCGGGCTCAACTGAACCAGCTGAACCAACAATAATCTTTGTATCCTGAACATCCCAAACCTTATCGGTTACTGTGCCGTCAGAATATGTTACACGATCCTTGTAGCCGGGAAGGTTAGCACCGGGTGTAACCTGAGGCATAGAGGGATCATAGTTAGCGCCATTCTCAACATTGTAAAGAACCTGTACGAATGTTGTGGGCTTAGCGCCTGCGTACTCGTAGAGATAGGACTCTTCGGGAATGAAAAGATCAGCAACGTCGCCGTCTTTTGCGGAAGCATCAACTGTAAGGTTGAATGCTACGAGAGGCTGGTAGCAGTTAAGAACTGTAGCATAGCTACCCCATGCCTCGTCACCGGATGCAGAGTAACCTGCACCACACTGGTAAACATTGTACTTAAGGTTGTTGCTTTCATCAAGGATGTCAGGGTTTGTCTTGCTGTACCAGTTAGCAGCTGTAGTACCTGTGCCCTGCCATGTGGGGGGAAGAACTGCCTTAAGACCACCATAGGAGTTGTGGTTTGACTGAAGCTTTGAGTATGTGAGAGCTTCGTTTGAGAATACGGGGTACTCGAATGTACCGTCGCCTGTGCCCCAACCATCAAATTCTTCAATTGTGAAGAAAGCTGTCTTGTTAACGGTTGCGGGGCTAGTAGCCTTCATTGAGAATGTTGAGTAGTCAACACCTGTGGGGAGAAGCCATGCATTTGAGTATGCAGGTGTGATCTGCATATTGTATACATGGAAGTTTGTCTGGCCCCAAAGCTCAACACGAAGAACGTCGCCTGCTGCAACATTAACATCGTTAGTGTCGTTGTTAGCATTTGAGTCTTCGATGAGTTTGTAGGAACCATCTGTTACATTGACCTTGTAAACCTTAAAAGCAAGTTTTACTTTATAAGGATTGTTTACAGGGTCAAAGTTTGCACAATCATCTGCGGTAAGGGTGGGAACATCGGGATCAAGCTGAAATTCGCCTTCAGCGTTAACACCGACCGCAACCATACCGAGAAGCATTGCTGCTGCAAGCAAGAAAGCAAGCAGCTTCTTTGTAAGTTTCATTGCTGTAGTCCTCCTTGAGAATTTTTTTAATTTAGCCGCATAAAAGCGGTTAGATTACATTTTTTTAATATGCAGGTGTATGTGTCTGCATATCAAGTGTCCATTCTGCTGCGTAGTTGTAAATATCGGAAAGAAGCGAAAGGTCAATAACATCTATTGAAGCAGATGTAGCAAGATCAGCATAAATATCTGCTGCATAGTAAGCTGCACCTTCCATTTCGACGTTATAGTTGTAAATATCACTGAGCATACCGATATCAATAACATTAACGGTACCGTCTCCATCAAGATCACCGAAGAATATGATTTCGTACTCGGCGTATTTTGCACCTGTACTGTCATAAACTGTTACGGTTGTGCCTGTAGCAAAGAGCTCACTGGAAACCTCGTATGTGCCGTTATTAACAACAAACTGATCTCTGAAATCTCCGCCGTTGCTTACGATTGCTGTTGCATCGAAGCCACAGAGATATTGAGTTTCATCGCCGTCAAAAGACATAAGCTTTACGCTGAAACCATCTGCTGCTACAAGCTCGGGCTCGACGTAAGCACCGCCGATTCTGAAGCTTACAGCATCAGCAAAAGTGAAATTAAAGGGAGTTGCTGAATTGTAGTAGGTGAGAGGATCGGAGGGATCGCTGACACCTGAATAATAATAACCGTCGTAGTCTGCGGGGATAAGAACAGTACCTGTGCCTGTTGCTGTATCCTTAACCTTCAGCTGTACAGTAAAGCAATCTGCTGCAACACCTGAATTGAATACTGCGACGCCGCCGTCTGCCGTACCGCCTGCAACCCACTGGATGCCGATGACACTATGAGTAGCTGCGTAAGCAGAGGGGATAAAGCTTGAATCAGTAGTAGTTGTTGTTGTACCTGCAGCTGCCGTTACATTATCGATAGGTGATGTAACGCTGCCGTCAACAAGCTCAAAAAAGTCTGTTGAGTAAAGGATGGGCCAGAACATTGTAATTGCATTATAGTTGTTCGAAAGACGAACAGTAAATGTAACAACATCGCCCGGCTCAACCGAATCGACAGAAGCTGCGAGACCGATGCTCATTGCTTCGTTACCTGTAGGAGTGCCGCCGAATGAAGAATCGATAGCACTGCCGCCGAAGCCGAAGCAAGAAACGAGCAGAGAAGCAACAACAATAACCGCTGCAAACTTTTTAAATGTCTTAGTCATCGTGTAGCCCCCTTTGGGTAAAGAGTGAGTGTTTCGGAGAGGTCATAGGGACCTCTCCGATTTAATTTAGGTTAGGACAGATTAAAACTCAAGAGAACCTGTGAATGTACCGTCCTGAGGAATTGCGTAGGGATCAACTGCCCAGTTGTAACAGTCGGAAAGAGCACCGATATCAACAGTATCTACCATGTTGTCGTATACGATGTCAGCACCGTAGAAGTAAGCGTTGTTGGGCTCACTATAGTCGGACATCCAGTTGTACATATCGGAAGCCATACCAATATCGATACCATCGATTACGCCGTCACCTGTAGCATCGCCGAAGATAACAAGGTAGTAAATTGTACCATCATCAAGGACGATATAGTCGCCTGTTGCGAGTGCACCTGCTGCATTATTTTCGTTTGCAACATACTCGTATGATGCACCACCCTGTGTACCGATAATTGTTTCGATACCATCATAGTAGTCTAAGATGAGACCTGCGATGTAGTTAACATCATTACCGTCTGCATCCTGTGAAGCCATAACATCACTAATGGGTGCCCATGTGTAGCCGTAGTTTTCTTCAAGGCCTGCATAGCTACCGAGCTCAGAAACGTCCTTAATAACGATGCCTGCCTCGAGACGCTCAAGGCCTTCGAGAGCTGCGATAAGGTCTGCTGCTGCTGCGTCAACGATACCCTGGCCGTCTTCAGCGAGGAGGTTTCTGTCAACAGCGAGTGCTGCTTCATATGCTGCCTCGAGAGCTTCGATGCCTGCATACTTCTCTGCATAGTTATCTTCTGCGAAGATAGCGTCTGCTGCTGCGATAGCTTCATCAAGCTGTGTATAGTCTGCGGGATCTGAGCCCTTAACTGTAAGACCCTTGTAAGCCTGGATGAGCTCACGACGAGCTACGTTGATCTTGGACTGACGAAGCTCAGCGTAGTTTGTATCTGCACGAACTTCCTCTGCAAAATCAAGAGCTGTTTCAAGAGCTGTCCAAGACTCTTCTGAGTAATCCTCGGGATTGAGGTCAAAGTACTTATCGCTGATAAGGTTGTATGCGTTGTTGAGGTAGTTCTTAGAAGCTGCTGTAACTTCCTTACGGATGAGACGGTCAGCGTTCATGTTGAACATATGGCCTCTGTAAGTAATCTCGAAGAGTGTAAGAGTGGGGATGTTTGCAACTGCTTCTTCGTAAGCCTTGATTTCTTCCTCTGTTGCATCCTCACCGGGCTCCTCAACGATCTGAGAGTTGATGAGAGACTTAACTCTGTCTCTGTGTGTCTTATATCTGTTGTATGTGTAGAGAACGTAGTCAGCATCTGCGAAGAATGTATAACCATCATCTGTGTATACAAGGCCTTCGTTGTTGCCTTCGATTGCTTCAAGATCCTCAACGAGAGAATCAACGCCTGCGCCTTCAGCACATGCATCGAGGTCTGCGATAGCTCTTGAGAGGTTCTCTGCTGCTGCCTCATAAACGGTTGCATCGAATGTATCCATTCTCTGGGGCTTAAGAACGATAGCCTGTGCAGCTGTAAGAGCATTGAGGTAGTTATCCCATGCTGTTGCAGCGTTTACAGTGTAAGTTGTTTCGTTGCCGTCTTCATCCTTCTCAACGTATGTGAATGTACCGCTGGAAGCGAAGTTGTTCTCCTGGCGGTTTGAACCAAGAGCAGAGGAAACGATATTGGGAAGGTTGTAGTCGTTGTAGACATAGAGCTTACGAGCAACTGTGAACTGAACTGCACCCATACCTGTCCATGTCTCGGAAACGTTGAGTGTAAGAGCAAAGTCATATACGCCTGCACAATCCTCAAGAGGCATATCTTCCTGATACTCGTTGCCGTTCTTATCTGTAACTGTTACCTGAGGAACATTTACATCGAAGAAGTCAACTGAACCGAAGTAACCACCCTGCTGAGTAGAGATGGGCTGGAAGTCTGCATCGGGAACGAGAACGCCTTCTGCAGTTGTCTCGAACTTAACGAATGTTGTTACAGCGTCAATGTTCTGTGTATTTCCTTCTGTTGTTGTACGGCCGTAATCGAAGCTGAGATCGCGGATAGCGCCCCAACCCTCAGATGAACCGATGAATGCTGCGGGAGCATTTGCGATGTAGTGGTTGTTAACACCACCGTTATCGCCGTAACCGTCAACCCAAACAATGGGGAATGCTTCGAGACCGTTTGCTGTCTGCTGCATCTCATAGGAGATAGCGTCTGCATCTTCATCAGAAACCTGAGAAGCAACATATGTGAACTGATATGTTGTAATAGGCTCTGATGTAAGTGACTCACCGTACTCGTTAAGGATTTCGTATGTAACTGCGAAACGAACGAGACCGTCAGCTGAAAGGGCACCTGTTACGGGGAAGGTCTTAGCCTCACCACCGTTAAGGAGTGTGTCAGCTGTGTAAGTAACAGCAACAGCTGAGTTGTTTGTTGTGATGCTCTTGATTTTGATCTGATAAAGAGCATCCTGATGGAAGTTGCCGTCCTTATCGGTGTAACCTGTGTTAACACCTGTGGAGTTGTTACGAACAACGAACTCTGTACCGGAAAGTGTACGAGTTGAGCTGATGATTACGTCTTCGTAATCGATTGTGGGATCTTCAAGTTCCTGATCGCCTGTAAGACCAAGGATCATGTTAACAAGGGGAAGAGCACCGGGGATAAGGTTCTCACGAACTGTGTAGAGACCGGAAAGAAGGCCCTTGATGATATCGCCGAGAACCTGGTTTGTAGCGATAGAATCGAAGTTTGTAAGACCGGCGGGAATAGCACCGGGGATAATTGCGTTAAGGATATTGGTAACAAGGTTGATAAGCACGTTGGACATTGTGCCGTTAAGACTACCTGTTGAGTTTCTGTCGAATATATCGAAGATGTGCTCAATTTTGAGGTCAAGGATGTTACCAAGGATGAAGTCAAGAAGAAGGAACTTAGAACCTGTAACAGGAGCATCCTCTACCTGACCGTTGTCGTTAACGACACGAAGGTTCTCGGGAAGCCAGTTGAGGGGGATAAGTGTGAAGAGAACTTCGTCAAGCTTCTGCCATGCAGTAGCGTTGGGATCAATCTGGCTTGTGTAGTAAAGGATACCGCCGTAGTTCTCAAGTGCCCAGTCAACTGCCCAAGAGATTGTCTCTTCGAAGTCGAGGCCTGCGGGAATGTTCATGTTTGTGAAAGCGTTAGCATAGTATCTTGCAACGATAGTAAGAACTGCCTGCCAGCCTTCGTCAGTCGCAGGGTTAAGCTCACCGGACTGAAGCTTTGCATAAACATTCTCTTCGGGAACAAGGTCAGCGATAAGCTCGCAAAGTGCGAAAGCAAGAATCTCGCGGACTGTGTCAGCTGAATCGGGAAGAAGGATGTTATCTGCATATCTTGCGATAGCGTCCTTACCGAAGAAGACAACTGCATCGTTAAGAGTTGCCATAGCATCGATTTCTTCGTCAGAAGGAATTGTGATGTATTCGCTAAGGAATCTCTCGCCGTAAATCTTGAGAAGCTTCTTAGCATTGTTGAAGAGGTTTGTGATGATCATGTCGTTGGAGCCTGCTTCCCAAACGAGGTCGGGAGACTTAGCTGTAACCATGACATCGAGCCACTCTTTAAGAATGTTGTTGAAGTTTGTGAAGAACTGCTCGCCGGGCTTGAAGTCGTGCTCAGGAATTACATAGTTGAGGTTGATAACGTCTGCAAGCTCGTTGAATGTGCCGTTCTCCATATTGGTCTCGTATACGCTCTTTGCGTTTGCATCAAAGATGTATGGAGCCTTGCGGAGATTCTGGAAGTACTCTGTATCATCCATATAGTAACCAACCTTTACAAGGACAGGTGTGCCGTCCTCATTGAAGAGCTGGTTGCCGTCTGCATCATACTCGTATCTGTAGATCTTCTGAGACTCGTCATACTCTGCCTCAGCAAGGTCATAGATCCATTCCTTGATCTTTGTGTTACCCCACGGAACGAGGAAGTTGTTATAAGCGTACTGAAGAACGCCTTCAAACTGATCGTAGAAGGAACCGTTGTCGATATCGATAACGTTGGAGAAGTCGTATGTAATGCCATACTCAAAAGACTCTTCAAGCTCATCCTCGAGGTCGATGAGGAGATCATCGACGATTATCTGGAGCATCTCGTCGACTGTGGGCTTAACAGCGAGATCCTCGTACTCAACGTAGTTGGGATCATCATCGTCGTAAGCGAGGTCGTAGAGAAGGCCTCTGATGAGGTTGGGAGCATCAAGGTACTCTGCAACAGAGTCGCCAAGAAGACCTGTAAGTGTGGGGCCAAGGTCAAGTGTGCCGTAGCCGTACTTAGCAAGAAGGGAGCTGTTGTCGTTAACGAATGCAAGAACTGAGTAAAGAACGTCAACGTCGGACTTGCCGGGTGTTGTTCTTCTGCAGCCGTTAGCAGCAAAGTTACCATCGGGGTTTGTGTTCAGAGCTGCGAATGAGAGCTCTTTACCGACTTCACCTGCGATAGACTCAACTGTGTTCCAAACACCGCCGTTGTAGATATCTTCAAGTGAGTCAAGTGCTGTGTCGATGCTTGAGTAGTCGAGTGTAACGTTGAGGACAGGGATTTTGATTGAAGTCTCATCCAAGTCTGAAAGCATTGCGTCGATAGCATCGAGTGCGATTGAAGCAAGCTGTTCTGTTGTGAAGATCGGCTTGTCAATGCTGTCGTACTGTGTGATAGCATCGTCCTTATAATCTGCGTATGCTGCCTCTACGCCAATGGCGAAGGTCGAGAATACCATGATCATAGCAAGGAACAAGCTAAGGAGTTTTTTGGAATTACTCAAAATGTACACCTCCGTAAAATTTTTGCGGGTTGCCCCGTCTATATTGCGGTGCCCTTGCGGGCGACCAATTGCCTAAAGGGATTGCGTTTGCTTCCTGCATTCCTCCTTTTCTTTCTTGCCTCAAAAACCAATCTGCCGTTTACGGTAAGCCGAAGGCTCTGCACATAACAGCTACCGTCGGCATACTGTTGCTTTTTAGCATGACCGGTTTTCGACGGCTGGGTTTTAGTGGCAGAAGCAATTTAACTAAATCTGAAATGACAAATAGGGGCACTACCCCCTTTGTCATTCTGGTAGTCATTATTATATTAGTACTTTTTTATAGTGTTTGTCAACATTAAATTAGCAAAACGCAATGGATTGTCTTTTTTGCACAAGTGGCAAAATAATTTTTTGTGCACAAACACAAGCCTTTATTGTGTAGTAAATTTTGTCTATACTGTATATTGTGGTCATGGTTTAAAAGCACCTGAAACAAAAAACAAACCTGACACAAGAAAAATATAAAATCTGACAATTTTTGCTGCACCGAAAGTTTATATAATGAAAATAATATTATAATATTTCAGGAGAATTCGATTTGCTGATATTCATTATTCCTTAAAGCAAAAAAGCACCGACACAAGATTTCGCCCACGACCGATAAGGCAGTATTTCTTTAAAATGTGAATTTTCGGTACAATAATGCGTCAAACTCCCCCGATATACGCGAGTATTATCGGGGGAGTTTTCCTTTTCTTGCTTCTTTAAATTTTAAAGTGCTTCGCAGTTTCGTAAGAGTATAAAATTTCTTGTATCGAAGCCAAAAACACAGCAAGGCTGTCGCCTTGCGAGGCTTTTGTCAAAGATACGGGGAATTTTACTCGAGAAACAAATACTTCCTTACCGGGCTTGGGCGTTAGTGCCGGTACTTATACTAAACAGCTTTCTACATAGGTTGCCTTAAAATACAAGGCGGATTCTGAAACGGTATCAGAAAAATCTTTTTCTGTGTATCGGGTAAATACGACCTCTTTCAAATACGCCGTCGGCCAGAATTACACGAGCGTTTTTGTCGAGAAGTCTTTCATAAGTATCGTAATCAACCGAAACAGGAAAATGTTTGCTCTGTTCGAGAAGATTGTTTGGTCTGTGTGCAACGGAATGGGCATCAGTGCCGATGAAAGAAGCTATACCCGAAGAAACCATTGCAAAGCTGAGCTCTCTTGGTTCCATTCCGCTGAAACCCGCAAGGCTGGAGGAATTCACCTGGAAAAGTACACCCATATCTGCAAGGTGATTTACAATATCGTAATTCTGCTGCATAAAGCGGTATCTTTCGGGGTGGGCAATAATCGGAATATATCCTCTTGCGAGAAGCTCTTCGATATATTTGATAATCCTTGTTATATTCAGACCGTTAAAATCAAATTCAATAAGCATATATCTGCTGCCGCCGAGTGTAACGGCATCGAGTGAAGGAGCGTAGAAAATATCGTCATTTACAAAAACTTCGGCGCCGGGTACAATTTCAAGAGGAATCTTCTTTTCATCAAGCACACGGCGAAGCTCATTAATCCTCTTGTCGCGGATGCGTACAAACTCGTTAACATCCTCAGGGTGTACAAGGTGAGATGTAGCAACTGCAATCTGAATTGAGTTGTCTGCGGCAATCCTGCAAAGATGTACAGACTCTTCAAGGCTGCGTGCGCCGTCGTCAATCCCGTGGAGTATATGACAATGTAAATCTACCAAAAATCTCACTCCTCTGAAAAAGAAATTAAGGGGCAAGCACAAGGCTGCCCCTCGCTTTTTTCTATTATAACACTAAAGCCTTGAGTTCGTCAACCTTATCCGTCTTTTCCCAGGGAAGAGAAATATCTGTTCTGCCAACATGGCCGTAAGCGGCTACCTGCTTATAGATAGGCTTACGAAGGTCGAGTGTACGGATAATTGCTGCAGGAGTAAGATCAAATACCTTTGATACTGCTTCCTCAAGCTTGTCCTCTGCCACAACACCTGTGCCGAATGTATCTACACGCACTGAAACAGGCTCGGCAACGCCGATTGCGTATGCAAGCTGAACCTCACACTTCTTTGCAAGGCCTGCAGCTACGATATTCTTTGCAACATAACGTGCTGCATAAGCTGCGGAACGGTCAACCTTTGTCGGATCCTTACCGGAGAATGCACCGCCGCCGTGACGTGAGTAGCCGCCGTATGTATCAACGATAATCTTTCTGCCTGTAAGGCCGCTGTCACCCTGAGGACCGCCTGTTACGAAACGGCCTGTGGGGTTAACGTAAATCTTTGTATTTTCATCAAACATATCAGCCGGAATAATGGGCTTGATAACATTCTCGATAATGTCTGCTTCAATCTGATCGCGCTCAACATCTGCACTGTGCTGTGAGGAAACAACGATAGCGTCGATTCTTACGGGCTTATCGTCGTCATATTCAACAGTAACCTGAGTCTTGCCGTCAGCACGGAGATAGGGGAGAGTGCCGTTTTTGCGCACCTCAGTAAGCCTGAGAGCAAGCTTGTGAGCAAGTGCGATGGGCATAGGCATAAGCTCGGGAGTTTCATCGCAAGCAAAGCCGAACATCATACCCTGGTCGCCTGCACCCTCACGGTCAACACCCATTGCGATATCGGGGCTCTGTTTATCAACTGCAAGAAGGACAGCACATGTGTTGCCGTCGAAGCCCTTTGCAGCGTCGTCGTAGCCGATTTCGCATACAGTCTGACGAGCGATTGCAGGAATGTCTATATTAGCTGTTGTTGAAATCTCACCCATGATGAGAATCTGACCTGTTGTGCAGGTTGTTTCGCATGCAACTCTGCTGTTTGGGTCAACTGCAAGAAGAGCATCAAGCACTGCGTCAGAAATCTGGTCGCAGATTTTGTCGGGATGTCCTTCTGTAACGGATTCGGATGTAAATAATCTCTTACTCATTTTTCTTTCCCTTTCAAATAGTTTTCATAACCCTTTAAAAATAAAAAATTGCGCTCGGTTTTCCGGAGCGCAATAAGTCTTACCTTATCTTCCGGTAAATAACCGCAGGATTTGACACCTTGCACAATGCAGGTTGTCGGGCTTCGTCGGGCCTGTTCCCTCAGCCACTCTTAATAAGGGGTTATTCAGTTTGCTTGTGTATTATATATTAATAAAGAGAGGTTGTCAAGGTTAAAACTTTACAAATAAGACAGGTATTGCACGCATGGAATTGGTTATTACAGTGTATAATCAGGAATTTGCAATTATTGTTGCCTTGAAACCTATATGTCATTCTGAGCGTCAGCGAAGAATGTATATTTTTAAGATCCTTCACTTCGTTCAGGATGACACAACACAAACGCATCTCTAAAATAACAAAAGCTGTCAGCCAAAAAACTGACAGCTTAATTAACGTTAAATTTTAGCCAAGCACGTAGATATTTACGTTACGTCTGCCCCACTGTACACACTCATCATAAGTGTCGAGGTAAACGTCGACTACCGTATTTGTGCCGTTGTGTACAAATCCGCCTGTATCAGCCGCAATAGCATAGCCGTACACAGTACCGTCTGTTGCGACGATATAGAGCTTTGTACCGTAGGGGATTACATTCGGGTCAACAGCAACGTGACCGACCTTTGCAGGTCTGCCGGATGCAGTTGTACCGCCGCCGTAGTATGCGGTTGAGCTGCCCGAAATAACCTTTGTATAGTTTACGGGGATACCGTTTGAGTCAAGCTCAACTGTGCCCATTGTGGAAATAGGCTCGCCCTTTGCCTTAACGGTTACTTTCTTTGTACCGATGGTTTTAACCTGATTTACGGGCTCTTTTACAACCTTTTCGTCTATAACAACGGAGTCAATAAGCACACCGTTGACAAACTTCTGCTTATAAGTTATCTCTTTTTCGCCGGGTACACCCTTGGTTGTGATCTTGGTTGTACCGACTGCGTAGCTGTCGCTCTTCTTTGTTACTTCTTCGAAAGGAATTTCCTTTGTAACTGTTTTTTCGGAGTAAACAACCTCGTCAACGAAAATTACCATACCGCTGCTTACTGTTTCAGCAAGGTCATGGGAAATAACATCGTTTTCACTGAGTGTTACACCTGCTTTTTCGAGTGCATCGGCAACAGTGCCTGCAGCCATCTCAAGCTCAATTGTTTTACCGTATGCTTTTACATCAACGGGGAATGCACGAGCAACAGAAATAATCATACCGTCGCTTACGGTTTCTGCTGTACCGTGGTTGATGATATCGTTTTCGCCGATTGTAATGTTTGCCGATGCGATAGCCTGAGCAACAGTACCGTCAAAAGTAAAGTAAACCGTACCCTGTGCATCGCTGATACCGACAAAATTTGAACGCTTGATGGAGATTTTGCTGTCTTCACCAACCTCAAAGCCGCTAAGGTCAACCTCATCGAGTGCAGTAACGCTTAAGCCTGACTCCTTAATAACCTCTGCTGCTGAAGTTGCGTTTGTATATATTGTAATTTTTGTCTCGCCGTCATAAATCTCCACATTGTAGCCTGTGTTCTCATTCGCAAATGCTGTAATCGAAGTGAGCAACGCAAGCACAAGGACAATCGCAATGAACTTCTTGAAACCGCTCATTGACTTTGCCTTTGTTTTGATTTTTGTTATCATCTAATCGCTCCTTAACTTTTTGCGTATTTTCATACGCTCATTGGAAAAATCGGGTGAAATTTCCTTTGATGGTTATATTATCGACCGTGACAACTGCAATTATAGTGATAGTTTGATGAGATGTCAAATTTGAAAAAGCTTTCAAATTGGGCACTTTGACTAAAGAATAGTCCAAATTTTTCACTAATAACACTAAATATGCGATTTTATTCATTCTCCCACCACATTGACACCTCGATTTTTTGTGAAAATTCCAAAAAAGTTACAAATAGTTACAAAACGGTGACAAAATGCCGTTTTGGTGCTTTTGCAGAATTATAATTGACATTTAATGACATTTGTTGTTTTTTGGCAAAACTCTGATTTTCAAAAAATCACGCAAAATCAACAAAAATAAAAACGACATCACGGAACAATCCGCTCAGCCGTTTTTATAACTAAAATCAAAAAATATATTACCACTTCATTTTGGGTGGCTCTTTTTTAACGGGTTCCGGAAGCTTTACCTGATATCCCACTCTTTTTTCTCCATACGAAGAGCTGTCGTTATAGCCTAAATGCCCTCCGGATGTTTCATAATAAAAACCTTTGCTGGGAGAGTAGTACTCACTTTTAACGCTTGTAAGCATACATTCTACACCTTTGGGTAGCACATAAATAAGCCAGTTTGCTAACTGCCAGCATCCTTCCATATCCAGGTTTGCCAAGCCGTAATCACTGTATACAAATGCTATTCGTTTTGTGCAAACTCTATCCTCAAGTACAGATATACCGTTCACATAATCATTGTAGTTATTATTACGGAAACTATCTTCTAACATCAAAGCAAATTTATTTGACGAAAACCTTCTGCAGATTATTTGCAAATCTTTTTGGTTTGCAATAGGAGGTGCCCAGTGATTCGGACGCCATGATGTTGAATTCGGATCCAAAATTCTTTTAATCATTTTCTTCTTTCCGTTTACTTCCAAACTTATTCTTTTTACTGAGTTTTTAATTCCCATATTTTCACAGTTCTTTCTGTCAATACTTTCTGCTGAGGCTCATTTCTGCCTCTTCTCTGTCTATTTTACCTGCGTTACAGTCTGCCATAACCTGAACGTCCTTATCGTTGAGTTTATAGAAATTCCAGATTACAAGAGCGATAAGACAACCGATTGCAGGTATCATAGCATAGCTGAACCAGAGTACATTAAGTGCGTGCTGCGGTTGTATTACATTAAGCTTTTCGAGTGCCTCAAAACTGTCTGCTTCAACATTAATCCAGCCTGTGCTCTTAAGACCGAGAATAAACAGCACAAGTGCACTTGAAATAGCTGCTGTGAGCTTGACCATAAAGGTCTGAATGGCAAATGTTATACCCTTTGCCTCTATACCGGTCTTATATTTGCCGTATTCGGCACAGTCGGGTGTAAAGATAAACATAACAACGCCAATAATTGAAAGCGGTACAGAGCGGATAACATAAAGCACAATATGCAGAATAATGCTCTTATAGCCTACAAGCCACATTACAAGGCTGAGAACTACCATAAGCACTGCACAAAGCTTATAAAGCTTCATTTTATCGATTTTCTTGAGCATTGAGGGCACAAGGAGTGAGAAAATAAGAGAGGGGACAGTACCGCAAGCACTTACTACAAGCGAAAACAGCGTATCGTTAAACAGATAATAAGAAACGAGCAGATTGAGCGCACCGCTGATATTTGCTGCAGAATAGAAGAAATAGCCTATATAGTAGATAAGAAGGTACTTATTCTTGAAAAGATAGCTGAACATTCTGCGGATTGTGAAGTTTTCATCCTCCGGAGAAGGTGCATGACGCTCCTGCAGAGTCTTGTTTACAGGAATCATCGTAGCAAAGGCGAAAACAGCAGTTGCAACGGCAACCCAGCTCCAGCTGAGACCTACATGCTCACTGGGAAGTACTGAGCCTGCAACAGTAATAAAGGCAATACCTACGCCTGCCCAGATGCTCTTGTAGCTGAGCATAGAGCTTCGCTCTTCGATATTGCGTGTCATAGCGGTAATTGCACCGTAAATCGGCACATCACAGAGTGTATAAGCTGTATCCCACAGAATATATGCAACCGCAAACCAGGCAAGTTTGACCATTTCGCCCGAGCCTTTAGGAATACAGAAAAGAAGAATCGTCGCAGCAGGGATTAAAAGAGACGAAACATTGAGCCACGGCAGATACTTTTTGCCGCTTTTGAACTTAACTGAGTCGAAAATGACACCGAAAAGGGCATCGTTAACAGCATCCCAGATTTTTACGGCAAGCATAACGCCGCCGGCCTTTACAAGGTTTACACCGCAGAATGCGAGGTAGGTGGTAAGATAGTTTGCAAGTAAAAAATAAATAGCGTTCTGACCTGCAAAATAAAGATAGTAGCTTTTTCTCTCGCCCGGAGTTGTTTCCCAACCGGCGGGAGTAGTTTTAAGTTTTTGTATAAGCGTCATATCGTCAAAAACCTGCCTTTCTTGCGTTTTATTATAACCTCCCGCAGATTAATTGTCAACCGTATCAAAACCCCGAATTCGGGGCAAATATCGAATTATATAATGAAAATAATTTATATCTATTATAATTACAATTATAAATTCGCAATTATTTTAATTTTTCAGGTGTCATTCTGAGCAAAAGCGAAAAATCTTAAAAAGATCCTTCACTTCGTTCAGGATGACATTATTTTATAGCGATATGAAAAATAAAACTGTTATCCTGAATTAATGTTTCACGTGAAACAAAATACAATTCGCAATTATTATAAAATCTGTTACTGACATATTTTTTACGGCGGCAGAGGCAAGCCTCTGCCCTACGGTGTGTGGTCGTTATTGTGGGCTTGCGTAAAGATTGTGGCAGTTGATTTTCTCGTATCTACACACACTCCTATGTGCATCAACTTAATTGAGGTATTAAATAAATGATTTGCCTTTACAGGCATGATTTGATTTCTTCGAAATCATGATTTGCGAATAAATTTTCGCATGATTTGCGTTTTTAACGCATTTATAATGTAAAGTTAGTGGCTGATGATTGCCTCGGTGTCATTAGCTTCCCTATGTGCATCAACTTAATTGAGGTATTAAAAGGACAAAGGAGCAGACGGGTTAACGCCTGCTCCTTTGCCGGATGTGGGGTGTGAAAGAGAAAGATATGGGTCGGCTTTACTTGCGCAAAGCCTTTTATATGGAAACCGCCTGCACCTTGGGTTTAAGCACAGGGGTAGTTCCCGGTTGTTTTGGTATGCGTACAACATATTCTATGTATTCTTCGGTTTCGCTTTTTACAGAGTCTGCGTCAATTCCTGCCCTGCGTATAGTGTCAACAGCGTGATTGAGAGTGTTTACAAAAAGACGCACATCACGGATACTACCCAGCGGAATTCGTTTGCTGTTGCGTTTTCTGCCGAGCATCTGCGTTATCATACGCTCGCTTTCGGCAACGGTAAGGTGCTTGTCCGCAATTATACTTAGTGCGCGGGCACGCATTTTGCCATCTTCAAGCCTTAACAAAGCCCTTGCGTGCCGCTCTGTAAGACCTTCTTTCGCAATTTTAAGCTGTTCCTCTTCGGTTAATCCGAGCAAACGGAGCTTGTTTGCTATAGTGGACTGTGCCTTGCCGAGTTTTTTTGATACGTCTTCGCGGCTCATACCGAAATCGCGTATCAGCTTGTCAATTGCCAGTGCTTCTTCAAAGAAACCCAAGTTCTGGCGCTGGATGTTTTCAATCAGTGCAAACACTGCCGATTTCTCATCGTCAACATCCATTATTATGCACGGTATCTTTGAAAGACCTACCATTCTTGCAGCTATAAGCCTGCGTTCACCTGCAATAAGCTCAAACTTACCTTCATCCGTAGGCCTTACGGTAAGAGGTTGAAGCAAGCCGTTGTTGCGTATGCTTTCAGCCAGACCGTTAAGTTCATCAAAATCAAACCTCAACCGTGGCTGATTAGGGTTTGGCAATATACTTTCTTGTTCAACCAGAAGTATCTGACCTGCTACTTGTCGTTTTTGTTTCATTTGCTGTTACTCCTTCGCTAAAAATGAAGTAAGCTCCTGCCTTCTGCCTTGATGTTAGCAGAAAAGCAGGAGCTTGTCCAGCAAAAGCGTACGACATAAAAGTACGCTAAATTCTTATTTTTTTGGCATTCCGAGCGGTTCTTTTGCAATTTTTGCCGAAGCACGCGGATATTTGGGCGGTGTTGGCGAAACTTTCTTGATTACAACTATATTTCTTTCTCCCATATCGCTGAGGAATATCTGCTTTACGTCGGCAATCTCGCCACCGAGTATTTTTATAGCTTCTTTAGCTTCGTCAATCTCTTCCTGAGCCTTTGCACCCTTTAGAGCCACAAACGTGCCGCCAACCTTGGTTAGGGGAAGGCAATACTCGGAAAGGTCACGGAGATTAGCAACGGCACGCGAGAAAGAGAAATCAAATCGGTTGCGAAGCTGTACCTTGATACCTGCCTCCTCTGCACGCATATGCAAAGTTCTGCCATGGTCAATAAGACCGAGCTTGTTTATAGCGTAGTCAACAAACATCAGCTTTTTCTTTGTACTGTCAAGCATAACACCGTGAAGGTCAGGTCTTGCAATAAGCAGGGGAATACCGGGGAAGCCTCCGCCTGTACCGATATCAATAAATCCTGCACCCTGCGGCACGTCTACAGCAGCAAAAGCAGTAAGAGAATCTGCAAAATGCTTATAAACAATACCCATTGGGTCTGTAATAGCCGTAAGATTAATTCTGCTGTTCCAGTCAACAAGCATTTCAGCAAAGGCTTCAAA
The DNA here is from genome assembly GCA_017516485.1 of Clostridia bacterium. GTDB lineage: Bacteria > Bacillota > Clostridia > Oscillospirales > Acutalibacteraceae > UBA8612. The sequence continues at coordinate 32,163 of JAFXCH010000040.1, forward strand.
ATTATTCAGAGCTGCTTCGTCAAGCTCTACACCGAGCCTTTCAGCCTCTTCTTTAAGTAATTTTAAATCTATCATAGCCATAATACTAATTTATTCTCCTTGTAATCTGATAAGAAGCACGGAAATATCTGCAGGGCTGACACCGCTTATGCGTGAAGCCTGACCAATATTTTCGGGTCTTACCTTGTTGAGCTTCTCGATTGCCTCAAGTCTTAAGCCAACAACCTTTGAATAATCTATATCTTCGGGCAGTTTTTTGACTTCAAGGCGGCGCATTTCGGCAACCTGAGCTTCCTGACGCTTGAGATAACCCTCATATTTTATTGATATTTCAACCTGCTCAAATACCTCATAGGGTAAATCGGGTCGCTCGGTATCAAACTCTGCAAGGTCTGCGTAGCTTATCTGAGGACGCTTAAGAAGCTCAACCATACGCACTCCGATATTAAGCGGAGATGTTTCACGTGAAACAAGCATCTTGTTTAACGCATCGCTTGAGTGAATTACAACATTTTTAACTCTTTCTGTTTCTTCTTCTATAAGCTTAAGCTTACGGTTGTATTTTGCCCAACGCTCTTCACTTATAAGACCTACTTCGTAGCCGATAGGTGTGAGCCTGCGGTCGGCATTGTCCTGACGAAGCAGAAGTCTGTACTCCGAGCGTGAGGTCATCATTCTGTACGGGTCGGTACAGCCCTTTGTAACAAGGTCATCAATAAGCGTGCCTATGTAGCTGCCTGCACGGTCAAGGATAATCGGCTCTTTACACAATATCTTGCGTGCTGCATTGATACCTGCAACAAGACCTTGTGCTGCAGCCTCTTCGTATCCGCTTGAGCCGTTGAACTGACCTGCACCGTAAAGTCCGTCAAATCCGCGGAATTCAAGGCTTGAACGAAGTGATAACGGGTCAACACAATCGTACTCTATAGCATAGGCTGTTCTCATTACCCGGGCGTTTTCGAGTCCGGGAATAGTGTGCAGGAATTCAAGCTGTACATCCTCGGGAAGTGATGAAGAAAGACCCTGCAGGTACATTTCCTGCGTATCACCGCCGCAAGGCTCGACAAAAAGCTGATGACGCTCCTTCTCTGCAAAGCGGACTATTTTATCCTCAATACTCGGGCAGTATCTCGGACCTACACCGTCAATCTTGCCGCCGTAAAGCGGAGAGCGGTGAAGATTATCGAGAATTATCTGCTTTGTCTTTTCGTTTGTATAAGTTATGTAGCAAGCCTCTGTGTTTTCAATTTCACCCTCAAAATCAAAGGAAAACGGCACTTTATGCTCGTCGCCGTACTGAGGCTCCATTACGCTGAAATCAATGCTGTTGCGGTTGAGTCGCGGGGGAGTGCCCGTTTTGAAGCGGCGGAGCTGAATTCCGAGGTCTTTGAGAGACTGTGCAAGCTCGGTTGCTGGAAACATACCGTCAGGTCCGCTGTCGTAAGAAACATCGCCTACAAAAATTCTGCCGCCGAGGAACGTGCCTGTTGCGAGAATTACGCACTTTGCCGTATACTCAGCCTCAAGGCGTGTAAAAAGGTGCCACAAGCCGTCTTCATCACGGGTAAGTGAAACAATCTCCGCCTGCTTGAGCTGCAGATTCTGCTGGTTTTCTACAACATTTTTCATATATGCGCAGTACTTGCGTCGGTCAATCTGAGCACGCAGGCTGTGTACGGCAGGGCCTTTACCTGTATTCAGCATACGGGTCTGAAGTGTATTCTTATCTGCCGCTATACCCATTTCACCGCCGAGTGCGTCAATCTCACGCACAAGGTGACCCTTTGACGTACCGCCGATTGACGGATTACACGGCATATTGCCGACTGAGTCCAGGTTGATTGCAAACATAACCGTTTTGCAACCAAGGCGTGCCGCCGCCAACGCAGCCTCAATGCCTGCGTGACCTGCACCGATAACGGCTATATCCACATTTTCTGCAAAATACTTCATTTTTAATACCTCAATAAAGTTTGATACACATAGGAAAGTGCGTAGCACCGAGGAAATCGACTGCCATTGTCTTTTCGTTTTAATACCTCAGTGAAATTGATACACAGAGTAAAGTCAGTAGCACCGAGGAAATCGACTGCCATTGTCTTTTCGTTTTAATACCTCAGTGAAATTGATACACAGAGTAAAGTCAGTAGCACCGAGGAAAGTTTGTGCCATTGTTTTTACTTTTTAATGCGTTTTAAAAAAACGCAAATCATGCGAAATAAATTTTGCAAATCATGATTTCGAAGAAATCAAATCATGCGAAGCAAATCATTTATAATTACTTTTTATGATTTGCCTTACGGCATGATTTGACTTGCAGCCATGATTCGTTGCTATGCAACATGATTTGAATCGGTAAACCGATTCATTACTTACCTACACAAAAGCGTGAAAATACTTCATTTATAACCGCATCCGTTGCTTTTTCGCCCGTAAGCGTAAGCAACTCATTTATTGCTGAATCCGTACTGACGGTTACGGCATCGAGTGTCATATTCATTTCAAGTGCTGAAATTGCTTCTCTTAAACATTCTGCCGCCTTTTCACAGCAGAGTCGCTGTCTTTCATTAGCAAGCAGTGCCGCAGATGTATCAACACTGTTCGTGCCGAGTGCCGATTCAACAGCTTCTGCCAATTTTTCGGCACCCTTACCATCCTTTGCACTGATATAAACTATATGCTTAAAATTATCAAGCACCGATAAATCAAACTTCGGCTCAAGGTCATCTTTATTTACGACGGCAACTGCACATTTATCCTTACAAAGTTCGAGCACAGCCCTGTCCTCACTGTCAAACTCACGCGACAAATCAAACACGGCAAGCACGAGTGCAGCCCTTTCAACTCTGCCTACAGCAAAATCGACGCCGATTTTTTCTACCTCGTTACCTGTTTCTCTTATTCCTGCAGTATCTGCAAGGTGAAGCACGACGTTACCGAGCCTTACCGTATCCTCAACAACGTCACGTGTTGTGCCTGCAATATCGGTAACTATTGATCGTCTGAAGCCTGCAAGGTAATTCATAAGCGTTGATTTACCTACATTCGGCTTACCTGCAATTACTGTGTCAACACCCTCGGTAATTGCTTTACCTGCATCATAATTATTTAACAGACCCTCTATTTCTGAAAGTACGTTTTTATAGTCAACTAATAATTTATCGGTTGAAATCTCTTCAATTTCATCATCGGGATAATCGACCCACGCCGCAAGATATGCAGAATCCGTAATAAGAGTCTGTGCGGCGGCAATAATTTTCTTACTGAGTGCACCTTCAAGTGCAGTCATAGCGGCACCTGCACTCTGCTCACCCTGGGCGGAAATAAGGCTCATAACAGCCTCTGCCTTGGTGAGGTCAAGCTTGCCGTTGAGAAAAGCACGCTTTGTAAATTCACCCGGTGCGGCAGGCACTGCACCTGCATTTAATATCGCACGAAGTACACGGCTTACAACGTAAACACCGCCGTGGCACGAAATCTCGGCAACATCTTCGCCCGTATAGCTGTGAGGGGCGCGAAAAACAAGCAACACAGCCTCATCAATAGCTTTATCGCCATCATAAACCATACCGTGTGCGGCAGTATAGCCCTTCATCTCGGCAACCGTTTTTTTACCTGAAGGCACAAATATTTTTGAAGCAATTTCAACAGCCTCATCGCCCGATATACGGATTACGCCGATACCGCCTGCGGCAACCGGAGTTGAGATTGCGGCTATCGTGGTCGAATTTTTCACGTTTTTCACCCCTTAAAAATGAAATGATTTATCATTTCAAATCATGGCTTTAAGCCAAATCATGCGACTGCAAATCATCTTATAAGTCACCTTGCAGTACAATTTTCGTTTTTATAAAACGCATTTATTACTTCGTAACATAATTATACAAATAAATATTATATAAAAAAAAGCAGATAATTGCAATAGATATTATTCTTGTATAAAGAAATTAAATAATCATATGGACAATTATCCTTTTGTGTGTTAAAATAATCGAGTATGGGTGAAACTATCTGTATGTCCATTTTTCAGTAAGGAGCAGCCAATTTTTTATGACTTTAAAAGAAAAAACACAGCGTGCCGCTGCGTTGGCAGTACTTGAGCCGCTAATTAAATACATCAAGAAAAATCCGCAGGATAATTTAGTAAAGCTGGTTGACGCAGTACAGCGTTTTGCCGGTCCTTCTTTCCCTGCAAAGAATTTTGACAAAATCCGTGAGGGTGCGGCTGACCCTGACAATGTCTATTCTCAGCTCCTTATCCGTGCAATTAACGACCTTCACCCCGATGTATTAAACGGTATGGCTATGGCACTCGGTCTCGGCGTTGCCGCAGGCACAAAAAAAGTAAGAGAAAACCGTGAAAAATATCACTGTAATATTCCCTTTATTACTCTAATTGACCCGACAAGTGCCTGCAACCTCAGATGTAAGGGTTGCTGGTCTGCCGAATACGGTCACAAGCTCCGCCTCACTTATGAAGAGATGGAGTCAATTGTTGAACAGGGCAGAGAGCTCGGAACTCACCTTTATATGTTTACAGGCGGTGAGCCTCTTATCTGCAAAAAAGAGATTCTTAAGCTCTGCGAAAAATTCCCGCAGTGTGCTTTCCTTGCATACACAAACGCAACTCTTGTTGATCAGGAGTTCTGTGATGACCTTAAGCGTGTAGGTAACCTCGCACTCGCAATCAGCATTGAGGGCGACGAAGAGAGTAACGACTTCCGCCGTGGTGACGGTGCTTACAAAACCTCAATTGAGGCTATGGAGCTGCTCAAGAAAAACGGCTGTATGTTCGGTATTTCTGTTTGCTACACAAGCAAGAACATCTACTCCGTTACAAGTGACGAATTCCTTGACGATATGATTTCAAAGGGCGTTATGTTCGGCCTTTACTTCAATTATATGCCTCTTGGTAAGGGTGCTCTGCCCGAGCTTATTCCCGACCCCGAGCAGAGAAAATATATGTACAAGCGTGTACGTGACCTTCGTAATTCAAAAACCGGTAAATCAATGTTCATTATGGATTTCCAGGGTGACGGTGAGTACGTCGGCGGCTGTATTGCAGGCGGCAGAAATTACTTCCACATCAACTCTGCAGGTGATATTGAGCCCTGTGTTTTCATTCACTTCTCTGACTCAAATATCCGTACCCATACTTTGCTTGAAGCATTGCAGAATCCGCTCTTTATGTCGTTCTACAAAAATCAGCCGTTTAACGACAACCATATGAGACCCTGCCCTATGCTTGAAAATCCCGACTATCTTTGCAGAATCGTCAAAGAGACCGGTGCAAAGTCAACTGACCTTATCGATCAGGAATCTGCAGAGGATCTTTGTGCAAAGTGCAGAAAGTTTGCTGCAGAGTGGGCACCCGTTGCAGAAGAAGTCTGGAACTCCACACCGCACAAGCCGAGCAAAACTTATTACTACCGCGATACTCCCGAGGGTAAGGCAGAAGCGGCAAAAAAGAATAACGAATAAAATTAAACCTGAGTACTGAAAAAAGTACTCAGGTTTTTTTAATCTTATATTTTATCTGTTCAATTTACAAATACCGTTTATATTATAAACATCTCCATAATCAAAATGAATATTAATTTCATTTATTCCTTGCTGAAGCTCGTATGTTGATTGTTGCATAAGCTTTTTTCCGTGATAAAAAGCAATTCTTATTTTTCTGTCATCATCCCAGGGAACATTATTAACAAGATTAAAAACGGGTTCTTTATTAACTTTAATTCCGAATAATTCATCTATACTTATATCAAATATTTTTGCAAGTTCAGGTAAAAGCATAATATCGGGTGAGGTAATATTTTGTTCCCATTTTGAAACAGCCTGAGTGGAAATGTTTAATTTTGAAGCAAGTTCCGCTTGTGTCATTGAATTCAATTTTCTGTAGTAGGCAATTCTTTCACCTATACAAGTTTTCATTTTCTTCTTCTTTCCTTTCTGCACTTTTTAAATAAATTTTATTTGTTGATTAAATTATATATAATCAGTTGCAGAAATCAAAGGTAAAATTTTGATTATTACTATCAATGTCAGTTGATATTGTTCAGAATTTTATTACTCGCTCCTGATTAAAAAAAACCTGCATCCCGAAAGAGATGCAGGTAAAAATTCTTATTTGAGTTTTTATCAGTCGCTTGTGTAGGGAAGAAGAGCGACGTAGCGTGCACGCTTGATAGCTGTTGTAAGCTCTCTCTGGTGCTTTGCGCATGTGCCTGTTACACGGCGGGGAAGAATCTTAGATCTCTCCGATGTGAACTTGCGAAGCTTGTTAACGTCCTTGTAGTCGATATAATCTACCTTATCAACACAGAATGTGCAGACTTTTCTGCGGCCTTTTCTGTTAGGACGTCCGTTATTTCTCTCGTATGCCATGATGTTATTTCCTCCTTATAGATTTCTTAGAACGGGAGTGAATCGTCATCGTCCTCAATGGACTCGAAATCACCCATATTGCCCGACGCAAATGAAACAGCGGGAGCTGCTGCGGGGGCTGCGTTCTCGTAGGGGCGTGTACCGCCTGTTGTGCCGCTTTCTGCCTTGGAGCCGCAGAAACTTACGTTATCTGCAACAACTTCGACAGCTGTGCGTTTGTTACCCTGCTTGTCTTCGTAGCTGCGTGTCTGGATTGAACCCTGAACAGCAATCATCGAGCCCTTGCGGAAATAACGGCAGACAAAGTCTGCTGTCTGTCTCCATGCAACGATGTCGATGAAGTCTGCCTGACGCTCTTCACCCTGACGGACGAAGCTGTGGTCGACAGCGATACGGAAAGAGGTAACAGAAATTCCTGAAGTAGTTGTACGGAGTTCAGGATCAGCAACAAGGCGACCCATTAAAACTGCGCAGTTGAGCATTGCAATTTCCTCCTTATTAATTACTTGCGGATGATCATTGTACGAAGAACACCTTCAGTGATCTTGAGTACACGGTCAAGCTCTGCCTGGAACTCGGGAGCGCTCTGGTAGCTGATAACTACGTAGAAGCCCTCTGCCTCGTCGTTGATAAGGTATTCAAGCTTGCGCTTACCCCATACATCAACGTTGTCGACAGTGCCGTTAGCCTCGATCATACCCTTGAATTTCTCGAGAAGTGCGTTTGCACCCTCTTCGCCGTTAGCGACTGAGAAAACCATCATGATCTCGTAATTGTAGCTTGCTGACATTGTTTTGCACCTCCTTATGGTCTTTGGCCTCAGGCTCATTTTTTCTCCTGAAGCAAGGATTTACCGCTTACATAGTGCGGCAACATCGGATTATAGCAGAATTCACCAAATCTGTCAAGCATTTTTTGTTCAATTTTTTTTAGATAATTTTTGAATTGATAAATTTTACCGATTATTTTTTTGTCAAGTGAAAATTTGTTAAAATTCATTCAAAATTGAAAATTCGTTAAAAGCGACAAATTTCAGCCCGAAATCTCTCCAATAATTTTTTTAGAAATTTTTTTCAAAATATCACGTATTTACATTGAAAAAACAGCCTTTTTGCACTACTTATAGAAGGAGTTTTTCACATTTTAACAAGATGTTGTTCAAAACTTTACTCCTTCCTAAAAGTTGAAAAGGAGGCTGAAATATGCTATACTCTTATGGTCTGTACGGATGTAACAACAGACCTTATAATAACTACTATCTCAACTGCTGTTACGGCAGTGTTTTTAGTAAAAATTTTGAAAAATATGAAAGAAAGGATGTGGACAATATGGATCTCGTTTACCAGTTGTGGGAAAATGTAAAAGCAGAGCTGAAAAAGAATACTTCCGAAACAGTTTATTCTGTATGGTTTCACGAGCTCGCACTTGAGAATTTTGACGGCGAATCCGTTGTGCTGACGGATGACCCTTTCCGCTGTAAGATAATAAACGAAAAATTTATTCCTCTGCTTGAAGATTGTTTTGAAAAAGTAATGGGTTTTAAAGTAAACGTGTCTGTTATGCCCAAACAAGAAAAAACTAAAAAAACCGAAACCAAAAAAGAAAACAAAACCTTTGATGCAAATGAACTTACTTTCGATAATTTTATTGTAGGTGACTCAAATAAATTTGCTCACGCCGCTTCAATTGCGGTTGCATCCGACCCGGGTAACACTTACAATCCGCTGTTTATTCACGGCAATTCCGGTCTCGGTAAAACTCATCTGCTCAATGCTATATGTAATGAAATAATAAAAAATAACCCTGATGCATACATTATATATGTCCGCAGTGAAGATTTTATGAATGAACTCATAGATTATCTTCAGAATAAAAAAGATACATCTGTATTCCATAACAAATATCGTAATGCAGATGTACTTCTTGTTGACGACGTACAGTTTATTGCAGGTAAGACTTCAACAGAGCTTGAATTTTTCCACACTTTTGACACACTTGTAAAGGCAAAGAGTCAGATTGTTCTTACCTCTGACCGTCCGCCCAAAGAAATGGCAACTCTTGAAGAAAGACTTCGCAACAGATTTGAAAGCGGCCTTATTGCCGATATTCAGCCGCCCGACCTTGAAACAAGAGTCGCAATCATTAAAAGCAAGGCTGAATCACTCGGTATTGACATACCTTCTTCGCTTATACTTTTTATTGCAGAAAAAATAAAGAGTAATATCCGTCAGCTTGAAGGTGCAGTTAAAAAAATGAAGGCATATATAGAGCTTGGCGAAGAAGCGAACCTCGCAACAGCACAAAAAGCAATCCGCGATATTTTCAGTGAGGGTGACCCGACTCCGGTGCTTATTGATAAAATTATTGACGAAGTTGCACGCACCTACGGTGTAACTGTTGCTGATATCAAGAGTAAAAAGCACGATGCAAAGTTTGTTTTTCCCCGTCACGTTGCAATGTACATAATCCGTGAGATGACTCCGCTTACCAATAAAAAGGTTGCAGAGCTCTTCGGTCTGAGTGACCATTCATCGGTAATGTACGCATACAAAAAAATCTCAACAGATAAAGACAGTAATTATTCACTTAAAACAATTATTACAGATATTATGAAGAATGTGCAGTCAAACTGACGCAAATTTTTTTCCACAGTTTTCTTCACATTTCACATTGTTTTTTCCACAATACTCCCATTTGAGTTTTCCCTGTGGACAGCGTGAAAATCTTTTCTTATCGGTTTCACACCGTCAAAAACCCGCTATTCTTACAGTATCAACAAGTTCGGGACTTTTTCACGTTTTCCACGCACTCTACTAATACTACTAAATATTCATTTATATCATTTATTTCCGGAGGCTGAACGAAAATGAAAATTTATTGCGACACCGCTGTACTCAGCGAAGCCTGTTTAAATGTTCAGAGAGCAGTTTCAAACAAAACAACTATTCCTGCAATTGAAGGTATCCTTATCAAAGCAATCGGTAACGAGCTTCTTCTTACAGGTTACGATCTTGAGGTAGGTATTACTACTTCAATTCCCTGCCGTGTAGTTGAGCAGGGTGCTATTATCTTAAATGCCAGAATTCTCTGTGACATCGTACGCAAAATTCCCGGTGAACAGATTTATATCGAAACAGATGAAAGACTTCTTGCAACAATTAAAGGCGGAGAAGCAGAATATTCACTTATCGGTATCGACGGCAACGAATTCCCTGAGCTTCCTACTGTCAGCGGCGGTTATCCCGTTGTAGTTGAGCAGAAGCTTCTTAAAGATATGGTTCGTCAGACTATATTTGCAGTATCTGTAAACGACAGCAAGGTTGTACACACAGGTGTCAAGTTTGAGGTTACACAGAATCTTATCAGACTTGTTGCTGTTGACGGCTCACGTCTTGCAATGAGAACTGAGTCAATTAACTATATGGGTGACGAGCTCAACTTTGTTGTACCTGCAAAAACACTTAACGAAGTTACAAAGCTTATAGGTGATGATGAGGAGACTGTTTCACTCGGTGTCGGTAAGAGACATATCGTATTTGAAATCGGCAATTACAGCATTGTTTCCCGTCTGCTTGACGGTGAATTCTTAAACTACAAGAATGCAATTCCGCCCACATGCTCTGCAACTGCAATTGTCAACACACGTGAGATGATTGAAAGTATTGACAGAACAAGCCTTATTATTACAGATAAATTCAAGAGTCCTGTCAGATTTATTTTTGATAACGATATAGTCAGAATTTCATCAGTAACAGCACTCGGTACGGCTAACGACAGCTTCAGTTGTAAGTATGAAGGCAATAAAATTGAAATCGGCTTTAATAATAAGCTTCTTCTCGATGCACTTAAGGTGTGTGATGCAGACGAAGTAAAGATTGAGCTCAACAGCGGTGCAGCACCTATTCTTATTCTGCCGACTCAGGGCGACAATTTTCTCTTCCTTATTCTTCCGATGAGATTTAAGAAGGACTGATAACTTAATGGCAATTAAAATTAAAGCAAGAATTAAAGAAAAACCGATAAAAGAAATTTTTATCGATACTGATTTTATCCGTCTTGATTCCGCACTTAAGCTTGCTGATGCAGTGCAGAGCGGCGGTCATGCAAAAATAGTAATTCAGGGCGGCGAAGTAAAGGTAAACGGTGAGGTATGTACAATGCGCGGTAAAAAACTGCGCGACGGCGACACTGCAAGTGTACCTTTTATGAATATCGTTGTTAAAAAGAGATAAGATTTTTTATTTGTTATAATGTGAAAAAGGTGAAAAAGATATGGTCAGATTAATGTCTTTTAATCTCAGATGTGCAAACGTAGGTGAGCGTGAGCAGTGGGACAGAGTTGACGATTGCGTTCAGACAATCAAAGAATCCGGCTGTGATATGCTCGGCGTGCAGGAAGCTACACCCGAATGGATGGCAGACCTTAAGGCTAACCTCGACGGTTGGTCATATATCGGCATCGGCAGAGGTGACGAAAACGGCGGCGAGAGCGAGTACAGCGCAATTTTCTATAAGAATGACCGCTTTGAGGTAATCGACAGCGGCAATTTCTGGTATTCCGATACTCCCGATGTTATGTCAAAGTGCTGGCACTCAAGGCATAACCGTATCTGTACATGGGGTATTTTCTACGACAAGGCAGAAGATAAGAAATTCGTTCACGTAAACACTCATATGGACTGTGATTTTGACCTTATCTATAAGAGCATTCCGATTCTGCGTGAAAAGATTATGCCGATGATTGAGCAGTATCCTCTCTCATGCTCGGGCGACTTCAATTCTTTCCAGAACGGCAGAGAGTATAACGAAATCATAAAATTCCTTAAAGACTCAAAATTTGAAGCTCCTGATACAATGGATTATCTTACATATCACGATGATTGCCCCGAAAAGCACGAGGGTCATATTATCGACTTTATCTTTATCAACGATAAGGTAAAGGCACATAAATACAGAGTCTGTAAGGATAAAATCAACGGCAACTATGCCTCTGACCATTTTGCAATCTGGGCAGACCTTGAATATTGATTAATTCGAAACAGCGATTATTCATCCGTTGAATTTTCGCTGTTTTTTTGTTATAAATATTGACTTGAGGTATAAATTTATTTAAGATAAAATTATGAAATAAATTTTTAAAAAGGAGCGTCGGTTATGAAAAAATCAAAGCGAATATTATCTTTAGTAATGACATTTGTAATGGTGTTGTTATGTGTTTCTGTAGGTGTATCAGCTGATAGTTCTTCATTAACCGGTGCACCTGTTGATGAAGATATGTATTTATTTGAACATACAGCCGAATGGTTGTTCAGAGATAATACAGCTCATCCGGAGTTTTATGAAAAACTTAAAATTGAATCCGTAGATGGTGTAGATTATATCTATATAATAGAAAATAATGAAGCGTATATTCTTAATGTTCATTTTGCTACAGAAAATAGAGGCATTAAAAACAGAACTTTAGTTTTACCGGATGTGCTTGGAGGATGTAACGTTGTAGCTTTGAGTTACCCGAATAACATTTTCTCAATTTTTTGGTATATTTCTTATGGCGAAACTTTAGAAGATTTCGGATATCATTATCCTTATATCCGAGATGATTATCCGGATTATGATCCTGAAATTTTTGAATATGGTTTTGTTAATAAACTCGTACTTCCAAAAGGGTGCAAGTATATATATGAAGATGCACTTGAAGGATATGGTGGTTCTTTTGAGTTTTCAAAGAGCTTAAGATTTATCGAAAATTATGAATATATAGGTGAATATATCAGCGGTGTTGATTCATTTTTAGGTGAGAATACATTTATAACACCGGATTGCGAGTTTGGTACGAATTTCTTCAATGATATTCAATTAAGATGTGATAACTACATCTGTCAGTCAAGATTTCCGGGCTATACTTTCGATACCTCATATTCTATTCCTAAAGCAATCTGTGTACCGTATAATGTTACTGCAGAACAATCTGAATATGCTTTGTTTAAAAGCAAAGTCTCAAATAAACTTTGGGGCAATACGGTTATCTACTGTTCTGAAGACAGCCCTACATACGCAGTTATTCAAGCAAATAAAGAGCTTGGTGAATATCAGGTTGTAACCGATATTCCAAAAGCCGAGTATATCGAATTCCCTGAAGAAACGGTGAATGTATGTGTTGGTGATGTTGTTGACCTTGAGGCAAAGACATATCCTGCCGAGGCTGTCTGGACAGCGTGTGATTACACTGTCAGCGACCCGAGCATAGTCCAAATCGACGATTATTCCGGCAGAATTACAGCACTCAAAGAGGGTACCGTAACCGTCACCGCAACACACTGCGAGCGCGGCTTTGTAGATACCTGCACAGTCAAAGTCACAACAGAGCCCGAGCCTGTTTCCGGCGTAAAAGAAATCAAGCCTGCAACCGACGCTCCTTATTTTGCCTACGGCAACAGAGATTATAAACTTGA
>JAFXCH010000041.1 GCA_017516485.1 Clostridia bacterium
CTTCTGCTTCAAGTGCTGTTGCAGGCGATGCTGTAACAATCACTGCAGATCAGATTGACGGTAAGATTTTTTATTGCTGGAACATCACAGGCGCAACCCCCGAAGATTATTTTGATTCCGAAACAACATTCACAATGGGTGTTTTCAATGTTACTGCAGAAGCGGTTTACAAAGATTGTGAATGCAATTGCCATAAAGGCGGAATTGAAGGATTCTTCTTTAAATTCGTCCTCTTCTTCCAGAAGATTTTTGGTATGAATACGGTTTGTGGCTGCCAAATGAACCACAATGTTTTCGGCGATCTCTGGTAAGATTTAAAATCTCATAACTCAAACGGCGGAGCAATCCGCCGTTCTTATTTACATTATAAGTCGTGTATATGTGTTTCGTTGCTCGGTTCAAATTTTGACAAAAACAAGCTGTAAATACAAAGCCCCAAGGACGAAAGTTCTTGGGGCTTATTACCTGTTACCTCTTCAATCTTACCTCAAAAAGTCATTGGGGCTTTGGAAAGTAAGAAGTAATAAGTAATAGTGAAGAAGTGTTTTTACAAGGCTAACGCCTTGATTGCCGCCCTTCGGGCAAACGGATTGGTTTTCAACGGATTGTAATTCTATATAAAGTGTGATATTATTTCAGTAAGTTCATTAAGAGGAGATTTTAAATTATGAGCCTATTTGATTTGTTCAAGAAAAAGCAAGTTGAATTAACTGAAGAACAGCTTAAATGGAATAAGATGTGGGATTTATGGACGGAAGGAGAAGTTGAGTCACCTTATGCAGAATTAATGACTTATCAAGGTGAAATTAATAATGGTGGGCATAGTCAATATTTCTTTAATATTGAAAACAATGATGATTTAGATAAAGAAATGTCTGCATTGGAAAACATCTTATCTGATAAACTTATTGATAATTTACATAGAGCATATAAAGCACACTTGATTTTAGAAGAGAATGAAGATGACGAAAATGCTGAAGAAATAATAGAACAATGCGATGATATGTTCTATGAAAACGAAGAAGAAATTAATAACAAATTACAAGAATATGCTTATAAAATCCAATTATAATTTTTGCCAAAATCAAGTTGTAAAAACAAAACGAGGTTGCCAATGGCACAGCTAAGTTGACCTTCGGGTAAAGGGCTTGACTTTCAATTGATTGTAATTTTATATGTGTTGTGATATAATCATTCCGACAAAAATGATTTATGAGGTGCGTTTTGTATGAACAGAATAGTTTTTGATAACGAACTTGACTGTTTATTGGTAAGGGCAGAAGCTTTGATTCCTGAAGAAAACTTACCAGATTTGCCGTTTATGGATTCGGCACCTGATGTTCACGATTGGTATAAGTATGAACTTGAATTATGGGATGTTGGTGAAAACATAAGGCAATTCCTTTCGGAAAACAAGAATAAACTCAATAATAATCAGATTGAGAGAATTATAAAAATTTGCCTTGACAAGAGGGCTAAACGAGGCAGACAAAGTTTTGTTATGCTGTTAGGAAAAAAGATGTATTGTGAGTATGCTGAGCAGATAGTTTCACTTTTGAACGACGGGGATGTTGACGGACAGGTTATTGATACTTTATATAAAATGGGTGCAAAAGAGTACGTTGATTTAATTGAGCCTTTTCTTATACATAATCGTACCTGGATAAGAAACGTAGCTTAAAGATATATTCAAAAGTATAAGTAAGATAATTATTCGTTGCACTCTAAAATGAGGCGTAATTACATAATAAAGGAGTACGGACAGTTTTGTTCGTACTCCTTTTATCACTGTATAGTGCATTATGCTTGTTACCGAATGGGGCAGACTTAATATCTTTATCTTGTTCAGATTATCAAATCGGTGATAAGTCCTGAAGCGGCGGCTGCCAAAGCGACAATCAGCAGCGGCTTTTCAAAGAAAGCTACGACAACTGCAACAACTGTACCGACAACTGCACTTTTAAGATTTCCTGTTGAATAAAAAATCGCAGGAACTGTCATTGCCGCAAGCACGGCATAAGGCAAATAATAAAGGATGCTTTTGATAAACCGGGACTTGATTTGTTTTTGGAATGCTGTAAAAGGTATCATCCTGATGAGGTATGTTACACCGGCCATTACGGCAATATAAATTATTATGCTCATAATTCTTCTTCCTCCTCTTTAACGGGGAACAAAGCTGCGCAGATTACAGCGGCAATGACTGCGCTTATAATTACCGAAAATCCGCTGCTGATAAAGGGGAAAAAGTATTTTAACACTACGCTCACTGCTGCAGAAATGATTACGGCAACAAGAACGGCTTTGCTCTTTTTTGCGGCAGGAATGAATATGGCAATAAACATACCGTAAAGAAGAATTCCCATATTGTTTGCTATTATTTCGGGCAGAAGCTGATTGGCAAGTGCGCCTGCAACCGTACCCGAAGTCCAGCCGATGAAAGGTATTGCTATCAGCCCCGCCATATATGATGCGGTAATCTTGCCTTTCTGTGAAATTGCTACGGCATAAATCTCATCAGTAATACCGAAGGCCAACAAAAGCCTTTTTGGCGTGGTAAAGCTGCTGTCGAGCTTCTGTGTCAAAGAAAAGCCCATTAAAGAGTATCTTAAGTTTATAACAAGCTGTGTCAGAATCATTTCCGCCAGCGTACCTGATGCGGCTATTATTTCAACTCCTGCTGCCTGACCGGCAGAGGTCAGATTTGTTGCGGAGATAAGCCAAGCAAAGAAAGCAGAGATTTTGGAACTCATAGCTAAAATGCCAAAGCCGAAAGAAACCGAAAAATAGCCTAACCCAATAGGTATACCGTCTGAAAATCCTTTTTTAAAATCCTTTTGCATACTGTTGACCTTTCTTTAGTCGCTGCCCAACAGTATAACATATACCTATTTTCAAAACAATAACGAAGCTAACGATTTGAGCGCCGATTTTATCTTTATATATGTTGAAATTATCATAACAAGGAAGAATTTTGTTGAAGGTTCTTCGGCATTGGTTGTCATCCTTCGGGCAAACGGATTGCTTTTGCCCGATTGTAATCTTAAATAAGGTGTGATATAATTGTCTTGAAAAACCTGAACGTGACAAAGGAGATTTATTCTATGAAGCGTTATATTAAAGAAATTATCGTTTCGTTATTACAGCTTTTTATGTTTTACGTTTTTCCGTTGTTTGCGGGGCCGACCGATGCAATGGGAATGGTGGTTACGATTATATTAGCAACCCTGTTCTTATCTTTTATTATCGGCGTGCTGTCAAACAATGCGCTGAAATATTTGTACCCGATTGTCACGGCTGTTGTGTTTATACCCTCGGTGTTTATTTACTACAATGAATCAGCGTTAATACATTCGGTCTGGTATCTTGCGGTATCCGGTGTCGGTTTGTTAGTTGGGTCGGGTGTAAACGCAATCATTTCCTGTCTTAAGCAAAGAAAGAAGTAATTATAGTCCGATTGTTCACAGCGGAAGCGATGTAAAGTAAATAAAGTGTTTTGTTGTTAAAAATTTTCCCGTTTGCAAGAACGGGATTTTTTTATCCGGCATATCGGGCTGATTTCAGACGAAACCTGTGTTTGTTAGCTTAATGTGATATAACCGTTTAAGCAAAATGAAAATTGTGGTATTTATCAGCGTGTTGTGCAGCAAAAAAATGAAGGCTGTTAAGTACGGCAAAGATAATAATGTTATCGTTTTGCTTCACGCAGGCGGTTTGTTGCTTGGCGTACAGGTACTTGTTGAAATACTTTCGTAATTGTAATTTCGGTTTATATGTGTTATAATCAATATCAAAAATGGCACTTGTTTAAATTATATCAGGTATGCCGTGTTTAGTAATTTATTATTGAGTTTTTTAAGGAGATAAGCAAATGCAAGCTGTTATTAAGTTTTTCTTTACGTTACTTACAACCGTTTCAATTTTTTGTTCAAATCTGCTCTTTCCTGCAACGGTTTATCCCGAAAGTGAGAATTTTGATTTTTCGTATCTTGAATATCCCGACGAAGCGATAATAACGCTTGAGGAGGCCGGTCTTACCGAGCAAGAGCTTGTGGGCAGGGCCTCGGCTTTACTGCCCGAATACGTGCAGTCCGGCGGATATGACGACATAAACGGTATAACAATATCGCCGTATTATACCGCCAAGGTCAGCGGAGAGGAAATCCCTGTTTATGCTTCCGTGGTCTTTATACGTGTTGACGATACGGGCACGCTGCACTCTTTCTCCGAAATTTATGTTGATTCAAGCGAGGAGTTTTCATTCAATATTGAGATAACAGGTGCCGATGTTGCGATTAAAAATGCAATAGTGTTACCCGAAACGCACGGTGTAAAGGCACAGTGCAAGGATAATACGGTAACGGCATCAATCAATAAAACAGGTATCTACACCTTCCTTTTTAACGATGCAAACCAATATTACGGCTATACGCTTATGGTGCGCGAAAAGGTTGATGAAGATAAAGAAATTGAGGAATATATCGAGAAATACGGTGAGGATAACGTATGGGTTATTGACAAAGGCGTGTATCAATACGATTATGTTAACCTTGTTGCTCACAACAATCTTGTAATTTATCTTCGTGAGGGTGCTTATGTAATTGCAAACCACCTTTTCGATATTGACTGCGCCGAGGACGAAAACAAATACTTTGAGCCTAATGCGTGGGAGAATAATTCTATTGGGCTTACAAGGTATCCTTTTATCAATTTCTATAACTGCAACAACATAACCCTTGCGGGCAGAGGCGTAATAGATATGACACGACTTGACAGACGTGAACGCAGGGGTGTGGTTTTTACCAACTGTAATAACGTAACCGTAAGCGATGTTAAAATTATCAATTCGCCCGAATGGTCATTTATCTCCTACTGCTGTACCGATGTCAGCATTGACAACGTAGATATTATCGGCAACCGAGGAAACTGTGACGGCTTTGCTGTGTGCAACAGTCACAACGTAACCGTTGATAATTGCTTTGCAAGGGTTGCGGATGATACCTTTGAGGTTAAGGCTCTCGGCGGCACGATGGACAGTAAAAATATCACCTTTACAAACTGTATTGCTTGGGGCGGATATGCAAGATGCTTCGGTATTACGGGTGAGGTAAACAAAAAAATTTCCGACGTGGTTTTCCGTGACTGCGCCGTAATTTACCGTGACGGTATATGGAATAACGACAGAATCGGCTCGCTTGTTGTTGTTGCGGAGCAGACTGAGGGCAGTATTGACGGAGTTACTTTTGAAAACATTGAAATTTTCCGTGATGAGGGCAGACCTATTCTTGTAAATATTTATGACGAAGAAGCGGAGAATTTTGAAATTAAAAACGTCGTGTTCAAAAACATTTCTTACACTTCGTATATGAAACCGAAAATTGCAGGTACGGACAGCGACACGAACACCGTTCAGGTGAAGCTTGAGAATATTACCGCTAACGGCAGTAAGGCACAGCTCCCGAAAACGAGATTTATAATCGGCAAATACTGTGACGTTACTTAACGAACGGTCTTTAAAAGCAAGCATTACAATGTAAGGACAAACGTAAATATGAAGAACTCAATTACGGAAATTACGGATTTTCTTGCTCCTGAGCTGGACGTATATGCACGCCTGAGTGAGGTTCAGCTTTTAAACAGAGAATTTCCCGAAAAGGGGCTGTTTATAGCGGAAAGCCCGAAGGTTATAGAGCGTGCTCTTGATGCGGGTTACGAGCCCGTATCCTGCCTTATGGAGAAAAGGCATATTGAGGGCGAGGGCAAGCCAATACTTGACCGGATAAGCGGAGTAGCTGTTTTTTGTGCTGAATTTGACGTTCTTACGCTTCTTACGGGCTTCAAGCTTACGAGAGGTATGCTTTGTGCAATGAAGCGCAAGCCTCTGCCCGGTGTAGAGGAAATCTGTAAAAACAAAAAAAGAATAGTTATTCTTGACAGAGTTATGAACCCCACGAACGTCGGTGCCGTAATCCGTTCGGCAGCGGCGCTGGGAATGGAAGCCGTAATCCTCACTCCTGGCTGCTCTGACCCCTTGTACAGACGTGCCGCAAGAGTCAGTATGGGCACCGTTTTCCAGATTGAATGGACGTTTTCGACCGACAGCTTTCTTGACGAAATAAAGGCTCTCGGCTTTAAAACGGTAGCTATGGCGCTCAAGGATAATTCGCTTTCAATTAATGACCCCGTACTTGCGGCTGAAGAAAAGCTTGCCGTCGTTATGGGTACGGAGGGGGACGGACTCTCCATCCAAACTATATCAGAATGTGATTTTACCGTAAAAATACCTATGTTTCACGGCGTAGATTCGCTGAACGTTGCCGCTGCCTCTGCGGTAGCGTTCTATCAGCTCGGCAACAGGTATAACGGCAACTGATGTTTTTGCTTCAAAGCGGCTGATTAATACTCAAAAATAAGGCAGGCGGCATCGTGTCTGATGCTGCCTGCTTCGTTTATATCTGTCTGCATTTTACGATTGCTTCGGTGACGTTTGTCAGTACGAGTTCTCCGTTCTGGTTGTAAACGTCTATTGAAATTTCCGCAAGCCCGTTTTTAGGGCTTCGTTTTATGAGATTGGTGATTTTTGCCTTACCCGTGAGAACATCACCTGCGAATACGGGCTTCAGCCACTCGATTTTGGTGGATTTTCCGGCAAGAAGCTCTTCACCGAAAAAATCTACCTCAAGGTATTTTGCCCACACGGACATAAATGACATTACACCGGGCGCAATCAGCTTACCGAAGGGCGTGGCTTTGGCGTATTCCTCGTCGGTGTGCAGCGGTATGCTGTCGTAGTTAAATGCAAAATCTATCATTTTTTCTTTTTCGATAAGGGCAGGGGAGATATCCGTGCTCATATTCAGCTTTAAATCGTCAAAATACATTTGCTTTCTCCTGTCAATCAACCTGAACTTTAGTAAACTGCCCTGCAGCTTTCAGTTCTTTTGCCGGCTTTTTTATGTGCTGTGAACCAAACTCATCAGCAATTATACTTTATTATTTTTCCGTTTGCAAGGCTTATTCCGCTATTATAATATAATACCGAAGCAGGCTCGTAATATGCATTGATTTTTAGGAGAAGCGGTTTAGCATTTGTACATAGCGATGCACAATATTTTCTCAAACGCTTGAAATCAAAAATTACTGATGATAAAATAAATTATAATATTTTAGAATTAAACGGGTGATAAATATGTATAAGAAAAAGCTTATATCACTTATACTGTCTTTAGCTTTATGCTTTTCTTGCTTGGGCGTTTGCGCAAATGCTGATAACGGCGGCGAAAAGTCCGTTCCTGCTTTTGTGTCGGCGTTTGAAAAAGCAACGGGAAGTATTATAAGCGTTTTTGCAAGGTTCCGGAACAATCTTTTTGGTATTGATGAAACTGCTACTCCAAAAGCTGTGGTGAATACTCCGTCTTGGGAAGAGTTTGAGGGAGAAGAAATTATAAACCCCGATATTACCGTGAATGCTGAAACGTGGGTTATGAATGAGCTTTGCTTTGAAAGCGAAAAATCGTATTCCGACCCGTTCAGCGAAATTGATATTGAGCTTCATCTTTATTCAAACGGCAGACTTTATAAAATACCCGGCTTCTGGGACGGCGGCAATGTTTGGAAAATTCGCTTTGTCTGTCCGTATGACGGTGTATGGTATTTCAGGACCGTGTGCACCGATGAAGAAAACACCGCAATGCACGGTAAAACGGGCAAGGTTATCTGCACCGAATACAGCGGTGAATATGATATTTACAAACACGGATTTGTAACAACAAGTGCAGGCGAAAAGTATTTCACCTATGCTGACGGTACGCCGTTTTTCTATCTTGGCGATACTCATTGGAGTCTCGGCGGTGAAACAGCCGATATGGTAAAAACAATCTGCGAAAAACGTGTGTCACAGGGCTTTACCGTAATTCAGAGTGAGCCGATTGACGAAAAGTTTGATTTTGCAGACGGTATAGCCGAAAACGATTTGGAAGGCTTACACAGCTTTGATGAAAAGTTTGACATTATAGCCGAAAACGGACTTACCCACGCAAACGCACAGTTTTTCTTTCCGTATTCTATGGAGTTGCTGATAAATAACTTCGGCGGCGTGAAAGATAACGGCGAAATGTCCGACGGTGTAAAGGCCTACCTTGAGAAAATATCCCGCTATTGGGTGGCGAGATATTCTGCTTATCCTGTAATGTGGACTCTCGGTCAGGAAATAGACAACGATTTTTATTGGAACGATACGACACATCCGATGTGGAACTATGAAAACAATCCTTATCGGCTCGTTGCTGAATATATAGCAAAATACGATGCCTATGACCATCCGCTTTCGGCTCATCAGGAATATTCGGGTGCAACAGCCGCTTACGGTAACGGCAATGGAGCAACCGATAATTGCAAGGTATATAACAAGGAAGCCTTGCCGTCAGCCTTCCGTGATGTTGAACAGCATAATTTCTATGCTGCACAGTGGAATCCGTCCAAAACGGAGCAGTCGGACTACTGCGTTGAAAAGGATTTCTGGTACAATTCTCAGGGTAAGCCGGCAATCAATTACGAGGGTCAGTACTGCTATTTGTGGACTAAAAATTTCGGTTCGAGAATGCAGGGCTGGACAGCTTATCTCAACGGAATGTACGGCTACGGCTGGGGCGGTCACGACACGTGGAGCTATCTGAACGTATATGACGAAGAAAAAGACAGCTCCGACGGCGTTGACACAATAACGAGCGAAGAAAAAATCAACGCTACTTGGGAGGATGCCCTCGAATATGAAAGCTCGTACCAGGTCGGATATATGCGTGAATTTTTTGAACAAACGCAGTGGTATAATCTTATTCCGAGATTTGATAACAGAGCATATTTTGTTCCGGCAAGCAAAGTTTATTATGTATATGCAAGCAACGAAGATAACACCGAAATAGTGGTTTACTTCTATTCGTTTACCGATAATGCCGTTGCACAGAATGCCAATACAAAAAAATACGGCGGAATCAAAACGGGCACAGTCGGAAATCTTGTTCCCAACGGAAGCTATACATACCAATGGTTTGACCCGATGACGGGTGCATACTCCGAAGAACAGGAATTTACCGCAACGAGGCTCGGCACATATTATATCGGCGAAAAGCCGCAGGCAACCGATATGGTTTTGCTCATACGTACCAACGGTGACGCAAAATATACACTTGTTTTTTCGGAGTGATATTATGAAGGATTTCAGCAAAATTAAATTCAAATGGACCTTCCGTGATTATCAGCAGGCTGTGCTTGATAATTCGCAGAAGCATCTGAAGGATAAAAAAATACATATCGTTGCCGCACCGGGCAGTGGTAAGACAATTCTCGGTCTTGAGCTTGTCCGCAGGCAGAATTCTCCTGCGCTTGTTATGTCGCCGTCGGTTACAATTCGCCAACAATGGGGCGAAAGATTTGTTGAAGCATACCTGCCCGAAACCGAAAACCCCGACGAATATATTTCGTATTCACTCACAAATCCGAAGCTCATAACATCAATCACATATCAGGCACTTCACGCTGCTTTCACAAAATCCGTTATGGAAGCCGAAGCAGATGAAGATGAGCTTGAAACGGAAGAAACGCAGGATTTCAGTAATTTCGACATTTTTGCCGAAATCAAAAAAGCAGGTATTAAAACAATCTGCCTTGATGAAGCGCACCACCTCAAAAGCGAATGGCAGAAGGCTCTCGAAAAGTTTGTTGAAATGCTCGGCAAGGATGTAACAATTATCGCTCTTACAGCAACTCCGCCTTATGACAGCGCGCCTGCCGAATGGAACAGATACCAGACCCTCTGCGGCGATATTGATGAAGAAATTTTTGTTCCGCAGCTTGTTATGCAGAAAACACTCTGCCCTCATCAGGACTATATATATTTTAGCTATCCCACCGCAGAAGAATCACAGATTCTCGCAAATTACAAAGAAAAAGCATCGGCTGTTACCGATGAAATAATCAGAAGCGGTCTGCTTTCAAAGGCTTTGCAGGCCTCAAATGCTGCCAATAACGAAGAGCTTCTTTACGATAACCTTGCAGGCTTCAAATCGCTTGTCTGTGTTGCGAAAAAAGGCGGCGCAAACATTTCAAGAAGCCTTGAGGAAAAGGTTTTTGAGGGCAGAAAGCCGCTTGCTTATTCAATTGTTGAAGCTGAAAAAGCATTTCAGTTTATCGTTGATAAGCCTGATATATTCACCGAAGAAATAAGCGAAGAATTAAAAGCAATTCTTTCAAAAGAAGCTCTTATCGAAAAAAGGAAAGTCCGCCTTGCATCAAGCGATAAAATCAATAAGATGCTCGTTTCCTCAACGGGTAAGCTTCAGAGTATTAACAGGATTGTCGAGAGTGAATATCAGAATCTCGGCGACTCTCTGCGTATGCTCATTCTCACCGACTATATCAAAAAAGATATGCTTAAATTAGTCGGTACAGATGAAGAAATCCACGCTCTCGGCACCGTGCCCGTATTTGAATCAATCCGAAGAACTAACCCCGATGCAAAGGTTGCCGTGCTTTCGGGTACGCTCGTAATTCTGCCCGACTGTGCGGTTGAAGCTGCGCAGGAAATCGCATATAACGAGGGTGTTCCCTGCAGAATAAAGAAAATCGAAAACACAAATCATACCGAGATTATTTTCACCGGTTCAAACAAAAACAAGGTAAGTATAATCACCAAGGCTTTCCAGACGGGTGTTATCAACGTTCTTATCGGCACAAAATCTCTGCTCGGCGAAGGCTGGGATTCGCCGAATATCAATTCTCTTATCCTCGCAAGTTTTGTCGGCAGCTTTATGCTTTCAAATCAGATGCGAGGCAGAGCAATAAGAATTGATAAAAAGAACCCCGAAAAGGTATCTAACATCTGGCATCTTGTGACGGTTGAGCCCGACTCAAAGGATGAAATCATCAGCGATGATTTTGAAACGATGAAGCGCCGTTTTGCGTGCTTCCAGGCGCCTGCATATAACAGCGATGTTATCGAAAGCGGAACGGACAGAATTGATATTCTCAAAGCACCCTATGATGCAAACGGACTTGAAAATATTAATAATCAGATGTTGTCACTTGCCGCCGCAAGAAACGTTATGTCAGGCAGATGGAACGCCGCCGTAAAGGGCAAAGCAAGACCCGAAATTGCCGATGTCAGCGAAATTCCTGCTGAAGTACAGCCTGCCAAGGCAGTTCATAAGAACAAGATTTATGCAATTGTTCTTGCTGTCGTGATTGTGCTTGCAATTATAATTATTGCAACGTCGGGATTTTTCGGCGGTCTGCTCGGATTTATCATTGCGGCAGTTGCGGCTGTTTTCCTTGTTAAGTGTGCAAGTGTTGTTACGAAGAATTCCTCGCCCGAAAAAACGGTTTCAAACATTTCGGGGGCAGTTCTCCGCACGCTTAAAGAAATAGGTGAAATTGAGAGCAGGGGAGCAACTGTTTGTGTTAAAAAGTCCGAAAAACACAATACTATAAATTGCTCACTTGAAAAAGCAACGGTACGTGAAAAGAATGTTTTTGCAAAGGCAATATCCGAGCTTCTTTCTCCGATTGATGACCCGAGATACGTTCTCATCGGCACAAAGGGTATTTCAAAGCTTGAAACAACAAACTACGTCCAGAGCTATGCCTGCCCGTCAATAATCGGCGTCAACAAAGAAACAGCGGCAATTCTTGCAAAGAATCTTAAATCCGCAGGCGGCAAGTTCGACCTTGTTTTCACAAGAAACGAGCAGGGCAGAAAAGAGCTTTTCAAATGCCGCAAATATTCCTATATCAATGCAAACAGTAAGGTTGTAAAGAACAAGAAAATTGTTAAATAATTTCACTCTTGCTGAACTGTTTATTTATTGTTTAAGGAGAAATTTATATGCTTCTGAAACTGGTTTCTTTTATAGCTTCAATATTGTTGCTGTTTACCTCGTCTGCAACAACGCCCGTCAAATCCGCTGTGCTTGCGGAATCTCTTGGTTACTTAAGCGAAAACAGAACGGCAGACGAGATTAACGGTGCAAACGGAACAAGATTCTATATTCAGCGCCCCAAGGCTGATAAACTTAAAAAAATCAACGCTGCTGATTTCGGTCTTTCGGAAAGCAACGAGGATAATTTCGAGGCATTTCAGACTGCTCTTTATTACTGTTCTCAGCATCCTCAGACGAAGCTTGTTATCGACAAGGGTACATATTATTTCAGAAGCACGAACGGTATTGATGCTAACAACTGCACGGATTTACTGATTGAAGGAAACGATGCAACCTTTGTTTTCTCCTCAACTGGATATAAGTTTTTTATCAGAAACAGCGACTGTCTTGAAATCCGCAACCTCAATTTCGATTGGAATTGGGCTGAAAGTCCGCTGGCTTCTGTTGTTACCGTTCAGAACAGTAACGCCGATACCCATACGCTTGACCTTGTTTTTAAGGATGCTGAATATTGTAACGAAAGCAACAGACTTACGGCAATTACACAATGCGACCCCGAAGCATATACTTTCGGTGCAAAGCAATCTTCAAAAGAGGTTTATCTTTATCAGGACGAAGCAAATATAAAATCTGTTCAGAAAATTTCGGACAACACTTTACGTGTTACTCATAACGGCTGTATGGACAGCTTTGAGAACGGTGAAACATATATTCTCAGGCACTTTGTCTATGACGGAACTATTTTCAGCATAAGGGATTACAGCAAGAATATAACCTTTGATAACGTCAGTATCTACGGCAGTGCCGGAATGGCATATATCTGCGAGGGCAACAGCTCGCATTTTCAGATTATCAACAGCTTTATCGGTGTTAACCCCGAATACAAAGATAAGAGAAGTGTTTCGTTGACCGCCGATGCGATTCATATTGTAAACACCAACGGCTGCTTTAATATTTCCGGCTGTGATATAAGCGGTATGGGTGACGATGCAATTAATGTTCACGACGGTCTCGGCTATGTTTCGGCAGTAAACGGCAACACACTTACTTTGATTGCTTCGGCAATGAGGCTTGAAGCAGGGGATATCCTTGGATTCAAAAATGATAAGTTTGAGAATACGGACGTTACGGCAAAAATTGTTTCGGTCAAAGCTCTTGAAGGGATAACAAAAGAGGTTGTTGTAGAAGTCTTGCCCGAAATCGTAACGGAAGGCTGGACTGCATATAACAAGGAATGTAACAGCGCCAACTATGTTATCAGCAACAATTATTTCCACGAAAACAGGGCAAGAGGCTTACTTTTGCAGTCCTCAAACGGACTTTGTGAGAACAACCGGTTCTATAAAACAATGGGACAGGCTATAAAGGTTGTTATGGATATTGAACCTACTCTCTGGCAGGAGGGCACGGGCGTTGATAATCTCATCATCCGCAACAATACCTTTGAAAAGTGCAACTACAGCGACTGGGGCTCGGTAATTGAAATCGGCACTAACATAGCAGGCAAATCTGCAAAAACAGCCGTTTTTACAAATATAGAAATCAGTTCAAACAGCTTTAAGGATATGCCGTCAAGGCTTATGAAAGTGAACAATGTAAACGGACTTGTTTTCAGTTCAAACACCGTGGATACAGGCGAATATTTCGCTGAATATAATCTGCAGGGTAAAATATATATGTTCAAATACTGTTCCGACATTACTTACTCGGATAATAATTTTATCAGCAGCGGTGTTTTGAGTGAGAAAGAAATAATTCAAAGCGACAGTATTACGGTATGGGCACAGGTAAACTCACAGTTATAACAGCTTTTTACCTAAATAAAGAATGAAACGTATACTTAAGCCAATTAAGATTAGTAAACATCAGGGAGATTCTTATGAATGTTATACAGACAATAGTTTCTTATCTTGTGATTGCGGCGGCTTTTATTACATCAATATTCTCGTGGGGTGATTCTCAGATGGTTAAGTTTACAAATGATTATGAAATTCCCGAAAGTATTCCCGAATACAGCGTTATTTCTACCGAGGAAAAAGCTGATTGGAAGGCCAAATGGATTTGGGACAGGGAAAACCTGACGGAGAAAAACGTCTGGATGTGCTTTAGCAAGAGGGTAATTCTTGATAAAATTCCCGAAGAACTTATTGCCGATATCTCAGCCGACTCAAAATACTGGCTTTACATAAACGGCGAAACCGTTGTCTTTGAAGGCAACGTGAAACGCGGACCAGATAAAAACAGCGGTTATTACGACAGCATAGATATTGCGCCCTTTCTCAAAGAGGGCGAAAACGTAATATGTGCGCTCGTGTGGTATTGGGATGATGAAACAAGCTATTCCTATTGCAGTAGCGGTCAGGGAGGCTTCATTTTTGAAGCCGTAGGCGAGGGCGTTACAATAATTTCCGACAATAGCTGGAAGGTAAAAAGGAACACCGCTTACGTTGACAGCCCACTTTATCCGCCCAATTACAGGCTGCCTGAATACAGCATTTATTATGATGCACGGAAAGATATGGGCGACTGGATAAACGCTGCTTATGACTGTTCTTCGTGGGAAAATGCAACCGAATACGCTGTCGGCGGTGAGGGTGCTTACGGCAAGCTTTATCCGAGAGGATTACCTTTCCTCAAGGATTACGGCCTAAAGGATTATGAGAATTCAGGCGAATATGAGAATTATACCGTAACCAAGCATTTAGGTGAAAAAATCACGGTTGATATTCCTTATAACGCACAGCTTACTCCCTATCTTAAAATAATTGCACCTGCAGGTAAAAAAATCAGAATAACAACGGAAAACACTTTGAGCGGCGCCGTTTCGACTACCTACATAACCAAAGAGGGTGAGCAGGAGTTTGAAGCATTGGGCTGGTTTAACGGTGAGCATATTACCTATAAAATTCCCAAAGGCGTTACAGTTGTTTCGCTGATGTACCGTGAAACGGGCTATAACAGTTCCTTCAGCGGTAATTTCAAGTGCGATGATGAATTCCTTAATTCGTTGTGGCAGAAATCTCTGCGTACGCTTTACGTTACTATGCGTGATAATTTTATGGACTGTCCCGACAGAGAAAGAGCGCAATGGTGGGGTGATGTCACAAGCGAAATGATAATGACTATGTATTCGCTTGACAGCAATGCTTACCTGTTGTATCAGAAGGGCGTAAATGCAATGCTTTCCCACGTTGACGAATCGGATGTACTGCAGACCGTTGTGCCTATAAGCGGTGATTATTTTGAACTTCCCGTTCAGCAGCTTGCAGGTATAGTAGGTTTTCTGACCTACTATCAGTATACGGGTGATAGGGCTTTTGTCGAAAAGGTTTACGATGCTTCTCTGAACTATCTCAAGCTTTGGGAAATCGGTGAAAACAATCTTGTCGTTCATCGCGGCGGCTCGTGGGATTGGCCCGATTGGGGCGATAAGGCGGATATGACCGCTATTGAAAACGCTTGGGTTTACTATGCTCTTTCCGCTGTGCAGGAAATGGCAGAGCTTTTGGGAAAAGACGATGATATTATTTTCATAACCGAACGAAAAGCTGCTGTTTCAAAGGGCTACAAGGCTCTGTGGACAGAAGATGGCTTTAAAAGCGAAGATGTGAAAGAACCCGATGACAGAGCAAATGCACTTGCTGTTTTGTCGGGCCTTGCGGATAGTGGACAGTACGGTGTAATTACAAACGTTCTCACGACCACCAAAAATTCAAGCCCGTATATGGAGTATTACGTTCTGGAAGCGCTTTGCAGAATGGGTGAGTACGAGCACGCACGAGACAGGATAAAGGAAAGATACGAGGGAATGATGTGTGAAGATTACTCTACTCTCTGGGAATTCTGGGAGTCGTGGCGGGGTACCAAAAATCACGCCTGGAGCGGCGGCCCTCTCGTTATTATGAGTAAGCATTTTGCCGGTGTATCTCCGCTTGAAGCGGGCTATGAAAAGGTGAAAATCGACCCTCAGTATTCTCTGTCAGACAGTATGAGCTGTACCGTTCCGAGCGTAAAGGGCTTGATAAATCTCAGCTACGAAAAGCAGGACGGAACTTATGTTGTCAATCTCACCGTGCCTCAGGGTATGAAGATTCTGTTATATGTACCTGCCGAAGCTCAGGTGAATATCAATTCGCAGCTTTATTACCAAAACGGTGAGTATGTAAATGTAGATAATTCCGATAATGCAGTAATTATTGAAAAGGTAAACTGATAGCCGTAATATTTCACATCTCAATTTTTAAAATAAACAAGGTGGTTTTGTTGGATAAAAATTGCAGAATACCGACTATTAATACAGGTGCGTGGGGTAATTGCCACATTCAGGGAATAGCGGCCGATATGAAGAAAGGATACATTTATTATTCTTTCACAACAAAGTTGATTAAGGCGACGCTTGACGGCAGAATAGTAGGCACTCTTGACGGACTTGCTGGTCATCTCGGCTGCATTGCTTTCAACGAGCAGGACGGTTGTGTTTACGGCTCGCTTGAATACAAAAACGATATAATAGGCAGAGATATTCTGAAAGCTATCGGGTCAAAACGTAACTTTGACGATGCGTTTTACGTTGCAAAATTTGACGTTGATAAAATCACAAAACACGGTATGAATGCCGATGACAGCGATATAATGACTGCTGTGTATTTACCTGAAGTTGTCAGCGATTACAAGTGGGAAGGCTGTGATGATGACGGAAACAGAATCAGTCACAAGTATAGCTGCAGCGGTATTGACGGCTTGACTTTTGCTCCGCTTCCCGGCGAAAAGCCGGAAGACGGAATGTACTTGTACGTTGCATACGGAATTTACAACGACGTAAAACGAAACGATAACGACTATCAGGTTATTCTCTGCTATGATATGGCTCAGTGGAATGCTCACTCTCTGCCGCTTTCGCAGAATAATATGCACAAATCGGGCTTTGACAAACCGCTTCACAAGTTTTTTGTTTGTACGGGAAACACTGAATGGGGCGTTCAGAATCTTGAATACGACAGACATACGAACTATATGTTTATGGCTGTTTATGAGGGATTCAAAAAAGATTACCCGAATTACACGCTGTTCTGCGTTGATATGTCAGTTCCGTCGCAGATTAATGAGCTGAACGGAACAAATGAAACTGCAGAAATTCTCACACTTTCAGAGAAAGGATTATATGAACCCGAAACGGGAATACACGGCTGGTATTTTCCGCTTGGCAGTACGGGTCTGTTTTCCATCGGCAACGGAGAGTGGCTTATCTGCAGAAATTTCAGAACTGATGAAGGTCAATGCGGAGAAATTGACCATTACGAATGGAACGAAATAACTCCGTTTGTGAGATATGAATGCTAAATAAATTTCATAAAACTGTGACAAATTATCCGATATAAGAAAACAGAGCTCTAAAGGTTTTCAGGGCTCTGTTTATTCTGTTATATCTTGATATTAATAGTTTCTTACTTTGCAACGGGTAAAACTTCTTTATTCAATATTTTACCGTTGCTGTCCGTAAATATAATCTCAATACTGTCGTTGTTAAAAACGTAACCGCAGCCTGCAAAATATGTCGGGCTGCTTTTCTTTACGTTGCTGCCTATTACCACGGGGCAAAAACTTCCGTTGGTGTTCCAAGCAGTGTTTTCGGGATAATAAACGTTAAGCTCATGTGCGTGACCGCAAATCATAACATCGGGCTTTACGTTTTCGCGTAAAAGCCTTGTCCATTCGGAAAAAATGTCCTGTTCAATATCAAAGGGGGACTGATATCTGTGGCAAAAAGCGTTGTGCGAGATTACAAGCTTATGTCTGACATTTTCTGCATCGTATTCGTTTTCCTTGTTTGCGATAATACTTTTAAGGAACTCTGTCTGTCGCTCTCTGAAGCTGTGGCAGGCAACGGTGAAGCCGTACTCGGCGTGGTCGTCTGGCTTATCCTCGCCGCAATCGAGCAGTATTCCCCAAATGCTGCCAAGGCGGAAGCTGTAATAAGTATTGCATAGATGTGTGGGGGTATAATCGGCAAATTTCTCGGCATAGTTGCCCCTTAAATCGTGGTTGCCCCTTGAGAAAACGGACGGTTTTTCACCCTTCATCAGATAAGAACATATTTCATATATATTCATAAATTTTGACGGGTCGCTGCTGTCCTCAATAACGTCACCGTTCAAGATAAGAAAATCTGCATCACCGAATGTTTCGGCAGCCTTTATCGGCTCGGCTACAAGGTTGTGAGCATCGGAAATGTGATAGGCTCTTGCGTTGCTTTCGGGAACAGGAAAGAATTTATAAGTCTTTTCAATAATTTCTTCGGTTTCGGTAAAGTAGGCTTTTCTTTCAACAATGGGACGTATGCAGACTGTATATTCTTTGGCTTCGTCAAGCAGCTTTGCAGGCACTTCGACTCTGTGAATTTCGTTGCTTGAGCGCATAATGCCGTTTGATTCATCATAAAAGCATTTGCCGCCGACCTTTACAAAGAAAAGGCAGCTTTTTTCGCAGGGCATCATTATCTGATAGTATTTATCGACTGAAAAAACCGCAGGATTCAGCCTGAAGTATTCACTCATAAAAAGCACTCCTTTGTCTGTGAAATTTATAATTCAATAATATCATTGTTTGGTCTTTGTTACAATTATAATTGTAAATTTTTGCCTATCGGCTTACCGCAAAAGGCTAAAGTGTTTTTTGTTGCAATTTGAAACTAATTATAATATAATAAAGGCATATTCAGATAAGGAGAATAGATTGTGAATACAGTATCATCTTTTTTAAGCATAATTCTCAGCATATTTACTTATTTTGCTTCAATGGTTACGCCGTCTTTTACGGCACCTGTTCCTGAAATTCCGCAGGATGATTTCGTTCCTGTTATGCGCTTTGTTGCAACGAGCGATACCCATATTCAAAAACTCGGAGACAAGGGCTGCGAAAGAACTTCTGCTATGATAAAAACTGCCTATGCTGTCAGCGAGGCGGATGAGGATTATAAAAACCTTGATGCAGTCGTGTTCTCGGGCGATATAACCGATAACGGCTTTATAGGCTCATTTATGGCGTTTGCTGCAATAACCGATACTGAAATACGTGAGGGTACGCAGCGCCTTGCGGTTGTTTCCAAGGCACACGACAGCTATACCTTTTTCAATAACAGCCTTAAGCTGTTTACGGGTATAACGGGGCAGGAAACAGATTTTCACAGGGTAATCGGCGGCTTCCATTTTATCGGCGTTTCCCGTTCGGATACGCTTAAGCATTATACGGATGAACAGGTTGAATGGCTTGACGAAAATATTGCCGCCGCAGTTGAGGCCGACCCCGAAAAGCCCGTTTTCGTATTCCAGCACGAGCACGTGCAGGATACAGTTTACGGCAGCAGCAAGACCGACGGCTGGGGGCTTGACGTTTTTACACAGGTGCTTTCAAAATATCCTCAGGTTGTACATATTTCCGGTCACTCTCATTTCCCGGCAAACGACCCGAGGGCTGTATGGCAGGGAACCTTCACGGCGATTAACGACGGCGGCCTTGCCTATTTTGAGCTTGCCGTTGACGGTAAAAACGGTCAGTTCCCCGAGGAAAAGGACAGAATGAGTCAGGCACTTATAATTGAGGTCGATGCAGATAACAGAGTTCTTGTCAAGGTGCTTGACGTTGACGAGGGTAAGATTATGTGTGAATTCCTCATTGACAATATTGCCGAGAAGAATAAGGAAAAGTATTCCTTTGAGTCGAGAGGAGAAAAGGCAGATGCACCCGTATTCCCTGACGGTGCATCGCTCGCCTATGAGAAGAAGGGACTAAAGCATTATATTACCGTGCCGCAGGCTGATGTCAGCGAGGATAACGAGGTTTTCGTTTACAGAATTTCCGTAATAAATAAAAACGGTAAAACGGTACACGAGGATTGGGCGTTTTCACAGTATTTTTTCTCCGATATGCCCGAAAGCATAACCTTTGACGGCTTTACCCTTTGGGGTAAGGGCTGTACGGTAAAGGTCTGTGCCGAAGACGTTTGGGGCAACACAAGCGATTATCTTGAGTTTGAAATTTAACATTATTATTGTTCTTAACTGAAAATCGGGGTGCTTATATGAAAAGAAACTTTTACCGTTTAATATCTGTTTTTGTTATTGCAGCCGTCCTATGTGTCAATTTGTTCAGCCCCGTCAGCTATGCCGCATCGGGTGTTTTTGAAATTGCCTTTGACAATATGTTTGTCTTTGAGCATTGGGCAAACAACACAAGGTCGGGTATAGTCAGCGCAGGGCTGAGCGGAGGTACCATTACCAAGGATATACTTTCCGGCAGCTTTACAATGACCAACAGTTCAACCTCTGAAATATATACCGGCCATTCTATGGACCCAAATCCTGCCGGCAACACTACCTTTTATTCAATGAAGGTTGAGCCGAATACCGATTACGTTTTTTCTTATAACGTAACAGGTTCGGTGACGAGCTTTGAAAGCTTTGTTTTCGTGTTTGACGATACGGGTGCTTTTTCCACGCTTTATCAGCATTCCGCAATGAATTACGGTGTCGTTACGTGGACCTTTACAACGCCCTCAAATGCTGATAATATTCAGATTCGATTTGACGTCAATGTACCGGGTGAAAGTGCAACGGTTAAAGATATACGAATTTGCAAGAGCGAAGTATATGCCTATGCTTCTTCAATTCAGACCCGTAACGCCTACAATTATTCAGCTTCGGGGGTTTACGGCACCTTACCTACGCTTCAGCGGGATAATCTTGTTTTTGCCGGTTGGTTTACGGGTGAAAACGGAACGGGCGAAAGAATTGCATCTGATACAGCACTTAAGGCAGGCAGTATGAGCGTTTACTCAAAATGGGAGCCTGTTACAAGCTCAATAAGCATTATATCGGTGCCTGGAAAACAAAACTACTGTGTGGGTGATAAGCTCAAGACAACAGGCTTGGCGGTAGCTGTATCTTATCCTGACGGCTCAACGCAAATACTTGAATCGGGCTTTGTCTGTACGCCTATGGTTTTAACTAAGGCAGGCACACAGACTGTAACTGTAAGCTACGGAGGCAATACCGCAGAGTTTACCGTAAACGTTAAGGAATATGCGGATAAAACGGTTATTGTCAACAATAAAGAGTATGCTCTTCAGGTTCGCAACAACGTATATACTTTCAACTGTACTGCTGAAAGCTTCAACCGCTTTGAGCTGACATATTATTCAGATGCCTACGTCAAAGGCACAATTGTTATGGGCTCGGTGAGTGAGGGTTTCTTCCTTGAGCCTTCTATGAACGGCAGCTTTGCCGCATTTATTGACGGCTTTCTTGGCGGCACAACACAGACTGCAATCACAAGCATCAGCTTTGAGCCCCTTGACAAGGACGAAATGGAGTTCTCTCTTTTGTCAGTAAAAACAATTAAATCGGATGTGCCTGGCAATATGCTTTACCTTACGGGTACGGATTATAAAATAGGTGTCAATCTCAACTGGGGCGGTGCGCTGACCTATCTTGAGGATTTGAGCAACGGTGTTATGTCTTCGGTACGAAAATACAGTTCTTCGGCTACGACTGAAGTCGACTTTTCGTCCAAGGTCAGTACTTCTGCGTTATATAACACAAGTAAAAACGTAAATTTAATAAACTGTCATGACACGGGCAGACTTGTTCAGCAGTCCTATTACGGTACGGGCTCTGCACCGTATGAGCCCGGAATTTATCAGGATGTCAACTGGCCGTACAACCCCGTGCAAGGCGGTAACCTTTACAACGAAGCGAGTAAAATTGTCGATTACAAGATTACTCAGAATGAGATTTACATAAAATGTAGACCTCTGGACTGGGCAAAGCAGGCTGAATACATCACCCCTTCATATATGGAGGCTTGGTATACGCTGGAAAACGGAAGAATGAAGGCAACCTGCAGATTTGTTGACTATTCGGGATATCCGTCCACAACGACTACACAGGAATTTCCTGCGTTTTACTGCGTTGAGCCTCTGAACAATTTTATATATTATTCAGGCGGAACTGCCTGGTCAGCCAATAACAGCAAAAACACGGTAACAGACCTTGAATTCTGGGCTAACGCCACCGACCAGAATTTCCATTGTAATGAAAACTGGGCTGCTTTTATCGGCGCAGATGCCGACAGCTTCGGTATCGGCATTTATGCACCGGGTCAGACTGAGTTCTACGTAGGCGTTTACGAGCGCGGAACATCAAAAACTGTTGACCCTGCAACTGAAAACGCAACTTCTTATATCGGTGTTGTTGATACGATTAATTTTAAAAGCTACAACCCGACGTCATACGTATATTACCTTACGACGGGTAATATAGACGATATCCGCAACAATTTCAGGCTGCTCGGTCAGAGTGAAACGGATGACTGCGACGTTGGTTATACAAACGGCTTCTGTAATATGTGTTCACGCTATGAAGAGCCTGTTCTTTCAACCGATAAATATGATTTGAACGGTGATAACGCTTTTGATAGCGTTTATGAAATCGGCAATGCAGGTCAATTGTATTGGTTTGCTTCGTCTGTAAATTCGGGTAACACAAATATCAACGCAATATTGACTGCTGATATTACCGTTAATAAAAACGTTCTGATTAACGGTACGCTCAGCTCTAACGTTTCTTCTTTCAGAGCGTGGACACCGATAGGCAACGCTTCGAACAAATATAACGGCATTTTCAGCGGTAACGGCAAAACCGTGAGCGGTCTGTATTATAATAGTACAAGCACCGATTATGCTGGTTTGTTCGGATATATCGGCTCTGACGCAAGGGTAAGCATGGTTGGCGTTGAGGAGTCGTATTTTGCCGCTTCCTCTTATATCGGAGGCATTGCAGGCAGGTGCGACGGTCAGGTTAATGTAAGTTATTCAAGCGCAAGTATAAACGGTTCATCTTATGTCGGTGGCTTGTTCGGTCTGCTTGACGGTTCGGCAAGTGACTGCTATTTTTCGGGTACCGTTTCTTCCGGCAGTTCAGTCGGTGCTCTTTGCGGCTCGATAAGCTCCGGCGGCAGCGTTGACAACTGTTATTATGATAATACAAAATGTAGCGGAAATGCATACGGCAGTAATTCAGGTACCGTTCAGTCGGCTTCAGGGTTGGCTACCTTTGCTGACGGTGAGGCTGCGTATTTACTTAACCATGGCATTACTGACGGTACGCAGGTTTTCTATCAGACATTAGGTATTGATTCCTTGCCCAAGTATGACGGTGAAACGGTTTATTGCGGCTATGAATCCTGTACTTCAGAGCAGGTAAGCTATTCCAACACCGCACTACTTGAAAAGGCAGGTCATTCGGGCGGAAAAGCAACCTGTTCAGCACCTGCAGTGTGCGATATTTGCGGTGAAAGCTACGGCGATAAGGAACCGCAAAACCACGTCGGCGGCACGCAGATACGTGATGCCGTTGAAGCAACCGAAACAAATGACGGTTATACGGGTGATATCTACTGCCTTGGCTGTGATAAAAAGCTCGCAGACGGTGAAATAATCCCAGCAACGGGTATTCAGGACCCGAGCCGTTATGTTTTTGCAGATAACGGTGCCTTGCTCAACCATACTTCACGTTATATTTACGGACTGACAGCTGGTGTTGATTCGCTTGACGGATACGTGTATTTTTCGGATGAAGCGTGCAGTATCAATTATGAACTCACCCCAAACGGATTCGGTACAGGTGTTAAAGCGGTTATGCTTTATGATGGTAACGCTTTTGCTGAATATACCGTTATAATCTTCGGCGATGTCAACGGCGACGGATGGTACGACGGAAACGATGCGTTTGTTCTCAGCCTCATAATTAACGGTATGCTCGGTAAGGCTGACGTTGGCGAGGCTGTGTGGCTTGCGGCAGACTGTAACCACGACGGTGAAATTAACGAAGCAGATTACGAACTGCTAATCAGCGCAGGACTGCTTCTCGAAGATGTAGACCAGAATAAGTCTGTTGAAGAACTGATGTTGAATGCCGGCTATATTGAATATGCTTCTGTTATCAACCAGTCTGCAGATATTAACATTACACCTGATATAAATACCGATGAAAATATTAGCGATAATCAAATCGTCACGATTGATTTTGAAGTTATCTTTACTGCGTTAATTACTTTTATTAAGCAGGTTGTATCATTGGTTTTATCCGTTTTCATTGATTGAGAGGATGTATGATTTATGATGTCCGCATTAGTGTCCGTTGTTCTTGCAATCGTTCTTGGTCTTACAAATATAGTTCCGTACCTTTCCGTTATTCCCGATATGGTCAAGGTAGGCGTTGATTATATTTCGCTTGACCGATACCGTGACGCAATAGGGAAAGAGGAACTGATTGCTGAAATCAAAAAATCCGATGATAACCTGTCCCATCCTTTTGTCCTGGCTGACGGTGATGCGTTTGACCTTGTACGTAAAGAGAATAACGAAGAAAACAAAAATGAGTATGCGAAAGCTCTGTATGATTATATAATTGCCAATGCTGACGGTTTGCTTGACACGGACATTTATCCCGTTATGCCGTATGTTCTTGACGAGGAGGACAGTATTCTTCCGATTTCAAGAGAAGTAATAAACAGAATGGTTGTTCTGGGCTATGCGTGGCAACTGACTGACGAAGAAAAATATGCCGTGCGTGCGTGGGCTGACCTTGAAAACGTATGCTCTTATGATGATTGGTGCACCTCACATTTTCTTGCAGCGGCTGAAATGGCGCTTGCCGTTTCCATTGGCTACGATTGGTTTTATGATTACCTTAATGAAGCGCAAAAGAAGCTACTTGAAAAAACAACGTGGGAGTATGCGATTATTCCTGCGCTCGAAAGCAACCATTGGTTTACGTGGTCAAAAAACAACTGGAACAGCATATGCTACAGCGGCATAGGCATAGCGTGTATGACTTTTGCCGATTACGATGCGGAAAAATCCGCAGAGTTTCTTGCTAAGTGCTATAAAAATATGCCCATAGCTTTTGAAAACTTTACGCCTGACGGAGTTTATGCGGAGGGTCCCGGCTACTGTCAGTCCGGTATGAATTCGATAGTTTATTTTATTGCTTCTTCTCGTAATTTCTTCGGTACGGATTTCGGTATGTCCGAAATTGACGGCTTCAGGCAGCTTGGCTCATTTCCGGTTTATATCACTACACCTGCCGGAATGTTCAACTTCGGCGACAACAAGGCCGAAAAGTGCTATACTCCCGTACTGCATTGGTACGCAAAAGAGTATGCTTCGCCGCTGCTCTGCGTTTATCAGATGAGCAATATGCCCGGTAATTTTGCTGTTAATTCTTCAGAAAGCACAGAGCGCAACGGCAGCGGCCGTGATTACGCTCTATCAAGCCTGTGGTTTAACAGCGAGTATGCGAACGCTGATTTCAGTAACGAGCCCTTGAGTATGTATCTTAAATCTGACGTTGGTCAGTCGCTCGTGCTTATGCGAAGCGCATATCTTGATGAGAATGCTACCTTTGCAGGAATAAAGGGCGGATATAATTTTATAAATCACGGTGACCTTGATATCGGCACCTTTGTATTTGACAGTATGGGTGAGCGCTGGGCAGAGGAGTTGGGACCGGGCAGCTATGATGCGCCAGGTTATTTTATGAATTTGCCTGCCGGAGGCCGCTGGAAGAATTACTGCAAGCGTGCCGAAGGGCAGAATACGCTCGTTATTAATCCCGGCGCAACGCTTGATGACCAATACGTGCTTGCCGAGTGTGGTTTCACCTCCTTTGAAGAAAACGCCAACGGAGGATACGCCTTGCTCGATATGACAGACGCTTACCGTATGAACGGCTGTATCAAGGCAGAAAGGGGCTTTGAGCTTTATAATAACAGAACATCGCTTAAAATTACGGATAACATAAAATGCCTTGTAAAAAGCGATATTTACTGGTTTATGCATACTAAGGCTAAAATTGAAATTTCCGAAGACAGAAAGACGGCAATGCTTACATTAAACGGTAAACAGCTTAAAGCGTCCTTACAGGCGGACGGTGTATTTTCTGTTATGCCTGCAAAGTCACTTAAGGGCGAGTATGAATACGATTCGGATTATTCTGATATCACTAAACTTACAGTACATCTTGAAAATGTTAAAACGGCAGAAATTGTCGTTGCTTTAGAGCCTGTTATTTAACAGTAATATCAAAAATTCCGTATGGATAAAACTGTCCATACGGAATTTTTTTAATATTCTGATAAAAAATCAAAGGCTTTTCTGCCACTTACCGAATGCTTGCCGTCGAAAACATCAATAACTATATTGTCCTGTGCACCTAAAAGAGCATAAATTCTTTTTATGCTTTCGTGTGCCTGTCGGCTTGCGTTTATCGGAAAAAGCTTATCTCTTGTACCGGATTCTATGAGCAGCTTTCTCGGTGCAAGCGTGCAGGCAAAATCATAAATCTCACCCGTGCGTATAATATCCGGAATATAGTTGTCGGGACAGTGCCAGAGGGAGAGTATGCTGTCCCTGAAGGTGTTGATATAGCCGCTTATAACCGTCTTTTTAAAGGCCTGGTCTGTAACCGAAGCGAAAAGCGCAGTCAGGCCTCCTCCGGAAATACCCATACAGGAAATTTTATCAGCATCTGTGTTTTCGTTTTCTTGAAGAAGCCTTGCACAAACCACAGCCTGATATACTCTCATCGTCGCTACCGTAAGCCCGTAAGGCAGCAGATGGTGAGAAAGCTCGTCGCAGGAGCTTATGTAAAAAGGCTTTATAAGGTCCTTTTTTAGCCTTGCCTCACCGAAGCCGATAAGCTCGGGCGCAATTACGACACAGCCTCGTTTAACAAGCTCAACGGCAAAGCTCTTCTGATAATCGTCAAGATACGGTATGAGCTTTTTGCCGCCTTTTTTGTTGATGCCGAGAATTTGTCTTACGCCGTAGCCGTGGCCGCAGAGTGCAACCACACCCGGTGCGTCGGCTTTTACGTTAACGGGAGTAAGCATATAGTAAGCCATATTAAGTCCCGTGCATATTTCGACGGAATACTTCTGCAACGTATAGTCTTTATATATCAACGGCTTCCCGACAGGTATAGGTTTAAGCTCCGTAACTCTGTCGGGGATTTTATCAATACAGAAAATGCTTTTTGCCTGAGCTCTGATGCTTTCGCAGACCGCTGAAACATCCTCTTTGGTATTTACATTTTCAAAAGGGTTTGTATAAGTGTTTTCGTAAAGCGTTTTCATAAATCCGTCAGGGGAGTACGGACTCGATTTCATATCGTACACCTCTTAAAACTGTATTTTACCGGCTTCCTTAACGTTTCTGCTGCTGTTGCCTATAAGTATTGTGTAGCTGCCGTCAAGCTCAAAGGATTTGGTTTCGGGG
Source organism: Clostridia bacterium (assembly GCA_017516485.1). Taxonomy (GTDB): domain Bacteria; phylum Bacillota; class Clostridia; order Oscillospirales; family Acutalibacteraceae; genus UBA8612. Next base: position 27,268 of record JAFXCH010000041.1, read on the forward strand.
TTGAAGAACTTAATATCTTCAAGGTCAATTTCAATTACGGCGGTTTCTGCTGAATTTGCTTTTACGCCGATTCGCTTATAGCCCTTGAGAAGCTTAACGGGACGGTAAACGGCATTGTTATCGCTTGAAAGGTAAACCTGAACAACTTCTTCGCCGTAAACCTTACCGACATTCTTAACGTCAGCCTTGACCGTAACCGCAGTATCATTTTTAACTATATCGCTGCACTCAATTTCAAAATCGGTGTAGGAAAGACCGAAGCCGAACGGGTATTCGGGCTGAATATTTTTCTTGTCAAGCAGAGTGTAGCCGTGGTAATAGCCGTAATCAATTTCTCTTTCCTTGTCGCCGAGGTGCAGGAACGGGGGATAGTCCTCTTCCTTTTTGGCAATTGTAAAGGGCAGCTTACCGCCGGGGTTTACATCACCGCTTAAAATATCCGCAAGTGCGTTACCGCCCTCAAGACCGCTGTAGAACGAGAATACAATTGCATCTGCAATGTTATGCCATTCGTTAATTACGTAAGCGCTGCCACCCATAATATTGACTATAAGCTTTTTACCCTGCTTTGCAAGTGCCTTTATGAGTGCAACGTCTTCGGGCGGAATTCTCAGGTCAGCACGGTCACCGCCGGAGCCCTTGGGCTTTTTCTTTATGTTACCGAGGTTTACAAGGAATTCACCCTCCTGCAGCCAGTCACTTCCGACGCAGGCAATGATATATTCGCAGTTCTTGGTTGCTTCAAGTGCTTTTTCGGACTTGCAGCCGTTGTAAACCGAAACGTTTTCTTCTCCGAAGCGTTTTTTCAGTCCCTCGTATGCTGTTACGCAATACGGGCTGTAAACGTTGCTGCTGCCGTGGTCGCCGACGTTTACCTTGTCAGCGTATCTGCCTACAACGGCAATTTTCTTACCCTTAGGTATGGGCAGAGTGCTGTTGGTGTTTTTGAGCAGTACGGTGCCTTTTCCGGCTACCTTGCGTGCAAGGGCGGTGTGTTCATCTGAAAGGATTACCGATTTCGGCTGCTCTTTATGCTTAGGGAGCGTGGTGATAAGAGCCGTAAGAATACGGCATACAGCAGTATCTATATCCTCGTCACTAATCGTTCCTTTTTTATATGCCGAGTATAAGAATGCATATTTAAACAGATAGGGCATTTCAACGTCCATACCTGCTTTAAGGCTTCTCGGACCGTCGTAAATTCCGTAGAAAAAGTCGGAAAGGGTGAAGCCTTCAAATTTCCACATATCCCTAAGTATATCAACAAGAAGCTCCTTGCTTTCACAGCAATACGTTCCGTTTACCTTGTTGTAAGCGCCCATAACGGACATTGCACCGGCATCAACGCATTTTTTGAAGTGGGGAAGATAAACCTCGTGAAGCGTTCTTTCGTCAGCTTTTGCGTCAACAGAAAAGCGTAAATCCTCAATGCTGTTCAGCGCATAGTGCTTGGGGCAGGCGATAATGCCGTTGTCCTGCATTGCCTTGGTCAACGCTTCGCCCATTTTGCCGAGAAGATAGGGATCTTCACCGTAGGTTTCCTGAGCACGTCCCCACATAGGGTTGCGCAGAAGATTAATACAAACACCCGCAAAAAGGTTTGCACCCAAAGCACTTGCTTCTTTTGCGAAAACCTCACCAACGGCGTATTCAAGCTCGTGGTCAAATGCGGCACCGCGTAGCATTGAAACGGGGAAGCAGGTGCATTTGCCCATAACTATACCTCTCGGTCCGTCTGTAAACAGCACGGGAGGAATGCCAAGCCTTTTACAGCCGCCGGCAGGGTAGGCCTCACCGTTGTAGTATCTGCCCTTGGTAAGTGTGTTCTTTATTGTTACACCCATAGCGTGGCCCTGAAGCATACGGATTTTTTCTTTTACCGTCATTTCACCCGTAAGTTCTTTTGCGAGCTCCTTTGCCCTTGCAGTTGAAGGCTCTGCCTTATAAAGCTCAAGTGCCGTGCGGAAATTCATATTAATCCCTCAATTCTGATACAGTTTAGCAGTTTGTTTGTAACATACATTATCTTTTATTATATCAGTACAGAAAAAATGTTCAACAATAAAATGTAAATTTTTCTTTCGTTTGACTCCTATATTATAAAAAATTGAGTGTTTGAAAACAGTTGATGATTACTTATCAGGATAATTGAAAATATTTCACAAAACTATTGACAAGTGTCGAAATTAGTGAAATAATATCACTATAATTCTGAGAGGTGAAAATATGCTGTTTAAAGGTGTTTTGCTTGACAAGAAACCCGAATATGTTGCCAGATTGGAAAACGGTGTGCTGGTAGCAGGCTTTGACGACGGCACCGCTATTGATTCAAGCGGCGGCAATTATCGGCTTGTTGCTGAGTATGACGACGATGAAAATATGATTTCTCAGTGCTGGCAGCCGGTATAGAAGCAGGGCTTACTTATTGATTGTGCCGTTATTTTGCTGTTTATCACGTAAATTGTAAGTGCTTAAATTGATTTTGATTGCTGATTTCACGAATGCTTCACAAGTTTATCACAATTTTTGTTTATCATTTTACTATCAAAGGTTGGAGAATGATATTTATGCTTAACGATAAACTGTGTATTTTACTTGTTGATGATGAGGAGAAAATTGTGCGTGCGCTCGGGGATTATTATTCCGCACGCAAATACGAAGTGCTTAAGGCGTATGACGGTGAGGAAGCTATTGATGTATATTATAAAAAACATAAACAGCATTGACCTGATTATTCTGGACGTAATGATGCCAAAGCTCAACGGGTTTGACGTGCTTAAAAAGCTCAGGGATGATGAACAGCTTGTGCCGATTATTATGCTTACTGCCAAGAGCGAGGAATACGACCAGATTAAGGGTCTGACCTTCGGCGCTGACGACTATATTTCAAAGCCCATTTCTCCTACGCTTCTTCTGGCAAGAACCGAGGCTGTTCTGCGCAGAACCGGAAAGGGCAGTACGACGGATATTGTTTCGGAAAACATAGTTTTAAGCAGAACAAACCATACGGTTACCGATTGCGGCGAAACCATTAACCTTACAAAAAAGAGTTTGATTTACTGTGCTATCTTATTCTGAACAGTAAAATTACTCTTTCCAGTGACAGGCTGCTTGACTGTGTATGGGGCTATGATTATGAAGGCGACACGAGAACGGTTGATACTCATATAAAGCAGCTTCGCTCAAAGCTGAAATCGGGCGAGCGAATCAAAACCGTTTACAAGGTCGGCTACAAATTTGAATAAGAGTGTGCAACGGTATGAAAACATCAATCAGAGCAAAAATTATGATTTTTTCGGCGGCGTTACTGTGCGTTGCCGTTATTCTGCAGCTGCTTTTCGGTATCTTCCTTTCCAAAACTTATTTTGTACACGAGCGCGAAAAACAGATGCTTGAGCTGTTCAGAACACTTCAGTCAAATTATACGGATGATACTTTGGAATTGAGCGGTCTTACCCAGCGCAGCGAAAATATACACAATTGAAGCTCCGCCTATTGATTTGTCGGATTTTTCAGAAAATCCTGCGGTGACTCATTTCGGCTCGGAAAACGACAGCCTTATTTTGCAGGGCAAAATAACGTCGGAAGACGAAGTGCGCTATGTTTTGCTGTCGTCGTCAATTGAGTCAATCGACAGCAGCATTGCAATGTTCACAAAAGTGAATTTTTATATTTCTGCCGTTATTCTGGTTGCGGGTCTTGTATGTGCATACTTTGTTGCAAAAAGCATCAACAAGCCGATAAAGAATATTGAAACCGTTTCTGAAAAAATATCAAGGCTTGACTTTGAACAGCGTGCTGACGAAAGCGTAAACACGCCCGAATTGAGTAGCCTTGCAAAAAGTGTCAATATAATGTCGGACAGGCTTTCGTCAACGATTGATGAACTGAAAACCGCAAATGAGCAGCTTTGCGCGGATATTGATGCTCGTAAGCGCATTGAAAAAATGCAGCGTGAATTTATCGGTAACGTTTCGCACGAAATGAAAACTCCGCTTTGTCTTTTGCAGATGTATGGTGAAAACCTGAAAAATAACGTTGAGGGTATTGATAAGGACTATTACTGCCAGACGATAATCGATGAAACCGAACGGCTTAACGATATGGTTAAAACGATGCTCGAAATTTCATCAATAGAAAACGAGCTTTATCAGGTGAAAACAGAACGGCTGAATTTTTCCGAGCTTTGCCGATATACGGTAAATAAGATGGATATTGCTCTTAACGGTGCTGATTGCCGCTATGAAATCGAAGAAGACATTTACATTAACGGTGATGAAAAATATCTTGAGCAGGCAATTAAGAATTAGCTTTCAAATGCCGCAACGCACACATCTGACGGCGGTAAAATTATAATAAAGCTTTACAAACGGGACGGTAACGCTGTTTTCTCCGTATTTAACGAGGGGAACAATATCGACCCGCAGAAGCTGCCGCTGATATGGGACAGATTTTACCGCACCGATGAAGCCAGGGTACGCACTCAGACTATTCACGCAGGTCTCGTCTTATCTATTGTAAAGGCGGTTGTTGAAAAGCTGGGCGGAACGTGCCTTGCCGAAAACAGGGAAAACGGCGTTGAGTTCAGCTTCGCAATTCCGCTTGCTTAAAAAATTTTTTCAAAGTGATGTTTTTCTCACAGAAACATCACTTTGCTTTTTTATAATCGGTAACATCAAAACAAAACGGAGTGATGAAAAATGAGCAAAAAGGCTCAGGCAAACAACGTTTCCGATGAGCTTTCCGCCTTGCTCGGCGAAATCGGCAGCGAAAAGAAAAAAGTTAAATTGAGCAAAGCCAAGAAAATAATCATAGCTGTTGTTGCACTTGTGCTTGTTGCGGCGATAGCTGTGGGTATCGTGTTCGGCGTGCGCTCAAAGCAGGCATCGTCAAACACACCGGTTTACCGTGAGTACAAGGTCAGCAGGGGTAATATTATCGTCGGTCTGACCGAAAGCTCGGTTATTACGCTTAACAAAGAGAATATTACTTTCTCCGTCGGTGCTGAAATCCTTGAGCTTTACGTTAAATTGGGCTCTCAGGTAAAAGAGGGTGACCCGCTTGCAAAGCTGAGTGTTGAGGATATCGAGGACTCAATAAACGAGTATGAGGAAGAAATCTCATCGGCCTATGCGGATTTGCAGAGCGCAAAGATTTCAAGGGACAGCGAGCTTCTCAAGGCTCAGCAAACGCTTGAGTCAAGCCTTCTTAACGGTGAGCTTTCGGAGTCCGACTATTCCGTAAGCATTGCCCAGGCAGAGCTTGACCTTGAATCGGCACAGAAGTCTCTGGAGTCGGCACAGGAAAAGTATGACGATACACTTGCAAAAAGCAAGACTTTCAGTGCAGACCTTGCTCAGCTCAACTATTATGAAAACAGGGTTGACAGCCTGCAGGACAGCGTTAATTACTATTCCGAAAAGAAGAGCGAGTACAACGAAGTCAGCTCCGACCTCAATCAGGTGCAGAGCGAAATAAGAGGTATTGTTGATGCTTCAAATATGGAGCAGGCCGAGGCTATGCTTGCAGAGCTTAAGGAAAGCTACGACAGCCTTGCAGAACAGTATAACAATGACCAGAATTCAATAACAAAGTACAGCGACCTGCTTAAGGCACAGGAAAAATACGAAGCTCTTGAAGCATCAATGGATGAGCTTGAGGAGCTGTTTGAAGAACAGGAAAGCCTTGAGAAAAAGCTGGAAAATTACGATGCGGACGAAATTTCCGATGACCTTTCGGATGCGGAAGAGGACCTCAGCAAAGCGAAAGAAAATTACAACGATTTCAAGCAGGAGTTCAGCGAGACCTACGGCAATATAGAGGATAAGGACGCAATGAACGATTCGCTTGAAGAAGCGGAAACCTCGCTTGAAAAAGCAAAGCTGAGCCTTGAAAAGCAGCAGTCCAACTATAAGACCACCCTGCTTAACGCACAGCAGAAGAAGGAAACAACCGATTCAACCGCTTCCACGGCGCAGAAGGAGTATAACCTTAAAAAGACCGAGCTTAACCAGAAGGTAAAGACTGCACAGGAGCAGTACGACACGCTTGTTGAGGAGCTTGCCGAAATCAAGGAAGCAGTCGGCAACGACGGCGTTATTACCGCACCGTGTGACGGTATTGTTTCTTCACTCAACGTTGAGGTTGGTGACGAAATTTCCGCAGGCAGCTCGGGCGATGCAATGGGCTTCAGCTCATCAAGCGCCGCAACGCTTATGACTATAACCGATATGAGTGAGGTTAACGTCAGCGTTTCGATTTCCGAGGACGACATTCTTGACATCTACCTTGACCAGGAGGCTGTAGTTGCGTTAGCAGCCTTCCCCGATGAAAGCTTTACGGCAGTAGTTGACAGCATTTCCGTTGAGGGTGCTACTATCGGTGCGGCAAGCGTATCTTATACCGTAAACGTTAAATTCTCAAATGAAGAAGGCTTCGTGCTTTATGACGGTATGAGCGCAGACGTTACTCTCGTTCAGGGCTCTGCTATGAATTGTCTGTACGTCAGCAAGCAGGCCGTTACAACCAAGGACGGCGTTTCCACAGTGCTCGTAAAGGGTGCAGACGGCAACGGCGTTGAAACTCAGGTCACCATAGGCTTCACAGACGGACAGTATATAGAAGTTCTTTCAGGTCTTAACGAGGGTGATACGGTGCTTTCGCAGAGTGCAATCGGCGGCAGCAGCGAGTCTTCGGGCGGTATGGCTTCGTTCGGCTCGGGTGAAATGCCCGATATGGGTGATTTCGATTTGAGCAATATGCCCGATATGGAAAACTTCACTATGCCCGAAGGCGGTATGGAGGGCTTCACTATGGCCGAAGGAATGACTCCTCCGGAAGGCTCGATGGAAAAAAGCCCGAGGGTGACTTCAACTTCCCCGGCTTCGGCGGCGGAGAAATGCCCGACTTCGGTGATATGGAAGGCTTCCCCGGTATGGGCAGTATGCCGCAGTTTGATATGGGAGATATCGAGCTTGAATATACGGGCAAGACAGAAAAATATACAATTCCCGTCGGCGTAAAGGTCGGCAACGGCGATTATACCTCGCTTTCAAAGGGTATGGTTATAATGCTTCAGCTTGACGAGAGCAACGCTGTTTCCTCAGTGATGATTATCAGTCAGTAAAAGAAGGTGTATATAAATGGCAGATTTTGAAAACTGCCCTGTACTTGATATTGAAAACGTATCTAAAAACTTTGTTATGAGTGACACGGTTGTTCACGCTCTGAAGAATGTATCATTAAAGGTTGAGCAGGGAGAATACGTCGGTATTCTCGGACCGTCCGGCAGCGGTAAAAGTACGCTGATGAACATAATCGGCTGTATGGATAACTATGATTCGGGCGAATACAGGCTTATGTCAATTCCTACGGATAAGCTCAACGATAACCAGCTTACTATGGTGCGTAACAGGTTGATAGGCTTTATTTTTCAGAAATATCATCTTGTCAGCACCTATACGGTTTTGCAGAACGTTATGATGCCTCTGCTTGCAAGAGGCTACAGCTACAAGGATGCTGAAAAGAAGGCAAAGGAAAAGCTGGCAATGCTTGAAATGAGTGACCGTATTTACCACAAGCCCAACGAGCTTTCCGGCGGTCAGCAGCAAAGGGCGGCAATTGCCAGAGCGCTTATCGGTGACCCGAAGCTGCTCCTTGCCGACGAGCCCACGGGTGCACTTGACACAAAAACGGGCGAAGAGGTGCTCAAGCTTTTCAGAACGCTCAACGATATGGGGCATACAATTGTTATGATTACCCACGACCTGAACGTTGCAAGCCATGCACAAAGAATTGTAAGGATTGTTGACGGCGAAATCGCCGAGCAATAAGCGTCTGCCGTATTCGGCAATCATACGGCAGATGAAAACAAGAGAAAGGAGTAAAGGATTATGGAGTATTTGGAAACAATCTTTAATTACATCGTGGAATTGATTGGTGATTTTGATTTCACGGAAATCATCAGCAATTTTGTTGATGCGGTTGAGCTTATCATTTTTTCAAAAAAAGCTTCCATTTTTTATATTCCTCCTGTAAATAAAAAAGTCGGATTACAAGGCGTAATCCGACAAAAGTACAAATTTATACCGCTGAAAACGGTACTGAAAACTTTGTCCTTTTGCCTGAGAGATTAGCTTTATGCCTTGCCCCTTCGGCACCCAATTTAATGGGATTCTCCAAAGTTATGTCCGTTTGCAGTCCCTTTCCCTTGCGGGAAGCCTGAGAGCGTTACTCCTTCGGCAGCGTATGCTTCTTCTGCAAACCTCAACCATAGAATTATTCTGCTTGACGTACTGTAGCGCTTTGTTTGCAAAAACGCAAGTGCTTTTTTTCAAATTGACAGTAAAAGATTATTTCCCCTGTGCAATATATCCGTGTTCCTCTAATGCGCTTTGAATTTTGTCTAAAATCTCCTCGGAATCCGCACGCACGGTATGGTAGTGATAACCGCCCGTAATGTTCATAAGCTCGGTGGATTTACCGCTTCTGACACCTTCAATAAACTTCTTTATATGAAGGCTTGAAAAGACGTTAAGCGAAGCCGTCATTTTGCCGTAAACCTTGTGCCGGACGAATACGTCAACTACCGTACCGCCGAGGTTGACGATAGTGTTTAATTCATCCTCGGTTTGTGCCGTAGTGTGGTACACCTTAAAAACACGCTCTTTTAAGGGCGATTTTTGAATGATGTATCCGTTATGAGTTGCAAGAATGCCGTATCCCGAGCCCTTAAGTACGCTTATGTCCTGAACGATAATCTGTCTTGACACACCGAATTCTTCGGACAGCTTACCTCCCGAAATTGCTTCATCGGACGATAAAAGAAGGTTGACAATTGCCTTTCTTCTGTCAGCGGCTTTCATTAATTCACCCCTTTATACAGTGTGTAAGTTCTTAAGCGAGAGGTCTAAAATGGGAGATGAATGTGTAAGAGCTCCGCTCGAAATATAGTCTACACCAATATCGGTAAGCTTTGCAATGTTTTCTTTCGTAACGTTTCCGCTGCACTCGGTTTCAGCCTTGCCTGCGCACAGCTCAACAGCCTTTTTCATATCTTCAACGCTCATATTGTCCAGCATAATAATATCTGCACCTGCATCAAGTGCTTCTTTGAGCATTTCAAGGCTTTCAACTTCAATTTCGATTTTGCGGACAAAGGGAGCGTATTCCTTTGCCATTGCAACCGCCTGCTTTACACCGCCTGCAGCACCGATGTGATTATCCTTGAGGAGAATACCGTCGCTGAGATTGAAGCGGTGGTTGTAGCCTCCGCCGACCTTAACCGCGTACTTTTCAAAAATTCGCATACCGGGTGTTGTTTTACGGGTGTCAAGAAGCTTGGTGGCTGTACCCTCAAGCATATCGGCAACTGTGCGAGTATACGTTGCAATGCCGCTCATACGCTGTAAAAAGTTCAGCGCAGTTCTTTCACCGGAAAGAAGCACTCGTATATCGCCTCTGACAAGGCCTATTTTTTGCCCGTTTTTAACCGCATCGCCGTCCTGAACAAAAAATATAACTTCTGTTTTATCGTCAAGAAGCTCAAACACTCTTTTGAAAACCTCAAGACCCGCAATTATGCCGTCTTCCTTACATATAAGGTCAACCTCGCCGAGCTGATAGCAGCGCATAACGGAGTTTGTGGAAATATCCTCACTCGTTATATCCTCTTTGAGCGCATACATAATAAGGTCGTCTGCGTTTAATTTCATACTGATATTATTCATGGCTGTTTTTCTCCTTTTCAATAGCCGTTAAAACCGCTTCCTTGTATTTTTCTGCGTACCCGTCATACTGACGTGCATCTATAGTTATTTCGTTTTCATTTTCAAGCTCCGTGTAATCAGCCGAAATGTGGTTAGCTGCTCTTTTGGCAAAGACCAGACTTTCAAGCAATGAATTGCTTGCCAATCTGTTGCGCCCGTGAACACCGTTATAGGCAGTTTCGCCGACAGCGTATAAATGCTCCATTGAAGTTTTGCTGTATCGGTCAACCTCAATACCGCCCATAAAATAGTGCTGCGACGGCACGACAGGAATCGGCTCCTTGGTTACGTCATAGCCTTCGTCAAGACAATGGCTGTAAATGTTCGGGAAGTGTGTTTTTATTTCCTCTTCGGGGATAGGAGCCATAGAAAGCCAAACGTGCTCGGTGCCTTCTTTTTTCATTTCATCAAAAATGGCTTTGGCAACAACGTCACGCGGCAGAAGCTCGTTGACAAATCTTTCACCCTTGGAGTTGAGCAGTATTGCGCCTTCGCCACGTACCGACTCGGAAATCAGAAACTCACGTCCGTGCTTTTTTGTATAAAGAGTTGTGGGATGAATCTGTATGTAATCAATGTGCTGCAGTTTGATACCGTATTTGAGCGCAAGAGCAAGGGCGTCACCCGTCAGATGACGGTAGTTTGTGGAGTGCTTGAACAAGCCGCCGATACCGCCTGTTGCAAGCACGGTATAATCTGCCGTTACGCAGGAGTATTCACCGTTTTTATCGTGGCCGATAATACCACGGCAGATATTATCCCTGCAAATCAAATCGACCATTGTGAAATTCTCAATGAGCGTTATGTTGGGTTTGCTTCTTGCGGTTTCAAGCAGGGTGGAGGTTATTTCTTTGCCCGTTTCGTCCTCGTGAAAAAGGATTCTCGGCTTGGAATGAGCACCCTCACGCGTGTAAGTAAAAGCTTCGCCGTCCTTTTCAAAGCGAACTCCGAAGGAAACGAGGTCACCGATTATTTCACGTGATGAGCGTATCATAATTTCAACGGAATCTGTGTTGTTCTCGTAGTGACCCGCCTTCATCGTGTCCTCGAAAAAGGATTTGTAATCATCTTCGTCACGAAGAACACAAATGCCGCCCTGAGCAAGGAAGGAATCACTTTTGGGGGCTTCGTTTTTGGTTACAACCGTTATTTTTTTATCTTCAGGAAGGTTGAGTGCGCAGTAAAGACCTGCAACACCGCAGCCTACAATAATAATATCTGTATTCATTTCACTTCGCAAGCTCCAACATTTTTTCAAGAGGTAAAAGGGCACCCGTGCGGATGGATTCATCAACACTTACTTCGTTATTCTCTGCCTGAATAACCGATAATATGGCTTCAAGCGTGTTTAGCTTCATATCGGCACAGCAGGGATGAGGCTCGGGATAATAGAAGCGTTTGTTCGGGTTATCCGTTATCAGCTTATAATTTACACCGTCTTCGGTACAGATTATAAATTCATCCGACTCACTCTTGGCGGCGTAAGCTATTATATCAGCCGTGCTTCCGATGTAATCCGACAAACCGAGAATGTCGGCTTCGCATTCGGGGTGTGACAGAATTTTTGCAGCGGGGTGCTTGGCTTTTTCGTTTTTTAGCTGCTCGGCGGTAATCTTTGCGTGAATGGGGCAGCAGCCGTCGTTCAGTATTATATTTTTCTCGGGAACTTGTTCGGCAACGAAGCGGCCGAGGTTTTTGTCGGGAATGAAGAAAATATTTTTGTTCGGAAGTGCCTTTACGATTTTTACCGCATTTGATGAAGTAACGCAAACATCGCTTTTGCTTTTAAGCTTTGCGGTTGAATTAATATAGCACACAACGGCAAGGTCATCGTACTGCTTTCGCATTTTATCAATCGTTTCCTCTGATGCCATATGTGCCATAGGACAGTCTGCGGTTATTTCGGGCATAAGCACCTTTTTATCGGGGTTGAGCAGCTTTGCACTTTCTCCCATAAAGTATACGCCGCAGAAAACAATAATGTCAGCCGTGCTCTGCTTGGCAATTTTGGCGAGATAGAAGGAATCTCCCACATAATCAGCCGCTTCCTGTACCTCGGCAGGTGCATAGTAATGAGCGAGAATGACAGCGTTCTTCTCTTTCTTTAATCGTTCAATCTGACTTTTCATCCGTCTTTTCCTCTTTGTAAAAACAAATTGTCTTTAAAAATATTAACACCAACATTTACATCTGTCAACTTATCTGTAAACATAATGCTGTAGATTATTGCTAAATATAAATAAATAATTTTGTCAATAATAAACAATCCTACCTAAAATAAGACTGGTAGGGGAGTGTTAACAACAAAATTTTAAAAATTCGGACGCCGACGTGTTTACATCAGCTTCCGTTAATAATCATATTTTAAGTAAAGAATTGTGTGTTTACTTATTAAATTCGTTATGAATACTCAATATGTAAGAATAAGGACCTAATAAGGAGCATTTGCGTTTTTGAACATAAGAAAAAACCGCTGAAACCTTGAAGTTTCAACGGTTTTGAGTGGTCGGAGTGACGGGACTTGAAAGCTGAAGAAGCCTTCGCGTATCGTTGCGCATAACGTTGTAAAGCGCTATGTTTCAACGATTATAAAATTCAAATTTGTTGTTCCATTTCACATTTTTGCATATCTTTTCATAAGAATAAGGACCAAATAAGGACCAAAATAGCAACCCATTGATAAGTTTTATCATAATAGTTTATTGTTTACAAGCCTAAAATAAGCAATTCATTTATACGAATTAATGAATAAACTCAGTAGACAAATTATGTTTGCAGAGTCGATCAATTATAGTATTAATTATATTCTTCGCAAAATGCATCTAATGCAAAACCTGCACCATGTCTAAAGCCTGTTTTGTAGCTGTCAAAGTCAATGTCTCCTGAGATGATTCCCCAAAGATCAGCATACTCCAAAAACAGCTTTTTCTCGCCGCCTGTGAGTTTCGTCCTGAGTTCGGTTTCTATCTCACAAAGTCTGCTGAAGTCTTTTTGAAAGTCTGAATTTTGCTTGATATTGCGCATTTGCGGTTCGATGTTGCCGTAATAAAAATCTTCAATGAATGACATATGTATCACCATTAAAGCACAGTGTCAACCGGCGTGATTTCTGTTTCACCGGGCATGCGATAGCCTATCGGTTTACCTAAAACCTTAAACGCATCCTTGGGCAGAAAAACATCCTCATACATTTCGTTGAACACAAGGCGAACTATATTTCCCGGACGAGGGTGCAAATATGCAATGGTAACTTCACCGGCAAATTCGATAAGAGCGAAACCGACACGAGGATGTTTATCGAGGTTCACTTTGACAATAGAGCCCATAGGAATGTGAGAGTATGCTCGATCACAAACAACAAACTCGTTTTCGCCTAACTGCTTTTTGATTTCGGATGGGTCAGCGAGATAGAAGATATTACCGCCTTCGACTATGAATTCTTCCATCGAACCGGGTTCAGTACACTCGAAAATCGCTTTAGCGAACGGATATGCAAGCGGATACCGTTTCGAGTGGTCAACTGCTTCAGGTGGCAGTTGATATTTTTCAAACAGTTCATCCTTGATCTCTTGCCAAGTTTTTTCGTTTTTCATTAAATCATCCTTTCGGCATTATTCGGAATTGTTGTAATTCCTTTCATAAATATTTTACCGAATAGGAAATATAACGTCACGTTCAAAAGCGCACGATCTTTAACGCGAATAACGAAATATGGCCGTCTATAGCGCACAAAACTATATTGTCAAAACAATTTTCTCTCCCCAAGTGGTAGATTTAAAGTATCACTTTCGGGAGGGATTTTTTATGGTTTACGGGTATATCCGTGTGGCGAGCAAAATCATAGTAAATTGCAGCAATCATATTGAAGAAAAAATTTGTATTTTATAAGACTTATAATTGACTTGTGTTGTGAAAAATGGTAAATTAATCTTGCAACACAATTTATCATACTTCCATAGGTGTACGTTTTGGTAAAAACGTATGTTTTGTTGTCATCCTGTGGAAGGTGAATTGTGTTGCAACAATAGCCGAAGTAGCGTTTTTCGTGCGCAGCTTCGGCTGCGCATTTTTTATTTTTGGAGGTATACAGATGAAAAGGACCATACAGAAACTTATTTCGTTTCTACTTGCTGTAGTTACAATAATTGCTACAGCGCCTTTGTCAGGTTTAGTTAGATTAGATTTTCCGTCATTCAAATTTTGGGCTTCTGCTGAAGAAAATGAAGAACACAATGAAATTGATTATTCATATTTGACTCCTAATCAATATATGACCAAAATACTGCTCAACTATAACTATTCTGGTGGAGCAAGTCCTGTAGATATGAACGATGATACAGTTCCCCAAGCTCAGTTAAAGTATTGGCTTGATACTTCTAAGGCGAGCACAGCTCGCTTATTAAGAAATGAGATAAACTCAAATTCGGGTTTCATCGATAGTGTTGTTGCTTGGGAAGTGTTAACTTTTGATCCATCAGATGAATATGAAAATATTCTTAATGAAGAAGATTACTATGTCACAATACTGTTGAGTATTCTTGATGTTCAATTAAACGACAGCGAGTTTTTGGATGCGTGGAATTGCTCTACCAACAAAACAATACTTTCTCTTTCTAAAAGCACAACAAAATTCATGAAAGAAACCCTTTCTATAGATGTTGAAGATTTGCAAAATATAAATGTTGAAGATTTATCTGAGGATGAATTTAATTCTCTTATGTCTTCTGTAGGAAAAACTATCGAAGCGAAAAATCTTTACACACAATTAGGCGAAAACGTTAAACTGATTAATGACATTTCAAAGACCTGCACATCTGTTTACGATATAATAAAAACTGTATCAACATATTCTCAAATTGCCGATTTAAATAGTGCTGTTGAATCCGTTCTTAAAACCATATATGACAATTGTCCTGATTCTACACCAATGAAAAACGCTGCAAAGAAAGTTTATAATATATGTAGTAAACAAATGACTCAGGCTATGTTTGCATATCTTGAAACACAGGATGCAATAATTAATACTGCGTTTAAGTATTGTGTTGGAAAAGTATGGGATTATGCAATTGAAGGTGCATTAGGTTCTTTAGGAACAGGGTTTAAATTGGGTCAAGCAATAGGAACGGCAATTTCTAATTTTTGTTTTTCAACTGAAGCAATTATCGAGCAATATTATGTACTTGATGCAGTGGTAAAATTTGAAGATATTATGGTTGCTACTGTTAATTCTTTAGCAGAAAGTTACAAAGAGGATGAAAGCTCGGAAAATGCTGATAACTTTATGAAATCAGTCGAATTACTGTTTTCTGTTTATGATTTGGGATGTGATTATACATTAGCCTTTGCCACAACAGCAAGAAGCAATGGTCTTTATAACACAATTAAATCATGGTTTGGAAAGAGTGAAACACTTGAGTCATATAAAGAAGCAACTTCATCAATAAAGACAACGATGGGTCTTATAAAAAATACGCTGACAAACCTTGAAGGATACCGTTGGTATTACGAATATGATGCACCGTCAGGTTATGTGGCATATTTTGAACCGCCTATTTTAACACCTGCATATTCTAAAACAGAGGAAATAGTAAATATAGAACCGATAATTATGCCTGAAATTGAATCTGGTGCCATTTTGACCTATAAACAAAAGCAAGATAAAACTATTGTTATTACTGGATGCAATTCTTCGGCTGTTGGACAAATTAATATACCGAAAGAAATTGGTGGATTCCCAGTAATAGAAATTTCATCATTTTCTTTCAAAAATTGTACGGGTATTACATATATTTCAACAGATAGTGCATTAAAAACAATCGAAAGTTCTGCATTCTATAATTGTAAAAATCTTTCAGAGATAAATTTGAATAGCGGGCTTGAAGCAATTTATGAGCGAGCTTTTTATGGAACAGCAATAGAAGAAGTAACTATACCAAACACAGTCACA
>JAFXCH010000042.1 GCA_017516485.1 Clostridia bacterium
AAGGATGTGGGACTTGTTGGAGTGACCTCTCATGGGCTTGCCGTTCTTGGACAGCTTAAAACGCTTCTTTGCACCGGAGTGAGTTTTGATTTTAGGCATTGGTTTATCCTCCTTATTAGTATTACTTGTTGGGCTTAGGTGCGAGGAACATCAGCATCTGGCGTCCCTCAAGTTTTGCGGCCTTCTCGACAGCAGCTGTATCTGCACAAGCCTGTGCAAAACGCTCCATAATTTCGATACCGAGGTTTGTGTGAGCCATCTCACGACCTCTGAAACGAATTGAAACCTTGACCTTGTCGCCGCCTGCGATGAAACGCTTGGCGTGGCCGACCTTAGTGTCAAAATCGTGCGTATCAATGTTTACCGAAAGGCGGACTTCTTTAATATCAACTACACGCTGATTTTTACGTGCTTCTTTTTCACGCTTGGCCATATCGAAGCGATACTTGCCGTAGTCCATAATCTTACATACAGGCGGTTTTGCCTGAGGTGAGATTTTGACCAGGTCGAGATCACGCTCTTCTGCAAGGCGGAGAGCCTCACTTGCTGACATGATGCCGAGCTGTTCACCGTCGTTGCTGATTACTCGCAACTCCTTATCCCTTATTTCTTCATTGATCTGCAGTTCTTTAGCACTAATGTTCAAGCACCCCCAAAAATTAATAAATGCGTGGGCAGAAATTACCCACGCATACAACATTACACCTTAAACATCGGGACATACCGCCCCTTAAAGTGATGAGTATTGACCGCCGTAGAGCTTTGCCCCGACGGTGAGGACATGGATATTCCTGCTTTGTTTGCTCAATGATAATAACAGACTTTGTCAAATCTGTCAACACTTTTGCCAAAACTTTTTATCTCCTGAAAATTATATAATAAGTTCGCTAAAAATCCTTGAATTTATTCCGTGTTTGTTGTACAATAAGCACACATATCATAGGATTACCCCAAGGAGGTCATTAATAATGCCTACAAAAGACACTTTAAAAATCAAAACCAAGAAAAGCAATCTTTACCTTCGTGTATCAAAAGGACATTTTGCAACTAACCATTCACACAGCAATTATTATATAGATGTTGTTGCCCAGAAGTCACGTCTCTCCGAAGCAAAGGCTGTTGCAAAAGAGCTTTGCTCAGCATATAACTACAACACAACAATTGTTGATACAATTCTCTGCCTTGACGGTACTGAGGTTATCGGCACCTGCCTTGCAGACCAGCTTACCAAAAACGACTTTATGAATATCAATGCTCACCAGACAATTTACGTTGTCACACCTGAAATGACGAGTTCTTCACAGATGATATTCAGAGACAATATTGTTCCGATGATTCGCGGCAAGCACGTACTTGTGCTCGCTGTTTCCGTTGCTACGGGCTTTACAGCCAAAGCTGCTGTTGAAGCAATACAGTATTACGGCGGTGAAGTTTCGGGTATAGCATCCATCTTTGCTACAAGCGACGAGTGCTACGGTTATCAGGTCAACTCAGTATTCAATCCACACGACCTGCCCGGCTACTTCACACTGCCCTCTCACGAGTGTCCGCTTTGCAAAGAAGGCAAGAAGCTTGACGCACTTATCAACAGCCACGGTTTCTCAAAGCTCGGCTAAAACACAAATCAACAAAGCGTTGTTGTCAGTAATGACGGCAACGCTTTATATTTTTTTGCTGTTTGCCGGCCTAAAATATGTGCAAGTAAACAATTGCACACTGCAATACTTTATGGTATTATATATATTTGTATGAGTATAAATATATAATACAACTATAAAATATAACCCATTTAAGGAGATTCCGATATGGAAAAGCTTACCGTACTTACACTTTTCGGCGGCAACTCAAGCGAACACGATGTTTCAACAGTTTCCGCTCAGTCTGTTATAAACAATATTCCCCGTGACAAATATGATGTTATAATGCTCGGCATTACCAAAGACGGCCGCTGGCTGCGCTACAACGGCGACACAGCAAATCTGCCCGAGGACAGATGGCTCGAGGATGAAGCTAACCTTCACCCTGCATACATAGTACCCGACTCTTCTGTCGGCGGCATCGTCGAAATTGTTGACGGCAAAGCTGTCACCACAAAAATTGACGTTGTTTTCCCCGTACTTCACGGCAAAAACGGTGAAGACGGCACAGTACAAGGCCTGCTTCAGCTTGCTGAACTTCCCTTTGTCGGTTGCGATATGCTCTCAAGTGCTGACTGTATGGATAAGGCAGTTACAAATGCACTTGCTGACAGAGCAGGTATTGACCAGGCAAAATGGATGGGCTTCACCGAATATGAATACCGCAGCAACCCCCAAAAGTTGCTTGACGAAGCAGTTGAGAAACTCGGTTATCCGATATTCGTAAAGCCTGCAAACGCAGGCTCCTCCGTAGGCATCACCAAGGCAACGGATATCCACTCTCTTGCAGACGGTATTGAAACAGCCTTCGAAAACGACCGCAAGGTTGTGCTTGAAGAGACTGTTTTCGGCAGAGAGGTTGAGTGTGCAGTACTCGGAAACGATGAGCCTATTGTCGCAACACCCGGTGAGATTGCACCCTGCAACGATTTCTACGATTTCGATGCCAAGTATGTCGCAGGTACAAGCGGACTTTTTATTCCCGCACGCATCAGTGAAGAGCAGCTTAAAGCAGTAAAGCAGCAGGCAATCAAGGCATATAAGGCTCTCGGTTGCGAAGGCTTCTCAAGAGTTGATTTCTTTGTAAACGATGAGCAGATTCTGCTCAATGAAATAAACACAATTCCCGGTTTCACATCAATAAGTATGTATCCCAAGCTGTTTGAGCACAGCGGTGTATCTTACCCCGAGCTTATCGACAGGCTTATCACACTCGCTATCCAGCGAAAGGAGAGCCGACGATGAGCCGCAAGGTAGTAATTACAATTAACGATACTCACATTGTCGACGGACAAAAAGAAGCAGCAAAGCTCTCTACCGTCGGCAGATATGAGCAAAAGGAAAACGGCTATCTTCTTACATATAAGGAAACTGAAGACTTCAAGGGCAGCGAAACCACCGTTTCATTTATCGACGGTGTTGTCACGATGAAGCGACTCGGCGGCAAGCATAACGCACAACTCATCGTCGAGCCCGGCAAGCGTTACAGCTGTATGTATGCAACAGAATATGTCGACCTAATGCTCGGCGTGCACGGCAAGGAAGTAAAAAGCCGTGTAGGCACAGATGAGGGTGAGCTTTATTTCAGCTACACTCTCGATTTTAACACAGGCTTCTGCTCACACAACGAGCTGAAGATGACTTTCAGATTTGAATAAAATTGACGAATTGAGGTACAAACAATGTCAATAATAGTAAAACAGGTTCAGGACAAGCTTACTGCGGCAATCGGTGCCGCTTTTAAAAAAGCAATTTCTGCAGGTGCTCTGCCCGAGGCAGAAATCCCCGCATTCAATATCGAAGTGCCGGCAGACCGTGCAAACGGCGATTTCTCAACAAACGCCGCTATGGCAGGAGCAAGAGTTTTCCGCCGTGCACCCCGTCAGATAGCTGACGCTGTCTGTGCAAACATCGACCTTGAGGGCACTTACGTTGCAAAGTGCGAGGTTGCAGGTGCAGGCTTCATCAACTTCTATCTCAGCGATGAATATTATTCAGCTATTCTCCGTGATGTACGTGCCTGCGGTGCAGACTACGGTCGCTCCGATTACGGCGAAGGCAAGACAATAAACGTTGAGTTTGTTTCCGCAAACCCGACAGGTCCGATGCATATGGGTAACGCAAGAGGCGGCGCACTCGGTGATTGCCTTGCAGCAGTACTCGACTGGGCAGGTTACAAAGTAACACGCGAATTTTATGTTAATGATGCAGGTAACCAGATTGCTAAATTCGGCCTTTCTCTCGACGTCCGTTACCAGCAGATTTTTAAGGGCGAAGATGCAGTTGAGCTGCCTGAGGACAGCTACCACGGCGAAGATATAAAGGAGCGTGCACAGCAGTTTGCCGATATTCACGGCGACAAGTATATGTCCGCAACAGAGGAAGAGCGCAGAGCAGCACTTGTTGAGTTTGCACTGCCGCTTAACATCGACAAAATGCATGCTAACCTCGACAAATACAGAATCGATTATGATGTATGGTTCCGTGAAAGCTCACTCTACAACAGCGGCGAGCTTGAGGAAACACTCGGTCTGCTTAAAGATAAAGGCCTCACATATGAAAAAGACGGTGCAATCTGGTATAAGGCTACAGAGCACGGCGGCGAAAAAGACGAAGTCCTGGTCCGTGCAAACAGAAACCCCACATATTTTGCCGCAGATATCGCTTACCACCGCAACAAGCTCGAGGGCAGAAAGTTTGACAAGGCAATCAACATCTGGGGTGCCGACCATCACGGCCACGTTGCCAGAATGAAGGGTGTGCTCGAAGCACTCGGCACAGACTCAACAAAGCTTGATATAATTCTTATGCAGCTTGTTCGCCTCACACGCGGTGGCGAGGTTGTAAGAATGAGTAAGCGTACAGGTAAATCAATCACACTTGAGGACCTTCTTGAAGAAATTCCGATTGACGCAGTACGTTTCCTCTTCAACATCCGCGAGCCCGGCTCACAGATGGACTTTGACCTTGACCTTGCGGTTGAGCAGAGTGCACAGAATCCCGTTTACTACTGTCAGTATGCACACGCAAGAATCTGCAGTATTTTCAAAAAGCTCGGCATTGAGGATATCAATGCTGTTGAGTGCACTGACGACGAGCTCAAGCTGCTCACCGCACCCGAAGAGAGAGAGCTTATCAGCCACCTTGCTTCACTCACAGGCGAAATTGTCAACTCTGCAAAAAATTACGACCCTGCAAGAATCACACGCTATTGCGTAGAGCTTGCTACACTCTTCCACAAATTCTACAATGCCTGCCGTGTCAGCAGTGAAGACGAGGCACTCACCAACGCAAGACTCTACCTTTGCTCATGTGTCAAGGCTACACTCAGCAACGTGCTCACAATGCTCCGTATAACAGTTCCCGAATCAATGTGATGCAAACAAAAAGGGTGATTTAAAATGTATAATGTAAATATTATTACGCACAGAGGTGCAAATAAGCGTGCTCCGCAAAATACTCTGCCCGCATTTCAGAAAGCAATTGAAATGGGCACTGACGGTTTTGAAACCGACGTACATCTTTCAAAGGACGGCGTGCCCGTAATCTGCCATAATTACACCATTGACGAGACTTCTAACGGTACGGGTGAAATCGAAAAGATGACACTTGAACAGCTTAAAAGCTACGATTTCGGTTCATATTACGACCTGAAGTTCAAAGGCACTCCCTTGCCCACTCTCGATGAGTTTCTCGACCTTGCCGTCGGTAAAAATCTCAAAGTCCTCAATATAGAGCTTAAGCCCGAAAAGGACACTGCAAGACGCGAAACACTTGTACGCAAAACTCTCGATGCAGTAAAGGCAAGAGGACTTGACGATATACTTCTTATTTCAAGCTTCAGCCCCGAGATTCTTGAGTATATCAAGCAGGTTGACCCGAGCTGCAAAACAGCTTACCTCTATCCTGCCGGCTACGTAAGAGCGCACCTCGCATTCATTCCGCCTTACAAATTGATGAAAAAGCTCCAGTGCCACGCCGCACATCCGCACAAGCTGTGCATCAGAGGCGACTTCGTCAAAAAAGCACACGAAAAAGGCCTTGAGGTAAACGTCTGGACTATCGACGAGTCCGAGGATATCCGCGCTATGATTGAAGCCGGTGTAGACGGCATCATCACCGACTGCCCTGACAGAGTACGCAGCATCCTCAACGAAATGAACGGTTTCGCAGAATAAAAACCTCAAAAAATTCAACCGCCCTGTTTGGAAAACACCAAACAGAGCGGTTATTTTTGTTTCTATGTATTCTTTATCTGTGTCAATCAATAATCTTTCGGCTTACCGCATCTTACACACTTCTTGGTAAACAAGCCCTTGAATTCACCACCACAGTGCTGGCACAGGCCGGCAGAGCGCCTCTGCTGAACTATAAGTTCTTTTTGAGCCCGAGCTTCTTCAGTAGCATTTTTACTTTCCTGTTCAGCTTTAATCTCTTCAGCTACTTTCATACGAGCTTTTTCCATATTTTCTTTACGTTCTTGTGCAACTGTGTCAATGTTTGTAAACAAACGCCAATCGCTGACACTGCATTGATCATTGTTATTACTACCAACTGCAATAACGGTGCCATCTGCCTTAATACCTACCGTGTGTATACTGCCAGCAGAAACGGCAACTATATCTGCCCAATCACTTACATTGCATTGACCGTTATCATTACTACCAACAGCAACAACCGTACCGTCTGACTTAAGACCTATCGTGTGATTGCCACCTGCCGCAACTGCAACTATATTTCTCCATCCACTTACATTGCATTGACCTTCTTTGTTAAAGCCAACGGAAACAACAGTACCGTCTGTTTTGAGTGCTACTGTATGAATGTAACCTGCAGAAACCGCAACGACGTCGTTCCAACTGTTTACAGAGCATGCATCGTATTTATTATAACCGACAGCAACAACAGTGCCATCTGTTTTGAGACCTACTGTATGAGCGTGGCCTGCAGAAACAGCAACTATATCTTTCCAGTTGTTTACATCACACTCACCGCTATATGGAACATAATTACCATTAATAAATTTTGTTGCAACAACTGTACCGTCTACTTTTAAACCTACTGTATGATATCCTCCTGCAGAAACAGCAATAATATTTTTCCAATTACTCACATTGCATTGACCTGTTATATTATTACCAGCAGCAATGACAGTACCATCTGCTTTGAGGCCTACTGTATGAGTACTTGCAGAAACAGCAATTATATCTTTCCAGTTGTCTAAATTACATCTATTATCGCCATAATTACCATTGGTGACAACAGTGCCATCTGTTTTCACACCTACGCTATGAGAGTTCGCACTTATTAGGTTTTGTAATTTTTGAGCTGATTGAATCTTAGTGCGTAGATTAATACGCGTCTGCTCAATATTCACGTTGACACACTCAATATAACTTTCAAGTGTTGCAACCAGGCTTGTATCGCCGTATTGTCTGATCTTCAGGTAATTGTTACTTTTGTCGAAATGATTGTTAAGTTCTTTTAAATACTCCAATTTTCTTACTTTAAGCTCCGACATCAGCTTGCCGAGATATGCCTGACCGTTTTCCGGGTCGATATCCAGCACCTTTTCACAGTATTCATCGGCAGATTTAAAATCACCGTCTGCAAGGAAGATAAACACACGCTTCAGGTATGAATCAACAGACGGATTGGCACTTGCCGCAACAGTTTGCACTGTGGCAGGTGCGGCAACGGAATTATTGTTTTTCGGCAGTATTTTTTCAATACCTCTCATCAGATCCTGCGTTGCGCCGACCTTGCCCATATCCTGCGCCTGAAGTTTTGCAAACTCCTTGGGCATATCGTAAGCGTCAACGCCCTTAAAGCAGGGAATGAGGTGCTTTGTCTTATCAGTTGCCATTAATTTGAGGTAACGGCTCCACTCATTTTTAACCCATACTGCATTGAAATACTCATAGTCCGTACCGAAAACAAGCATAATCTTAGCACTGTTAAGTGCCGCAAAAATATACGGCTCATACTCTACACCGAGCTTATCTTCAAGCGTTATTCGTGAGAAGAACACACGGTAACCCTTGCCTGTCAGCTCATCGTAAACATCCTGCGCAATAACGGAGTCGAGCGTACGGTCGCCGTTCTCTGCCGTTTCTTTATAACAGATAAAAATATCATACGGTTCTTCGTTGGCAGACACCGCAATTATACCTTTGCGGATTTCTTCAATCTGCTTTGCTTCATCACGGTAGACCTTGCGAGTAAGAGCATCGGCATACTCCATTACCTGCTCAAAGTCGCTGTCATCCATAATACTCTCGAAGCTGGAGCGGTGGCAGGTGGGAATTTTCTTTGCAGTTGCAGGGTCGTCAACATACTCGATACCGTATTTACAAAGGCAAAGACCCCAGTAAGCCTCAGCTTCCTCGGGAAATTCGGCAATTATGCTTTCGTAGATACCTGCCGCCTTGTCAAAATCGTTCATCATACGCAGTCTGTTTGCACGGTTGAAAAGAGTAATCTTCTTTTCACTATCCGCAGCTGCTACAGTCTGACTCGTACCGCAGTAATCGCACTCGATAATTTTTATTTCTTCGGTAACGTTAAGGTCACCGCCGCACATTTTACATTTGAATATTGCCATAAAAACCACCTCGCAAAAAATTATAATTATTATATCACAGGCGTTCTTTTTATGCAATAAAGCAAAACAGCTTATAATAAAAATGTCATCCTGAACGCAGTGAAGGATCTTGAACTCCCTCAGTCAAAACCTACGGTTTTGACAGCTCCCTCAACGAGGGAGCCGATAATATTCTTTCATTCAGAATGACATAAGTTTCAGTTTTGTTGCAAAAATCGGGGCAGGTGCGTGGTTTTTTGCCCCGAAGGAAATACAGTTTTGTTGCAAAAACGGAAGTGAATGTGCATTTTATTCGACCGACGGAATACTAAGGTATTTCGAGGGAGAAAAAATGTGCAGGCACGACGTTTTTCGCAACAAAAAAACTAGCCACCCTATTGGGTGGCTAGTTTTATAAGTGTTGGCAACGACCTATCTTCCCGGGCGGTGACCCACCAAGTATTTTCGGCACGATTGAGCTTAACTACCGTGTTCGGAATGGGAACGGGTGGACCCTCAATGTCATAAACACCAACTATAATCTGCAAGTTCCGTCTCGCAGAGTGCTTTGCTATAATACCAAAACAAAACCGACTTGTCAAGAGTTTTTTTCAATTTTTTTCAAAAAATCTGCAACATCGCCCGAAACCGCAACATAAAGCGACTCTTTACAAGTCGGGAGCACCTGCTCAAACGGCAGATGAAGCGGATTTGTTTCAACAATCTTTGCCACACCTTCGGCCGAATCGAGCAGACTCATTCCGCAGAGCACAACAACAGGTTTACCGTTCGCCCTGCCGATAACCTCGCTCGGCACTTTGCCCATAAGGCTCTGGCCGTCAAACCTGCCTTCACCCGTAATTATAACGTCTGCCTTTGCCGCACGCTCATTAAAGCCACAAATATCGAGCACTGTTTTTGCACCGCTTTTGAGAGTTGCACCGAGGAAAGCACGGAAACCGTAGCCCATACCGCCTGCCGCACCCGAGCCTTTATCGCCTGCGAAATCAACGCCGAGACAGCTCTTCACCGCAATCTCATAGTTACGCAGTGCATTATCAAGAAAAACAACCTTATCTGCATCCGCACCTTTTTGCGGCGCATAGATATAAGCCGCACCGTTTTCACCGTAAAGCGGATTTTCAACATCACACAGCACAGTAAACTCACATTCTTTGACGCGTGAATCCATACCCGAAATATCGATTGACTTTATTTTTGACATACCCAGACCGTTAGGCTCAACTTCGATGCCTTTTTCGTTAAGAAAAAGCACACCCAAAGCAGAAAGGCAGCCTATACCGCCATCGTTTGTTGCACTGCCGCCTATACCGAGAATTATATGCCTGCAGCCTTTATTCAGTGCGGCAAGAATCAATTCACCCGAGCCGTAAGAAGTTGCAACCAAAGGGTCTTTTTTACCCTTTACAAGCGGAAGTCCGCTTGCCTGAGCTGTTTCGATAACTGCAGTATCGCCCATAACAGCATAATGTGCCCTGACCTTTTTAAAATCGGGAGCTGTAACCTCAGCTTCACATAAATCTGCACCGCACGCAAACATAAAGCTGTCCGCAGTGCCCTCACCGCCGTCAGCAACAGGTATACAGTCAACCTCGCAACCCGACGAAGACGATTCAAGAGCATTTTTTACAATACTGCAAACTTCAAGTGCAGAAAGCGAACCCTTAAAAGAATCCGGCGCAACAAGCACCCTCACAGCACAAACTCCTCCCAAGTATGATCATCCATTAAAACATGGCGTGCAGGAGTACGGTTAAGGGGGTCATATTTAAATTTTTTGCAGGAAGATATATTGAGCATTACACCGCGCTTTTCGCAAAGCACACTATCACCGTCCGGAGCGTGTGTGCCGTACGCACAGTTTGCACATATTTTATCTATTGATTTGAGATTGAGCAGTTTCTTTTTCACTTACCTCACCTCCGAATATATATATTAACATATTTTTTTGTTTCTATCAAGGTCAATTATAAAAACCGTACAAAGTCCGAGCAAAGCAAGCGTGGCAGGTGCCGAGGCAGAAAAGAATTCAACCGCCGTATACGCTGCAAACGGAGCAAAAACAGAAGCCTCCAAAGGAAAAGCAGTGAGCAACAAGTGACAAACAACCGCAGAAAGAGCTGCGTGCACTGCACGGAATGACACAAACAAAGCAAACGGAGTACCCACCTTGCGGATATCGCCCAACACCTGACAGATAACGCACAAGCCCGACCAACCGAGTGTTGCCGTAACACAGTAAATGTTACCGTATTCACTTACTGCACGGCAACCGCCCGTAGCTTCAAGCAGACAACGGATTGCAGTCACAACATTTTTATCAAATCCGAATTCATTTATCAAAGAGAAAAAGCACGAAAAAAGAGTAATCCACGCACAGATTTTCAGCATTGACACAGCTGCCTTTTCCGTCGCTTCAACAAATCTGTCCGAAAGCGGAACATCCGAAATACCCCTGTTTTCATCTGTTATAGGTGCAGGCGCAAAAAAGCGCAGTACAAAGCCGATTAACAATGCCGATATGCAAAGCGAAGCATAAACAATGACACCTGCCCTGACACTGCCAAGCATAATCGACCCGACAGCCGTAACAGCAAACGCAGGCCCCGAATTGATACAAAAAAGCGTCATCCGCTGAGCCTGCTCGCGGGTTACTTTGCCCTGAGAATACAGCCTTGCCGTAACGGCACAGCCTACGGGGTATCCTCCGGCAAGTCCCGACACAATCGCATACACTGCATCACCGGGCAAGCGAAACAAAAGCCGCATCACAGCCGAAACTGCACCTGAAATTCTTTTCGGCAACGCAAAGCCCGAAACAAATATACTTACAACCATAAAAGGAAACAGCGACGGCACGGCGACATTCAGACACAACTCAACACCCGAGCGAACACCCTCAAGTGACGCCCGGGGAAAAAACAATATAATCCCCCCGATTCCGACCGCAACCAAAACAGACAAAACCGATAGCCCCTTGAAACTTTTCACTTTATATCACCCCAACACATAACTATTGAAAAAAAGTAATATATATTACACGGGGTGATTGACACTTGAAGAAAGATAAGCTGATATCACAGTTTATACAAAGCTCGGGACTGCCTAAATCCGCATTCAACGGATACGCGAAGATTGACCTGACAGGCAACGAAGAAGCTGACATAGACGGTTGCAAAGGAATCATAGAATACAGCAAAGACAAAATAACACTTGACCTCGGCAACTGCTGTGCCAGCTTCTGCGGTGACGCTCTTGAAATGCAGAATTTTGACGATGAGCGTACGGTAATACACGGAAAATTCCTGAGCATCGAATTCAGTTAGGGTGATAAACTATTATTTTTGCAAAATTACTCAGCCTTTTTTACGGCTATGTTCATTTCCGTGCTCAAGGCGGATTCAGTGAAAGATTCCTCAACCTTTGCAGCAGAAACGGTATTACGCTATGGGCACTTGATGTTGAAGGCAACCGCATTACTGCTTGCACAAGAGCTATACATTACCGTAAAATAAAATCCTGTGCCGTACGCTCGGGTATGGTTACAAAAATTATTTCCCGCCACGGTCTGCCGTTTTTCATCAACAAATACCGTCGCAGGTCGGGATTGCTTTGCGGATTCATCATAGGAGTATGCTTTATTACACTGATGTCAACAATGGTATGGAGCATCAACATAAGCGGCAACAACCGCATCACAGACGAAGAGATACTTGCCGTGCTTGCAGAGTCAGGCATCAAGCCCGGCACCCTGCGAAAAAATGTAGATGCGGCATCAGCACGATTTCATGCAATTCATTCACTGCCCGAGCTTTCCTATATGTCGGTAAACGTAATCGGTTCATGTATAGAAGTACAGGTATCCGAAACAGCATACAGAGCTACCGAAATTGACAAAGATTTCCCCTGCGATGTAGTAAGCACTGTTGACGGTCAGATTGCAGCAATAGAGGTATATCAGGGCACAAAAATGCACAAAGAAGGTGAAGCGGTAAGAGCAGGCGAAGCACTTGCAGGCGGCTTCGTGGAGTTAAGAGACGGCGCCGTAAGATTAAGGCACGCCGAAGCCTACGCACTGATACGCGCAGATATGAGCTTTGAAACCGTCACAAACCGCACTAAACCTGTACTGACGCTGACAGACGAAAAAGTCAAAACAACGCTTCACTTTATGGGAATCGACATACCTCTTTATTATAAAGACAGCGGTACTGCCCCTGCCTCTACGCGACACAAACATATCTTAATCGGCAAAACTGTAATACCCCTCGGCGTAACACGAAAAATCTACCGCACATATTCCGAAAACGCAACAGAGGCTGACGATTCAAAGCTGATGCTGGATGCCGTCGAAAACTATATGACAGAAAAGCTCAGGCGACTTGACAGAGTGTATATCTGCTCACAAACAATAAACATACAAAAAGACTCGGACACCATACACATCAGCACCGAAATACTCGGAGAAATCAGCGCCGGTATTGCCAAGAAAATGGAATTAGAATAAAAAGCGGAGACACTTTATTCTGAAGTGTCTCCGTTTAAACTTATCTTATTTTTTATTAATTTTCACAGTATAATTGATTGCCTCGTAAATTATTACCGCACCGATAATTGAAACGGCTGATATCAGTGAAAAGCGAAGATTGACTTCGCCAAAAATATTCATATCGCTCAGAATCTCAAAACCTACTGTGAGAAGAGCTATCTGAACACCGATTGCCGTTGCTATATGGTTACCTTTTATTATCTTATACGATATGAGAATACTCATTAATGCTGAAGAGAGTGTAATCATAAGGAATATCGGAAGCACCCATTCACGGTACCACTCTGCCCCGTCGTTTATATAGCCAAGGAGCAGCATATACAGCGAAATTACCGCAAGGCAACCGCACGCAGTTGCTACAGGGTACTTAGGCTTAAGCACAGGTAGCACAGCCGCCATCCATATACACATAACAAAACCGAGAAGATACAGCGACCAATCCATATTGCCCTGCTCAAGAAGCTCTGCTTCAATCCCGAAAATATCGAGTATTTTATGTACAAGAGGCGGTGCTCCAAGGTAATCCATCATCAGACATATAAGCATCGGAAAAGCGAGCAAAGCTGAAATTATTGCCGCATAGCCCTTCGCTTTAGGACTTGCAGACTTTTTTTCTTTCTGCACAGGCGCTGACGCGCTGACAAAATTTGACGGCAACTGTGTGTTGCACTCGGGACAGACGGAAACACCGTCAGCTACTTTTTTTCCGCAATTATTACAGTACATAAAGTACTCTCCCTTATTCCAGAATTTCAGTTTCGTAAATCTCACTTACAGCCTGTACTATTCCGCTTTTGTTTTCGCAGGCGCGATAACACGCAATAAGATAGCGTTCTTCAGATGTACATTTACCAAGGTCATTCTCCTGAATGCCGTCAGCAACGGAATAAGCATTAGGCTCGCTGTTGCAAACCGCAAGTACAGGTTCAGGCACATCAAAACCGAGTAAAGTATTCATATCCACGCCGAGCATTTTGGCTATCTTTTTAAGATTATCTATGCTGGGCTCTGTTTTTCCGCTTTCGTAGTATGCGTATGCAGAACGGTCAAGACCGATAATCTTTGCAATATCATCCTGCCTGAAACCGGAAAGCTTACGGTATTTCTTTAAATTTTCAGCAAACATTTTCATTCCCCTTTCGCCGAAAAAACTGATCAGATATATTCTCCAAGCGCCTCAAGACTTTCAGCCACAACGCTTGCGGGGATTCCTGCAGTTTCATACTCTTCCGTAGTGGTAACACCCGTAAGCACAAGTGCACATGGAATACCGTGGTCAGCGCCGATAGCAATATCGGTTGCAAGTCTGTCTCCTATAAAGGCAATCTCGTCACGCTGACAGCCGAGAAGCGAGGTAATATAATCAACCGTATGAGTCATAGGTTTGCCCATAACAAGCGGACGTTTGCCCGTAGAAGCAGCAAACATTTCAATCATAGAACCTGTATCGGGCATAAATCCGTTTGCCATCGGACAGTTAAAGTCGGGATGAGTTGCGATATAAACAGCGCCGCCTGCAATATAGTTGGCTGCCTTATTGATTTTCTCATAAGTAAGTGTTGTATCAAAGCCAAGTACGACAATATCGGGATCTTCATCAACAAGGTTGATTCCGCCCTTGATAAAATCGTTGGTAAGGCGCTCATTACCGAGCAGATACACACGCTCACCCTTATGATTTTTGTTCAGATAATCAATAGTTACGTGAGAAGATATTATAATCTTATCTTCAGAAACGGGATAGCCCATTTTTTTGAGCTTCTCACAACAGACCTCAACATTGTTTGAGGAATTGTTGGTGAAAAATCTGAAATCCCTGCCGGTTGCGAGTGCCTTGTCGATAAATCTGTCCGCACCCTCAATAATCTCACCGCCGAGATAAAATGTACCGTCCATATCGATTATAAAGTATTTTGTCTTTTCAAAAACAGTGCTGTTCATATTGTTTTTCCTTCAAATTCGTAAATTTTCATCTTAATACTTCTCTTGTTGTGGGTTCTTCTTTTTGATTATTCCTGCTATTTTCTTCAATAAGCTTAACCTTGACTTTGAACTCTTTTGTTGAATAATCGCTCTCGATTCTGAAAATTGACAGCTCAAGCTCATCACCTACTGCCGATTTTTCAATAGTTTCAAGAAGCACATCCGCCGTATCAAGTTTTTTGCCGTTCACAGCAGTGATCATATCACCGGGCTGAACATCGGTATTTGCAAGATCACTTTCATCGTCAATTGAATAAATGACAAGTGATCCGCTCGGAAGATCCATCATCTGTACCGCCATACTGTAGATACCGCTGATTTCTTGAGAATCGTTGGCAACATAAGAGATACCGAGTCTCGGTCTGCCGGGCACATAGCCATAGAGCATAATTTTATTTATAATATCCTGAGCCTGAGTTATCGGAATTGAGAAAGATATACCTTCAAAATCGGTAGCGGCAATTTTTGAGGAATTGATACCTATTACCTGACCGAATTCGTTTACAAGTGCACCGCCGGAATTACCGGGACTGATTGCAGCATTGTGCTGAATACAGACCATATCGTATCCGATACTGCTTGTAATTGTTCTGCCGATTGCAGAAACCTTACCGTCGGTAAATGTACCGAAAAGAGCAGAGCCGCCCGGATTTCCGATAGCATAAACCGTGCTGCCTACCTTGAGTGAATCGGAGTTGCCGAATTCTGCAGCCTTAAGACCGGAAACCTTTATTCTGAGCACACCGATATCAGTACGCAGGTCGTAACCTACCATTTCGGCATCGTGACGGACACCGTCCTCCATCTGTATTGCCATATCTGTACCGGGCTCGGATATAACATGGGCACATGTGAGAATATAGGTGTATTCACCAACTTTATCCTCTTTCATAACAATACCCGTACCCTCAGTATAAAGATTATTGTTCTTATATACCATAACCGCTACGTTACTTGCCGCAATCTTTGCGTAAACCTGTTCAGATGTAAGTGCGCCATTGCTTGCACCGCCATCGTTTACGGGGGTATTGCTGATATTCAGCTGAGGAGCATTTTCGTTAATTGTGGGAGGCTCACTCGTAGTTTCGGTGTTCTGGAACAATTGTGCAAAATTGATTTTACCCGAAAGTGCAACCGGAATTACAATTGCTGAAACCGCTACAACAACGGCAAGCACAATAAGGAAAGCCTTGCGACCCTTGCGGTTGCTATCACTCATCTTTTTTCTTTCTTCTTCACTTATCCGCCAAGTGCTGTCAGGTGCATAATTTGCATTGTTATTTACATAATTGCTTTCGTAAGGCTGTACGGGAGGCTGATACGCACCCTGTGTATTGTAGCCGTAAGAATTATTATAGTATCCGCCCTGCGGCTGCTCAGACATCTGCGGCTGCTTAGGTACTTGATATCGGGGTTCTGCAGGCTCAACAAAGTCTGAATCACCTTTGTAATACTCCGTTCCGGCAGGCATTTCAACAGATGATTCGCCCGCAGACACACCTTCTGCTTCAGGTGTGTTATTTTTCATTTCATCCATATTTACTCTCTCCTTAAAACTTGTCAGCGGTATTGATTCAATACCGCTTAACAAGCATATTAGAGTCTCGTTATATTCGCATTTCGATATTGTTAACTCATTTTAAAAAATTTGTGCGTTTTGTGTTGCACGCAGTTATTTTGGCAGCGTGAAAACAAATTCGGTATACCTGCCTTCAACGCTTTCAGCATATATTTTGCCGTTATGAAGCTCGAGTATACTCTTTACAATGTAAAGTCCGAGTCCCGTACTCTTTGCATCGGCACTTCGTGACTTATCAACTTTGTAAAAACGCTCAAATATTTTCTGAAGCTCGTCAGTTGCAACTCCCGTGCCGCTGTTGAGTATATGAACCTCTGTGGAGTCTTCATTCTCAATAACCCTTACTGCAATATAGCCTTGCTCGGGTGTAAACTTTACGGCATTGTCAACAAGGTTATACACAACCTGACCGAGCATATCTTTATCAGCTCTGACAAAATGCTTGCTGAGGTTATCAAGACCGCGCACCTCTATACTTCCGTTGCTTATCTTCTGTTCAAGATTCAGGAATGTGTTGAGGATTATATCGGACAAGTCAACATCGCTTATACTGAGGTCGAGCTGACCTGCTTCAATCTTTGAAAGGTTGAGCATTGAAACAACAATTCTTGAAAGGCGCTTGACCTCTTCGGATACAATCCTGAGATAGTATTCCTGCTGTTCCGGCGGTATAGTTTCGTCAAGTATACCGTCGATAAAGCCGCTGATTGTTGTCATCGGAGTTTTAAGCTCGTGTGAAACATTTGCAACAAAACTGCGTCGCGAGCTTTCGAGCTGAGCAAGACTGCGCGCCATGGCATTTATCGATGAAGCAAGCTGACCGATTTCATCTTTTCTCTTAATCCGTATTCTGGGGCTGAAATCGCCTTCACCGTAACTTTTGGTAACAGCCGCCATATCCTTCAGCGGTTTAGTCATAATATGCGATGCAATATATATTGCCATAATAGCGAATAGCATAACAGCAAAAAGTGCAACAGCAATCAGCTGAACTATAGGCGTAACGAAACTCAGCATAGCTTCTTTTTCGGGTGCAACGGCAAAGACGAGTGCAACGGTATGCCCCTCAACCATAACGGGCTCACCGACAATGAAATGCGACTCATCAAGCTTGTTGTCAGTATTGTCATCAAAAACGCTGACCTCGTCAAGCGTGATAACCGTTGAATAAGGGTCCATAAAAACTTCGTCGATTATTTCTTCGGGTACAACAAAGTTGTCGTGATACTCACACGCATTGGCCACAGGTGTACCGTCAACAAGGAAATCACGGCACATTATGATATGGCCCGTAGTATCACAAATAAAAACATCGGCATCAATCGAAGTGGATATGAGTGAAAGTGATGAACCGAGCGCGGCAACCGAGTCACCGTCACCGTACATCGATATATATCCGCCCGAAAGCAATTCGGAAGCAGACTGAGCTACATTGTGGGTGTTTTCGGTCAGAAGATCGACCTTCTGGTCGCGCCAATAGCGCCCGGCAAATGCAACAAGAGCAATGCCGAGCAACAAAAAGCACGCAATAATTATAGAGGCAAGCATAATAGTATATTTCGCACGAAGCGATATACTGTGACGCCTTCTTCTTCTCTTTCTCATAAATTAATCTCTGGTTTCAAACTTGTAGCCTACGCCCCATACGGTACGAAGCTCCCACTTATCCGAAACACCTTCAAGCTTTTCACGAAGGCGCTTTACGTGAACGTCGACAGTACGGGAATCGCCGTAATAGTCGAAGCCCCATACCTCATCAAGAAGCTGGTCACGTGTATAAACTCTGTTGGGGTTGCTTGCAAGGTGGTATATAAGCTCCATCTCTTTGGGCGGAGTATCAACCTGAATACCGTTAACACGAAGCTCGTAATTTGTAAGATTGATGAGCAGCTTGTCATACTGTACCTCCTGCACTGCGGCAACAGGTGCAGTTGTGCCCGAGCGGCGCAGTACAGCCTTGATTCTGGCAACAACCTCTTTGGTGTCAAAAGGCTTGACTATGTAGTCATCTGCACCAAGTTCAAGACCGAGCACCTTATCAAAGGTCTCGCCCTTTGCGGTAAGCATAATTATCGGCTTATCCGAAATCTTGCGGATTTCACGGCAGACCTGCCAACCGTCAAGCTTGGGCAGCATAATATCGAGGAGCATCAGGTCAGGCTGCTGCTCGCGGAACATTTTAACTGCCGTAGCACCGTCATTCGCAATAACAACGTTAAAACCCTCTTTCTCGATATAGAGTCTGAGAAGCTCGCAGATGTTGGTGTCATCGTCAACGATAAGAATCTTTTCAAGTGACATTTTCATTACTCTCCCTTATATTTTGTCGGTTTTTTGCATACCGACCCAAGGTATTCAGTGTAATTATAACACATTTTTTTCAAATGTGAAGTATAAATAAAAAATTTTTTTATTGTTTGTAATACTCATTGACGAGTATTAATTTATCTGTTATTATATATAATAATTATTTATTAGTTGAAGTCTGCCCAACAGCAGGTTTCAACCGAGAAAGGCGGATTTACAATGGCAAAATCAAAAAGCGGCAAGCTTCCGTTCAGCCTTTGGCTCAACCTCATTATGTTCGGTTTTATGGGTCAGGTTGCATGGGCTGTCGAAAACAACTTCTTCAACCTCTATATGCTTAAAGTCGGCGGCGATATGCACGATATTTCCGTAATGATTGGTGTAAGCGCTATCGTAGCATTCCTCACAACGCTCTTTATGGGCAGTCTGAGTGATAAAATAAACAAACGCAAAATTTTCATTTGCGGCGGCTATATTCTCTGGGGCCTCACTGTTATTGCCTTTGCAGTTATCAACCCCGAATTCATTGCTAAAATTATGGGCACAAACGTCGGCGCAGCTGTTTCGGCAACCGTTACACTTGTCATTATAATGGACGGCCTTATGACCTTTATGGGTTCAACAAGTAACGACGCTGCATTCAATGCATGGGTAACAGATATCGGTACATCCTCAAACAGGGCAAAAATCGAATCACTCCTTGCAATCATTCCCGTTGTTGCAACCCTTGCCGTTACAGGTTCATTCGGTGCAATCTTCGGCGACAGCAAAGAAGTAGGTCAGCGTGAATACTCGCTTTACTTCCTTATCCTCGGCGGTATTGTTACCGTTTGCGGTATCATCGGTATCTTCACCATTAAGGAATCACGCACAAATGTAAAGACAACTGCAGGCTTTGTTGAAACCCTTGTTTACGGCTTCAAGCCCAATGTCATTAAAAACAACAAGCGTCTTTACATTTCACTTGTATGTATGGGTATTTTCTCCGTATCAAGCCAGGTATTCTTCCCCTATATTTTCATCTACCTCGACAAACATCTCGATTTATCATCTCTCGGTTCAAAGCTCAACGTCGGCACAATTATTCTTCTGGTTGCTTACGTTGCAGTAATGGTCGGTTTCCTTGTTTATATAATTTCTATGAGCGATAAGAAGGGCAAAGCACCTTATCTTTTCCCTGCCGCTATAGTTTACCTTATCGGTCTCGTATGCGTATTCTTTGCAGACGATAACATCCTCTACTTCATCTTTGCCGCACTTGCAACAATAGTCGGCTACGGTCTGCTTATGATTATGCTTGGTGCGGCTGTACGCGACTTCACTCCCGAAGACAAAACAGGTCAGCTTCAGGGTATCAGAATGATATTCTCTGTGCTTCTGCCTATGCTTATCGGTCCGACTGTTGCAGAAAACATTTCCGAAAAATACTCAGTAACAACCTATGCCAACGATTACGGTGAAATTCTCGCAACTCCCGCACCGCATATTTTCCTCGCTTCAGCCGCAATCGGTCTGCTTATATTCATTCCGCTCGTTTTCCTTGCAAAGGAATTCAAGAAAGCTCAGAAAAACGCAGAAGTTGAGGATTAATTTTGTTCTCGAAAGGACGGTAGAAATTTTATGAAAAAGCTTATCAGCATATTGCTTTGTCTTACAATATTGACAGGTACAGTGGCAGTAGGTGCCGTTGCAACCGATGAAACTGTCGCCGAAGAAACCGAAACAATCGCATGGGACGGTGACCCCGTAATATTCCTTCAGGGCTTCACAGGCTCACCTCTTATCAAGGACCAAGGCCTCGAAACAGAAGAAACCATACTCGGTGCAGGCTCGGAGTTTGATATTGCAAAAATCCTCACCTCCTTACCCGGCATTCTTACAGGTATTGTCATTTATGCCATTACGGGCGACAGTGAAATGCTTGCAAACGGCTTTGCCGACCTTGCAGCTGCAAAGCTCGACAATATGTCCTGCCTTCCGGACGGTTCATCAAAATATAATGTAACTACTTTCCCCTACTATGCAAAAGACGCTTCTGTTGCAACACTGGTTGAAAACGGACAGGAAGCATTTATTCCCGAAGCCGGGCTTACAACCGCAATCCGTGAATACGTACCTGACGAGTCGCTTTATATCTTCAACAACGACTGGCGTATGGGTCAGGTCGAGAATTCAGAAAGCCTCGACCGCTTTATCGGCGAAGTGCTCGCTATAACAGGCAAAGATAAGGTCGATATTTACGCCCTCAGTCACGGCGGTCAGCTTGCCGCAACCTACCTCTACTACCACGGTACAGAAGGTGAAGTTGACAACGTAGTGCTCAACGTTCCTTCAATCTGCGGCACAAGCATTGTAAACGGTCTGCTCGGCGACGGTGCGGCAAACTTCAGTATGGATGAAATCAGCCGTTTCCTCTCCGTTATGCTTCAAACAGAAGCTGATCTTCGCTTTCTCGGCAAAATTCTCCCCGGCGAATTCCTCAACAAGCTGCTCAAGGTAGTATTTGTTGAAGTATTCCAGCCCGTTGCTCTCAACTTCGGCAGCATCTGGGATTTTATGAATATTGAAACCTACGACAATTACAAAGCAAAGCATCTCGATCCGACAGTTAACGCAGGTATTATCGAAAAAGCAGACAAGATGCACTATGACTGTATGGCAAACATAGGTGAAGGTCTGCGTGCCGCTCAGGCTTCGGGCGTCAGCATCAGCATTATGTCAAACTACGGCACACGTCTCGGTTCGGGAGAAGCAATCGATGCAGACTTCGTTATCGACACCGCAAGCACATCCGGCGCATACGCAGCCGCTTTCGGCGAGCGCTTTGCAGACGATTACACACCCAAATACACAGTATGTGATGACAAGTCACACAACCATATTTCACCTTCACGCACAGTTGATGCAACCTGTGCATATCTGCCCGAAAATACGTGGTTTATAAACGGACAGTATCACGGTCAGGCAGCTTACGACAGCTACTCACTCAGCCTGCTTCTCAAGCTGCTTCTTACAGACGACATCAAGGATATTTATTCAGACCCTGACTATCCTCAGTTTGAGCTTGCTCAGTGTCCCGTAGATGCCGTATATGCAAAATTCACAAACACAGTATCCGGCAGATTTACCGCCGAAACAGACACCCTGCTTATCCGCAACATTTCCAAAGAGCATACACTCGTCATCCGCTCACTTGAAGCAGACGGTGTTGAGTTTGAGATTGAGAAAAAGACCGCTGTAGCACCGGGCGAAGAAATCCTTATCCCCTGCTCCGGTCTTGAAGATGAAGATTTCATCGAAGTGGAAATGGTATACGCTCGCAAGGGCAAGCCGCTCTCATCACCCTACACAAAAACATTTTATTTCACAGCCGCATAACTCAAGGAGTCTTTAAACAATGAAGAAAAAGTTTCTCTGTTTTTTCTTAAGCATAACTCTACTGTTCTGTTCGGTCTCCTTCTCAATTCAGGCAAAAGACGAAACTCCTGCATTTGAGTGGGACGGACATCCGCTCATATTCATCCAAGGCTATTCAGGCCCCAAGCTCATAAGAGACAGAGGCCTCGAAACCGAGGAGCAGGTATGGACGTTTGACCCTCTTGATGTTGTCGGCAAGGTCGGCCTCAACTTATTCGATATAATAGGCAGTGTTGTAGATTATGCCAAGGGTGACACCGCTCCGTTTGTTGAGTGTTTCCGTAATTTAACGGCAGAATGGTTCGACAATATCTCAATGAATCCAGACGGCACATCAAAATACAACATTTCCTCTTACCCCTATTACATCGAAGAGGCAAACGTCAAATATATCAACGAAGAAAAGAACGGCAAATATCTCCCGATGACTGAAGGCGAATTCATCGAAGACCTCAGCCGTACAATTCCCGAAGACAGAATTTATATCTTCAACACAGACTGGCGCAGAAGTCACCTTGACAACTGCGAGCACCTGATGAAGTTTATTGACGAAGTGCTCGAGTATACAGGCAGTGACAAGGTTGACCTTTACGGTATGAGTCACGGCGGCCAGCTTGTTGCAACCTACCTCTACTACCACGGTACAGAAGGCAAGGTTGACAATGCAGTTATGAACTCACCTGCAATAGGCGGCACAAGCCTTGTAATGGAATTATTGGGCCCCGACCCCGTAGCATTCGACCTCAACGAGCTTCTCCGTTTCGGCGGAGTTATGCTCCATACCGAGCTTGACCTGCGCTGGCTCGGCAATATATTACCGGCAGAGTTTCTTAACAGCCTGCTGAAAACGGCGTTCAACGAAGTACTGTTGCCCTATGTAATCCGCTTCGGCAGTATATGGGACCTTATGGACACTGAAACCTATGTCAAACTGCGTGACGTTTATCTTGACCCTGTCGAGAATGCAGAAATTATAGAAAAAGCAGATAAAATGCACTTTGAGTGTATGCCGAATATGAGCGAAGGCCTCAAGAAAGCACAGGAGGCAGGTGTCAATATCGGCATCCTTGCCAACTACGGCTCTCACATAGGTACAGGCAAAGAAGTTGACTCCGATTTTATTATCGACACAGTAAACACATCGGGCGCTACACCCGCAACTTTCGGCGAACGTTTCTCCGAGGGTTACAAGCAGCTCAACACTACCTGCACCGACCCGACACACAATCACGTATCACCTACACGCACACTTGATGCTTCCACTTGTTATCTGCCCGAAAACACCTGGTTCAATTACGAGCAGTATCATACCCAGACCTGGTGGGACACATATACAAGAGCTCTTCTTCTCGAGCTTGTGCTTACCGATAATATAAAAGATGTACACTCTGACCCGAGATTCCCGCAGTTTGAAATTGCACAGTCTCCGCTTGACGGCGTTTACGCAAAGTATAACGGTCCGCAGTCATCAGGTTACTACAGCGATTCAAGCGACACTATCACGCTGCGCAACCTCTCAGAGGCCGCTATCGAAATACAGTCCGTAACAATTAACGGCAAAGCTGTCGATATCGGCGGCAAAATCAAGCTCAAAGATTCGGGCACTTATGACCTTAAGTACAAGCCCCAAAACAACGAATTCCTTACAGTTGAAATAGCCTATACAAGCAAAGGTGTTATTATCGAATCCGATACGTACACACGCACCGTATACTTCTCTCACACATAAAATTTTTAAGACGATAAATCTGATAAACGTCATTGTTTTTAAAAACACACTTTGAAAGGTAACCATATATATGACAAACAACGAAAAACTTGCACAACTTTTATTTCCGCACATTACCAAAACCCCTGAAGATTACGAAGCACTCTATCCCCCAAGAGATTTGCCCGAAGGTGCGAGGGTAACACGTTTTGCCCCCAGCCCGACAGGCTATCTTCACATGGGCGGCTTTTTCGGTGCTCTTGTCGATATACTCACAGCCCGTGTATCCGGCGGTATCTCATACCTTCGTATTGAGGACACCGACAAAAAGCGTGAGGTTGACGACGGTGTTTCCGCAATCGTAAAGGGCTTTGATTACTTCGGCACACAGTTTGACGAAGGTGTGACGGGCTTCGGCACAGAAAAAGGTGCATACGGCCCCTATACCCAGAGTCAGCGTGCAGAAATATATCAGACAATTGCCAAGAGCCTTGTTGAAAAAGGCCTCGCCTATCCCTGCTTCTGTACTGCGGACGAGCTTACCGCACTCAGAGAAAAACAGGAAAGCGACGGCGCACTCATCAAGGGCTACTTCGGCAAATATGCCAAGTGCCGCGACCTGAGCTTTGAAGAGCAGGAAAGACGAATCAACGCAGGCGAAAGCTATGTGCTCCGTCTTCGCTCAATGGGCAGCGAGGACAAGCGTATTGCCTTCGACGATGTTATCAAGGGCAAGATTGAAATGCCCGAAAACATAATCGACGAAGTACTTCTCAAATCCGACGGTATACTGACATATCACTTCGCACATGCTTGCGACGACCACTTTATGAGAACAACTCACGTAATCCGCGGTGAGGAATGGATTTCATCCGTCCCCAAGCACATTGAGCTTTTCAGAGCCTGCGGTTACAAGCTTCCCAAGTATGCGCATACACCTCAGGTGCTCAAGATAGACGAAGAGACAGGCGACAAGCGTAAGCTTTCAAAGCGTAAGGACCCCGAAGCAGCAGTAGGCTACTTTGTAGAAGAGGGCTTCCCGAAGGAAAGCGTGCTCGAATACCTTCTCACCCTTATCAACTCCAACTTTGAAGATTGGAGAAGAGCAAACCCGAAGGAAGATATTTCCAAATTCCCCTTCAACCTCAAGAAAATGAGCATCAGCGGCTGTCTGTTCGACCTTGTCAAGCTCAACGACGTAAGCAAAAACGTAATCTCCGTTATGAGTGCTGCCGAGGTTTACGAAAACGTTGCAAAGTGGTCTGCAGAGTTTGATACAGATTTCAACAGAATCTTCACAGCTGACCCTGCATTCTCCACAGCAGTGCTCAATATCGACCGCGAGGGTCCCAAACCCCGTAAGGATATCGCAAAGTGGAGCGAAGTCAAAGCATTTGTCAGCTACTTCTATAATGAGATTTATACTGCAGACGTTAAGTTTGATGAAAAGCTCGCGGTTGAGGATATAAAGGCAATACTGGGCAAATATCTCGAAATATACGACCCTGCAGACGATAAGGATGCATGGTTTGCAAAGATTAAAGATATGTGCGAGCCTCTCGGCTTCACACCCAACGTAAAGGACTACAAGAAGAATCCCGACGCATTCAAAGGCCACGTAGGCGATGTTTCGGGTGTAATCCGAATGGCAGTTACTTCACGCTCCAACACG
This sequence comes from Clostridia bacterium, assembly GCA_017516485.1. Lineage (GTDB taxonomy): Bacteria > Bacillota > Clostridia > Oscillospirales > Acutalibacteraceae > UBA8612. Next base: position 25,457 of record JAFXCH010000042.1, read on the forward strand.
CCGGACCTGTGTGCAATCATGCAGCTTCTCGGTAAGGACGAGGTAACAGCCCGAATCAACAACGCTATTTCAACTCTTTAATATACGGAGGTAACTAACAATGGAAGAAGAAAAAGTATCAGTATCAAATTTTATTCACGATTTTATTGATGAAGACCTCGCCGCAGGTGTCAACACCAGAGTGCAGACCCGTTTCCCACCGGAACCTAACGGCTATCTTCATATAGGCCACGCAAAGGCTATATGCATAGACTTCAGTACTGCTGAAAAATACGGCGGCGTATGTAACCTCCGTCTTGACGACACTAACCCTTCAAAGGAAGACGTCGAATACGTTGACGCTATCAAAGAGGATATCGAATGGCTCGGCTTCAAGTGGAATGAGTGTCTTTATGCTTCAAGTTACTTTGATTTCATTTACGAGTGTGCAATAAAGCTCATCAAAGACGGTAAGGCTTACGTCTGTGACCTTAGTGCAGACGAAATCAGAGAATACCGCGGTACACTCACAGAGCCCGGTAAAAACAGCCCCTACCGTGACCGCTCAATCGAAGAAAACCTCGACCTTTTTGAGCGTATGACAAACGGCGAATTTGCAAACGGTGAGCGTGTGCTCAGAGCTAAAATTGATATGGCTTCACCCAACATCAATATGCGTGACCCCGTTATCTACCGTATTGCTCATGTCAGCCACCACCAGACAGGTGATAAGTGGTGCGTATACCCGATGTACGACTTTGCACATCCCCTCTCCGATGCAAAGGAAAAGGTAACATATTCTCTCTGCTCACTCGAGTTTGAGAATCACAGACCGCTCTACAACTGGTTCCTCGAGCAGATAGGTTTTGAAGAGCCGCCCAGACAGATTGAGTTTGCACGTCTTAACGTTAACTACTGCCAGACAAGTAAGCGTAAGTGCCTTGAGCTTGTTGAAAAAGGCATTGTAAGCGGCTGGGATGACCCGAGAATGGTAACTCTTTGCGGTATGCGCCGCAGAGGCTATCCTGCAGCAGCAGTGCGTGAATTCATCAACAGAGTCGGTGTTTCCAAGGCTTACAGCGTTGTTGACTACGGCCTGCTTGAGGCTTGCGTACGTGACAACCTCAACGCAAACGCACCCCGTGCAATGGCTGTACTTGACCCGCTCAAGGTTGTTATCGACAACTATCCCGAAGGCCAGACAGAGACAATCGAGGTCGAAGTCAACCCCGATAAGCCCGAGCTCGGCAAGCGTGAAGTTACATTCTCACGCAACCTTTTTGTTGAGCGTGACGACTTTATGGTTGAGCCTGTCAAGAAGTATTTCCGTCTCTTCCCCGGCAACGAGGTAAGACTCAAGGGTGCATACTTCGTAACCTGCACAGGCTATGAAGCAGACGACGACGGCAACGTAACCTGCCTGCACTGTACTTATGACCCTGCAAGCAAGGGCGGTAACTCACCCGACGGCCGTAAGGTTAAAGGTACACTCCACTGGGTAAGTGCAGACGACTGCATCGAAGCAGAAGTACGCCTTTACGACAGACTTTACAATGTCGAAACACCCGAAAGTGATGCCGACCTCAATCCCGATTCGCTTAAAGTCCTCACAGGCTGCAAGATTGAAGGCGGTCTCAAAGGCCTCAAGGCAGGCGACACATTCCAGTTTATGCGTCAGGGCTACTACTGCGTAGATAAGGATTCCACCGAAGATAATATTATTTTCAACCGCACTGTTGCCCTCAACTCTTCATGGAAATAACAGAAAGCAGGTACAGATAAATGAAAATACTTTACAGAGTTATAGCTGCTCTTGCAGCACTTCTCATAGTCCCCGCTCTCTGGTTTCTCAAGATGATCAATTTTGCCATAGAAACACCTGTAGGCATAATAGCCGATGAATTCTCACTTAACGAAATTTACAAAATGATTCAGGATTTCGACTTTGGCAGCCGGGAATTTCAAATGACAGAAAGACTCGCAGCTGTTCTTGCTCCGCTCAAAGCACCGGTTATTACAACCATTGTGTTTATAGTTCTAATGCTTCTTATGATGCTTGCTGTGTTAATCTGTTCTGTTTTCACAAACTCACGCAAGCTTAACCTTATTTTTTCCGTTTCCGGCATAGTTTCTACAATAGGCGTTATGATATCCTTCGGCAAAACAACTTCGCTTATTACCGAAGGTCCCGTAGGACTTGATAAAATCATCAACGCTCTTGCTGCTGACTCGGAATCAACCATCATAAAGCTTATTACGCTTTTTATCGGCGGCATCGGTGATGCAGTTAATTCAATATTGCGTCTTCTGACATTACAGCTTACCGACGGCACAGTGGCAACACTCTTCATTTTCATCTTCATTGCACTCTGGACTGCAGCTTTTATGCTGATTGATATGGACGAAAACAAGATGCCCAAACAGAAAAAGCAAACAAAAAAGAAACATAATTAAGAGGTGAACTCTTTGTCAGTACCCAAGGAAAATATACGAAACTTTTCAATTATCGCGCATATTGACCACGGCAAGTCCACTCTTGCAGACAGATTGCTTGAGCTGACAGACTCTGTTGCCAAGCGTGATATGACTGCACAGCTTCTTGACAATATGGATCTTGAACGTGAACGCGGAATTACTATCAAAGCTCATGCCGTAAAGCTCAATTATACAGCCAAGGACGGTCAGGAGTACGAGCTCAACCTTATTGACACACCCGGTCATGTTGACTTCAACTACGAGGTTTCACGCTCACTTGCAGCGTGTGACGGTGCGGTGCTTATTGTTGACGCATCGCAGGGCATTGAGGCACAGACACTTGCCAACACATACCTTGCACTTGACCACAACCTTGAGCTTGTACCTGTAATAAATAAAATCGACCTGCCTGCCGCAGACCCCGAAAGAGTTGCGGCAGAGGTTGAAGATATAATCGGTCTCGACTGCTCCAACGCACCGCGTGTTTCCGCAAAGACAGGTGAAAACGTTGAGCAGGTGCTTGAGCGTATTGTGCAGGATGTTCCTGCACCTACAGCAGATGAAAATCTGCCGCTTCGTGCACTTATCTTCGACTCTATCTACGACAGCTACCGCGGCGTTATTGTCTATGTACGTGTAATGGACGGTAAAATCAAAGCAGGCGACACAATGCGTATGATGGCAACGGGTGCACAGTTTACCGTTGTTGAGGTCGGCTATATGCGTGCAACCTCGCTTGAGCCTACAGATGTGCTTACCGCAGGCGAAGTAGGTTACATCACCGCTTCTATCAAAACAGTCAGCGACGCACGTGTCGGTGATACTGTTACAACAGCAGAAAATCCTGCTGCCGAGCCTCTGCCCGGTTACCGAAAGGTCAACCCGATGGTTTTCTGCGGTATTTATCCTGCAGACGGTGCGGATTACGAGTCACTGCGTGACGCACTGCAGAAGTTACAGCTCAACGATGCCGCCCTCTCTTATGAGCCCGAAACCTCGGGTGCTCTCGGATTCGGCTTCCGTTGCGGCTTCCTCGGTCTGCTCCACCTTGAGATTATTCAAGAGCGACTTGAGCGTGAGTACAACCTCGACCTTGTAACAACAGTACCGAGTGTTATTTATAAAATTCACACATCCGACGGTTCAATCCTTGAGATTGATAACCCGACGAATTATCCCGACCCTGCAATCATTACAGATTGTGAAGAGCCGATGACAAACGCACATATCTATGCACCAAACGACTACGTCGGTGCAATTATGGAGCTTTGTCAGGACAGACGCGGCACTTTCAAGGATATGACTTACATTTCAAGTGACCGTGTTGATATCCACTACGAGCTTCCGCTCAACGAAATTATCTACGATTTCTTTGACACGCTCAAATCCCGTACAAGAGGTTACGCATCGTTTGACTATGAGCTGGCACAGTATCAGCCCTCAAAGCTCGTTAAGCTCGATGTACTTCTCAACGGTGATGTAATTGATGCACTTTCATTTATTATCCACTCAGACAAGGCTTACGGCAGAGCAAGAAAGATTGCCGAAAAGCTCAAGGATAACATTCCGCGTCAGATGTTTGAAATACCGATTCAGATTGCAATCGGCGGTAAGGTTATCGCACGTGAAACCGTAAAAGCAATGAGAAAAGACGTTCTTGCCAAGTGTTACGGCGGCGATATCACACGAAAGAAAAAGCTGCTTGAAAAGCAGAAGGAAGGTAAAAAGCGTATGCGCCAGTTCGGTACGGTTGAAGTGCCGCAGGAGGCGTTTATGGCTGTACTCAAGCTCGATGATGACAACTGAGTTACCGGGTCTGTATATCCATGTGCCCTTCTGTTCGTCCAAGTGCCCTTACTGCGATTTTTATTCGCTTGTCGCATCTGATGAGCTGAAAGACAGATATACCGACGCCTTAATTAAAAACATTATATTATATAATAATCAGGTGGGCGGTGCTTTTTCGACCGTATATTTCGGCGGAGGCACCCCCTCTTTACTCGGCAGTGAAAGGCTTTCAAGCATCCTGAACAATGTCAGTCGCACACCGGATTGTGAAGTAACGGTTGAGTGTAACCCGTCGGATTTATGCAAAAACTGGAGCTTCAAAGATATGGAAGCACTTGTAAAGGCAGGTGCAAACCGTATCTCAATGGGTATGCAGTCTGCAGTTGACGAAGAACGGAAAGCACTCGGCAGGCAGGCTGACCGTGAACAGGTAAAGCGTGCCGTAGAGCTTGTTAAATCGGCAGGTATCGACAATTTTTCACTTGACCTTATGCTCGGAATACCGCATCAGACTATTGACAGCATAAAGGAAAGTATTGAGTTTTGCGCTGAAAACGGTGCGAAACACGTCAGCAGCTACCTGCTTAAAATCGAGCAAGGCACACCGTTTGAAAAAGTCGAAAAGTTGCTCAATCTTCCGGATGAAGATGAATGCTGCGATATGTATTTAGCCGCTTGCAAGTGCCTTGAAGAACACGGATACAAGCAGTATGAGATATCAAACTTTGCTGTGCCCAGCTATGAAAGCCGTCACAATCTCATTTACTGGGATTGTCGCGAATACCTCGGCCTCGGCGCTTCGGCACACTCGTTTATCGGCGGTAAACGCTTTTATTTTGAGCGTGATATCAACAAATTCATCGAAGAAGCTCAACCGATTCAGGATGGCGAAGGCGGCAGCTTTGAGGAGTACGTAATGCTCCGTTTAAGGCTTAACGAAGGTCTGCAAAGCGACCAAGTGCGTGCCCGTTTCGGATTTGATATTCCGCCCGAAATGCTTGAAAGAGCAAGAAAATTTGAGAAAAACGGTATGGCAAAGGTAACCGAAACCTCTATAAGCCTTACCACCGAAGGCTTCCTTGTATCCAACGCAATAATTGCAAATTTGCTAAACTAAAAAAGCACTCCGTATGGAGTGCTTTTTTATTCGGAACAACGTAATAATCTCAATTTCCATATAAAAAACAAAACTGCGTTAAGCGTACCGTTAAGTACACTTACGCAGTTGTTTTTATTGTATTATGCCAAAAACTTATTCGTAACGCTGTGCGAGAATCTTGAGGATTTCCTTAGCCTCTTCCTCTGTGAGAGTAACGCCCTTGCCCATCTTCTCGTGCTCGGGTGCCCACTCGCGGATGTCGAGCTTAGGCTCTGTGTTGTTCCAGCTGATGAGGTTGAGCTCCTTTGTCCAGCCCTTTGCTGTTTCGGAAAGGACACCAAGTGTTTCTACGATGTTGTAAGTAAATTCAGGCATTGTTTTCGCTCCTTATGTATATTTTTAAGGGAAACCTATAAAAGTTAATTTTATTATAATATAAAACAAATAAATATCAAGATTATAATTAAAAATTAATAAATATTTTACAATTTAAAGGGAATATTTAAGGTAATATCCGTCATTATGCAGATTATATATCAAAGCCAATAAATTTATTGCAAACCGCTTGCAATTTGGCAACAAAAAGGATAATATAATAATGATAAAATATCATTAAAATGGGTGAGAATTTGTATACTTTTTGAAAAGTATGGTTTTGCACCCTGAAAGGAAAGTTATGGCACAGATGAAAACTGTTCAGTTCACCGAAACCGTACTCCGTGATGCCAACCAGTCACTCATCGCTACGAGAATGCCTATCTCCGATTTCAAGGAGATTCTCAGCGAGCTTGACAAGGCAGGCTACTACTCACTTGAATGCTGGGGCGGCGCAACATTTGACTCATGCTTGCGTTACCTTAATGAAGACCCGTGGGAGAGACTGCGTACAATCAAGGCAGCTTGTCCCAACACAAAGCTCCAGATGCTTCTCAGAGGTCAGAATCTGCTTGGTTACAAGCATTATCCCGACGATGTAGTACGCAAGTTTGTTGCAAAGAGTGTTGAAAACGGTATTGACATCATTCGTATTTTCGACGCACTCAACGACCTTCGCAACGTTAAAGTTGCTGTTGACCAGACTCTTAAGAGCGGTGCTATCGCATCAGGCACAATCTGTTACACAACAAGCCCCATCCACAGCATTGAAAACTATGTCAAGGTTGCAGAGGGCTTTGAGAAAATGGGCGTACAGACAATCTGTATCAAGGATATGGCAGGTATCCTCGCTCCGCAGGAAGCTTACGACCTTGTAAAGGCTATCAAAGAGTCTGTAAAGCTTCCCGTAGTTGTCCACACACACTCAACAACAGGCCTCGGTATGATTACACTTCAGAAGGCTGTTGAGGCAGGTGCAGACGTTATCGACACAGCTATTTCAAGCCTTTCCGGCGGTACATCACAGCCCCCGACGGAAACTCTTGCATACGCACTCAAAAACCAGGGCTACAATGTTGAACTTGATTCAAAGGTTCTTTCAAAAATCAACTCTTACTTCAAGCCCCTTCGTGCAAAATATCTCGAAAGCGGCGTGCTCAACCCCGTTGTTATGGCAACAGAGACCGACGCTCTCGATTACCAGATTCCCGGCGGTATGCTTTCCAACCTTGTTGCACAGCTCACCGCACAGAACAAGCTCGACAAGCTTGACGAAGTGCTTGCTGAAACACCCAGAGTCCGTGAGGATCTCGGATATCCGCCCCTCGTTACTCCCATGAGTCAGATGGTCGGTGTTCAGGCTACATTCAATGTACTTCTCGGTGAGAGATACAAGAACATTTCCAAAGAAGTCAAGGCCTATATCAAGGGCGAATACGGTCAGGCTCCCGGCAAGGTAAGCGAAGACCTTCAGAAACTTGTCCTTGGCGACGAAAAGCCCTTTACAGGCAGATTTGCCGATACTCTTGAGCCCGGTTTTGAGGCTGCAAAAGAAGAAATCGGCGACCTTGCTCACAGCGAAGAAGATGTACTTTCCTATATCGCATTCCCGCAGCAGGCAAAGGCATTCTTTGAAGAAAGAGCTGAAAGAGAAAAGCGCACATTCAAATATACAATACAGGAAATCAAGGAGTGATTAATCAATGTTAGCAGGAAAAGCACTCGGCTTGACTGACGCTCTCATGGTTTCCGGTGTCGGTATAGTCGTTGTTATGGCAGAGCTTGCTCTTCTGGCTGTGTTGGTCTTTTTGCTCTCCCGTCTTGTAAGTGCATTGGTCAACAAAAAATCGACAGAAGAAATTACGGACACAGCATCCGAATCCTCTGCCGCTGTTACGGTTACCTCTGCAGGCTCAGGCTCACAGACAAGCCATGTTGAGCTTTACGGAGTTGATGAGCAGACAGCCGCCACAATAATGGCAACAGTCAGCCACCAGACAGGTGTTGCGCTCGGGCATCTCGATTTCAAGTCAATCAAACTGCTCGATACTCCGCTTGAACTGATAGGTGTTGATGAACCCACAGCCGCAATGGTTATGGCAGTAGTAAGCCACCAGACAGGAATTCCGCTCGAAAAGCTCGATTTCAGACGTATTAAGTCTCTTGAGTGGAACGGAATTGACGAGCCCACAGCCGCAATCATTATGGCGTTGGTAAGCCACCAGACAGGTATACCGCTTGAGCGTCTCGACTTTAAATCAATCAAACTTATTGAGGAATAAAAGAAAGGTTAGGTAAAAAACAATGAAATATATCGTAACACTTAACGGCAAAAGCTATGAAGTAGAGGTCAACGAGACCGATGCAGTTATCACAAACGTTTCAACAGCTGCAGGTGCAGCTCCCGCTCCTGTTGCAGCACCCGTAGCAGCTCCCGCTCCTGTTGCAACTCCTGCTCCCGCAGCAGCACCCGCAAAGGAAGAAGCTCCCGCACCCGCTCCCGTAGCTGCTCCTTCAGCTGAAGGCAAGAACGTTGTAGCTCCCATGCCCGGCACAGTTCTCAAGGTTCTCTGCAGTGTAGGTCAGGCTGTCAAGGCAGGCGACACACTCTTCATCCTCGAGGCTATGAAGATGGAGAACGAAATCACAGCAGAATGTGACGGCGTTGTCAAGCAGATTCTTGTCGGCAGCAGCACAGTTGTCAACACAGACGACGTTCTCGCAGTTATCTGAGTAAAGTGAGGCATTTCTCAATATGACATTTTTAGGTGTTCTTGAAGGCCTCTGGTCAAGCTCAGGCTTTGCTTCCCTCGGTTGGCAACAGGGCGTTATGCTTATTGTTTCCTTCGGCCTTCTTTATCTGGCAATAGTCAAAAAATTTGAGCCTATGCTCCTTCTTCCCATCGCATTCGGTATGATGCTTGCAAACCTGCCCGAAACAGGCCTTATGGCTGACCCTGCAGGTCTTATGAGCGGCGTAAAAGAACCGGGGGCTCATTGGTATGATGACGGCGTATTGCGACTTATTTATGCAGGTGTAAAGAGCAGTATTTTCCCATGCCTTATCTTTATGGGTGTCGGTGCTATGACCGATTTCGGTCCCCTGCTCGCAAACCCATCCAGCCTTCTTCTCGGCGCAGCAGCACAGCTCGGTATTTATGTGGCATTCATCATAGCAATACTTTTCAAATTCACACCCGAAGAAGCTGCATCAATTGCAATCATCGGCGGTGCTGACGGTCCTACAGCCATCTTTACAGCTTCAAAGCTGGCATCTCACCTTCTCGCACCTATTTCGGTTGCAGCTTACTCCTATATGGCACTTATTCCGCTTATTCAGCCGCCCATTATGCGTGCTCTCACAACAAAAAAAGAGCGTGAAGTAAAAATGGGTCAGCTTCGTAAAGTAAGTAAAACCGAAAAGATTGTTTTCCCGATTATCGTTACAGTACTCTGTGCACTTCTTATCCCCTCAACAGCTCCCCTTATCGGTATGCTGATGATTGGTAACCTCTTCCGTGAGAGCGGTGTAGTCGAAAGACTAAGCGACGTATCACAGAATGCACTTTGTAACATCATAACAATCCTGCTCGGTGTAACAGTCGGTGCAACCGCAAACGGACAGCAATTCCTTCAGGTTAAGACACTCGGCATCATTGTTATAGGCCTTGTAGCTTTCTCTTGCTCAACAGCAGGCGGCGTACTGCTCGGCAAGCTGATGTACATCATCACAAAAGGCAAGGTCAACCCCCTTATCGGTGCCGCAGGTGTATCTGCCGTACCTATGGCAGCACGTGTTGCACAGGTTGAGGGTAAAAAAGCTAACCCTTCAAACTTCCTTCTTATGCACGCTATGGGCCCCAACGTCGCAGGCGTTATCGGTTCTGCGGTTGCTGCAGGCTTTATGATGCTCCTTTTCCAGTCTTAAAGCTCAGTTTTTCCACAGCTTTTTTATCGGTGATGCACTGCCAATGCTCCGCTGTGTGAGCATAGAGCAGTGCCCCTTCACCGCTTACATTACCAAACTCGGAAAGGCATGGTTTGATTAACCCTGCTCCCGCTGTTTGTGTACGCACAAACAAACGGTACTTATTTTCATTTTTATAAAGTCGGCTTTCAACCGTAAAGCCCGAAAATCTTATCCGCTCGGCACAGTTAATAAGTTCAGTTACATTATCAAAATCGCAGGCTATGTAGTCTGATTTTTTAACAAGATATCTTTTTGTTTTTGTTGTGACCTTTTCCTGTTCAACAGAAAAGAAGAGCACACATCCGCCCGATTCGCGGCGCATCGCTTCAACAAGCAGTCTGCCCGAGGTGTTTATTTCACGCCCGAGAGTTCTGCCTGCACGGGAGAGTATAGTCCATATCACTCTCTTCGTTTCAATTTTCGAATAATCCATCTCCTCATAGGTGATGTTTAGTTTTTTCATATCATCTGCCGACAGCTCCACTATAATCGCATCGTCGGCAAGAAGTTCAATCTTCATAACGCACTCCCCCTTGTCTATATCGTATGCTTTACCGCACTATGAAATCAACGCATAAATAATGGAAAGGAGAAAAGAAAATGGCAAAGCAAAGCAAACTCAACAAGACACGCTCGCTTCAGCTTGATTTACTCGCTATGCTTTTAGTTCCCATGCTAAGCTCATGGTATTTCTATGGCCCTGGCGCAATACGTCTTATCTGCATAAGTGTTATCACCTGTGTGCTTTGCGAGCTTATCGGCAGACGCATACTCAAGCAGCCGTCTACCGTCTCCGACCTGAGTGCGGTTGTAACAGGCATATTGATTGCTCTTATGCTTCCTGCCAACGCTCCCGCCTGGCTGCCTGTTTTAGGCGGTATGTTTGCAATATTTGCCGCTAAGCTGCCCTTCGGTTTCGTCGAAAACCTGCCGTTTTCCCCTGCTGCAGCAAGCTTCGCTTTCTTAACTATATGCTTCCCCGATCTGATTTTTGACTATCCGCGTATATCTGCTTTAAGTACGGCTCTTTCGAGCACAAGCAGTGTTTCACTCACTTCCATGCTCGCACAGAATACTTCTGTCAGCCTTCGCTCGGTAAAGGCGCTCGATATACTTGTCGGCAACTTCCCCGGCCCTATGGGTGCAAGCTGTATAATTGTACTTTTAGGCAGTGCAATATATATGCTCATACGACGCACAAAGCTCTTTGTAACAACCGCAGGTTTCCTTTCAGGTGCCGCACTTATGGCAATCTGTTTCCCGAGAGTTACAAACCTGTTTTCATCACTTGTACTTGAGCTGTGTGCAGGATGTATGATTTTTACCGCAATCTTCCTTATTACGGAGCAGAGCACTCAACCCAGGCACATACTCAGCCGCCTGCTTTACGGATTTACCGCAGGTGTTTCGTGTATGCTTATGCGTCGATTCGGTGCATTTGAAGAGTGTGTATGTTTTGCGGTACTTATTATCAATGCAGCATGGCCCGTTGCTGATAAAGCGTTTATGAAGATAATTAATAAAAGGATGAAAAAGAGTAAATGAAAATTTCACAAACCGTTGCTGCGTTGCTTGCTACAGCTATTCTATGCATAGCTTTGGTTTCATGTGACCGCACCCCCGTAAAGGATGATGCATCATCCGCGGAAACATCGAATGAAGAAGTGCTGAACACATTTGAATCAGCCGATACAAGCACAACCGGCAATCCAGAAACAGAAGAAGAATTGACTACAGGCTTAATCACCACGTTGCCCGGCCAAAGTACAACTGCAGGCAACACAACAGCTGTTACGCCGACCAAGGTAACAACAACTGCGCCCTCAACGACAAAACCGGTTACAACAACAGCACCGTCGACAACTGCACCCTCAACAACCGTACCGTCGACAACTGTTCCCGACATTACAACAACTGCACCAAACATATCAACACAAACTACAACTACGCCGCCGGTAACAGAGCGCCCGACGGATATAGTAACCGACAGTGAACCTATGGATAACGAGCAGACTGTAATTGCCGCAATAAACAGATACAGGGTTGAGGAAGGTTTGGGAGAGCTTGCTTATTCACCCGAACTTTCTGCGGCAGCTGATATCAGAGCAAAAGAACTTTCGGAAAGCTTCTCTCATATCCGTCCGGTCGGCGGCTTGTTCAACACTATCAGCCCGCTTGCACAGGCAGAAAACATAGCCAAAGGCTACTCCGCAGCCGAACAAGTTGCAATTTTCTGGGCAAAAAACGAAGGCTACAGGGAAGTAATGCTCACAAAGAACTTCACATTAACAGGTGTAGGCTGTTACTACGATAACGCAACCGACACATATTATTGGGTACAGCTTTTCGGCTGATAACACTCACCCCAAGCAGAAAGGAGGAAAAGAAATGGCAGCCAACAGAAAATCACCGGGAATGTTAATGCATAATGCAGGTATATTCAACCCCGTCTTAGTACAGGCCGTCGGTTTGTGTCCCGTTGTCGCTATGGCAACCTCACTCAGGAGTGCCGCTTTGCTTGCCGTTGTTTCTTCAGTAATAGTCACGCTAAGTGAATTTATTGCTTCACTTTTCCTCAAGCGTGTCCCCCGTTGGGTAAGAATAGGCATATACATCATTTTAGGTGCGGCAATCGTTTCACCTTTTATGATTTTAATCGAGCGTGTTAACACTCCTCTTTTCAGCTCATTGGGTATTTACCTGCCTATAATGGCGGTTAACTCCCTTATCGTGCTCAGGTGCGAGCGATTTGCCGTTAAAATCTCACCCGTCAAAGCTCTTTTGGACGGTATTACCGCCTCTGTTGGCTATGCCGCAGTACTGATTATTACGGGCTTTTTCAGAGAGCTTCTCGGCAACGGCACACTGGCAGAGCGTACAATTTTCAAATCACCGGCACTTACGGGTATGCTTCTGCCCTTCGGCGGTTTTCTTATACTCGGCTTTGCAAGTGCAGCTCTGCGCACAATGGTTGCAAAATTCTGGCCGAAATATCTCGACAAAAAGCAGCCGAAACCCGGCAGTAAAAAGAAACACCGTACCGAACCTGTTAAAAAGCTGACAACTGCTCCCGTCACAAATATTGTGCCTGAATTTGTCGCAGATGAATCACCGTTCACACTTGAAGAGTTTGATATAATAACTAACGAGCCTTCTGAAGATACAGCACCTGAAACAACCGTTGAATCCGAATCAATAACCGAAACTCAGCAAGAGCCTGCAGTTACGCACGAAGAAAATATCGTTGCAGAGCAGCCTGCCGAAGAAAATTCGGAAAAAAAAGAAGAAAACAACGAAGTTGAATCCGATTCCGAAGAAACGGAAGAATCTGTCAAAGAAGAGCCGAAGCCTGTTTTTGCTGACCTTACAATTGACGATATCTCTACCGACAGCAGTGCAGAAGGTACAACGTACACAGATGCTGACGAGGAACTTGACGCACTTATGAACCGCTCAATTGACGAGATTCTCACAAAGCAGAAAAAGGAGGAAAACGAAGAATGATTTTTGCATTTTTTAACGCCTCTGTTTTTGCCGTACTGTTGCAAAACCTTGTTTTCAACGGCGGTTTCGGTATGAGCGAAGCTATCAGAATCGCAACAAAGCCGAAGGAGTTTTACCCTATCGCTCTGCTTGTTGCATTCTTTACAAGTGCTACTGCCGCAGTCTGCAGTGCACTTGACTCAATTAATATAATCAATACCCTTTCCACAGCAGAGCACCTCGGTATTTACTGCGTAGTTCTTGCTGTTATTTACCTTGCATTTACAGCGGTTGTGATACTTATTACGCACAACAAAAAGAACACTCACCGTATCGGTATGGCGGCAGTTAATACACTTGTACTTGCCGTTCCGATTATTAACCGCCGTGCCGCATTCAACCTTGCCGAATCAATAGGCTTCGGTCTTGGTGCAGGCGTTGCATTTATTATCGCAGTGCTCCTTATTTCTGCGGCTGAAGACCGTATCAAGGCAAACGAAACCATGAGCAACGCGTTCAAGGGCAAACCGGCACTGTTTATCTATATCGCACTGATTTCCCTCGGCTTTGCAGGCCTTACGGGTCAGTCTCTCTTTGTCTGAGGTGATACCGATGGCAGATAATGAACTCAACTACAGCAATCAAAACACCGAAAGCGAAGAAGAATTCCGTCCGATAATACCCGAGCCGGAAATTCACCGCAGACCTATTATCGGCTTTAAAAAGAATTATCCCGTTGAAGAAAACCCAACCTCAACACATACCGAAAGCTTTGCTCAGCAGGAATTCAAACGCAAAGTGCGTATGGGAATTATATATGCAGTTTTATTACTCGCAGCCTTTGTTTTTGCTTTTATAATTACCGATACCTGCATCAAAATTTCGAGCGAGCCGATTGCGCAGACCGAGGTTGCTGATTCCGCAAGCGAAGAAAGCACACTTTCATAAAGAAAGTGTGCTTTTTTGTTGCAAAAATGTTTGACAAACAGAGAAAAGATATATATTATTAATTATATATACCTAACTTTAAAATAAGGCGGTAATAATTATGACTGAGCGCTATGAATCAGCAAAAAGAATATATGCTTCTATCGGTATCGATACTGATGCCGTTATCGAAAAACTCGACAGTGTGCGCATTTCTCTGCACTGCTGGCAAGGCGACGATGTAAGCGGTTTTGAGAATAGCGGTGAGCTTTCCGGCGGTATCCAGGCTACGGGTAACTATCCCGGTAAGGCACGCAACGCCGAAGAGCTTATGGCAGACCTCGACAAAGCTCTTTCGCTTATTCCCGGTGCACACAAAATCAACCTCCACGCTACCTACGCCGTAACAGGTGACGAAAAGGTAAGCCGTGACAAGCTCCTTCCCGAGCACTTCGCACCGTGGGTTGAATTTGCAAAGCAGAGAGGTCTCGGCCTTGATATCAATCCTACCCTCTTCTCTCACCCTCTTGCAGCTGACGGACTTACTCTTTCTCATCCCGACGAAAAAATCCGCCGTTTCTGGATTGACCACTGCAAAGCAATGAGAAAAATCGGCGAATACTTCGGCAGAGAGCTCGGTATAACCTGCGTCAATAATATCTGGATTCCCGACGGCTACAAGGATGTACCCGCAGACCGTATAGGCCCGAGAAAGCGTCTTATGGATGCGCTCGATGAAATTCTTTCCGAGCATATTGACCCGAAATATCTCGTTGATACCGTTGAGTCCAAGGTTTTCGGTATCGGTGTTGAGTCCTATACAGTCGGCTCACACGAGTTTTATATGAACTACGCCGCAACAAGAGGCTGTGTTTGCCTTCTTGACAACGGTCACTATCATCCCACAGAAGTTGTTTCCGACAAAATCCCTTCGATGCTTCTCTACAGCGACAAGGTTGCTCTCCACGTAACACGCGGTGTCCGTTGGGACAGCGACCACGTTGTAACATTTGACGATGAGCTTAAAGAAATTGCAAAAGAAATCGTCCGTTGCGATGCTCTTGACAGAGTGCTTATCGGTCTTGACTACTTTGACGCAAGCATCAACCGCGTTGCCGCCTGGATAATCGGTGCACGCAATATGCGTAAGGCTCTGCTGAGCGCTATGCTTATTCCCCACGCACAGCTCAAAGAAATGCAGGACAGCGGAGATTTCACTTCACTTCTTGCTATGACAGAAGAGCTTAAGCTCTATCCCTTCGGTGACGTATGGGAAGAGTACTGTGCACGCAAGGGCGTACCTGCACGCGAAGGCTGGCTTGCAGAAATTAAAAAATATGAAGCAGACGAGCTTTCAAAGAGGGTGTAAACAATGCCCACAGTAAAGCAGATTTATAACTTTATAAATTCACTCGCACCGTTTTGCACGCAGGAAAGCTGGGACAACAGCGGTCTCCTTCTCGGCAACCCGGACAAAGAGGTAAGCCGTGTTTCACTTGCTCTTGACGCAACTAACGAAACCGTTGCTGCCGCAAAAGCAAACAGTGCCGAGCTGATGATAACCCATCATCCCGTTATTTTTTCACCTGCCAAGAAAATTCTTGCAGGCAGTGTAATATATGAGCTTCTGATAAACGGCATTTCTGCAATCAGTGCTCATACCTGCCTTGATTCTGCAGAGGGCGGCGTAAACGACACACTTGCTGCTATACTTGAGCTTGAGGATATTACTCCGCTCGGGCTTGACGGCACAGACACTCCGCTTGTAAGAGTCGGCAGACTTAAAGCTCCGATGAGCGGTGACGAGTTTGCAAAATATGTCAAAGCAAAGCTCGGCTGTAATCTCAGGCTTGCAGATGCTGGCAACGATATAAAAACAGTTGCCGTGTGCGGCGGCTCACTCAGCTCGCTCACTTACGAGCTTATCGGCAAGGTCGATGCGTTTGTAACGGGTGACCTTACTCACCATTATTTCATCGATGCTGCCGACAGTGGTCTTACCGCAGTTGCGGCAGGTCACTTTGAAACAGAAAACCCCGTTATGAATGTACTGAAAACAAAGCTTGAAGCTGAATTCCCCGAAGTCAGCTTCACACTGATAAATCAAAAAAATCCTGTTAAATACTATTGAAAGGATATGGCAAACAATGCTTGATATCAAAATTCTCCGTGAAAACCCCCAACTCGTTAAAGACGCTATGAAAAAACGCAACAAGGATATGGACGCCCTTGTTGACGAAGTACTTGCTATAGACGTTCAGCGCCGTGAGCTTACAGTAAAGCTCGACCAGCTTAAGCAGGAGCAGAATGCCGCAAGCCGTGAGATTCCCAAAATCAAAAAAGAGGGCGGCGACATTTCCGCTATCATGGCTCGAATGAACGAAATCAAAGAAACCGTAAAATCCGGTGACGTACAGCTTTCTGAGCTTGAATCAAAGCAGCAGAAGATTATGTACGAATTCCCCAACATCCCCAACCCGACAATTCCCGTTGGTAAGGATGACCGCGACAATGTAGAAATCCGCCGCTGGGGCGAGCCTACAGCATTCGATTTCGAGCCCAAGGCTCACTGGGACATCGGTGCTGACCTCGGTATTCTTGACCCCGAAACAGCTGCAAAGGTTACAGGCGCACGCTTCCACTTCTACAAGGCAGCAGGCGCAAGACTCGAAAGAGCTATTATCAACTTCTTCCTCAACACTCATACAGAGCACGGCTATACAGAGGTTTTCCCGCCCTTTATGGTCAACCGTGCATCAATGACAGGTACAGGCCAGCTTCCCAAGTTTGAGGAAGATGCTTTCAGACTTGAGCGTGAGGACTACTTCCTTATCCCCACAGCAGAAGTTCCCGTTACAAATATGCACCGCAGTGATATTCTCGAAGGTGCTCAGCTTCCCATCAGCTACTGTGCATACTCCGCTTGCTTCCGTGCAGAGGCAGGCAGTGCAGGCCGTGACACAAGAGGCCTTATCCGTCAGCACCAGTTCAACAAGGTTGAGCTTGTTAAGTTTGCTGACCCCGAAACATCATACGATGAGCTTGAGAAGCTCACAAATGATGCAGAGCGTGTACTTCAGCTCCTCGGTCTGCCTCATAGAGTTGTTTGCCTGTGTTCAGGCGACATCGGCTTCTCATCTGCAAAGACATACGATATCGAAGTATGGATGCCCTCTTACGGCAGATACGTTGAAATTTCTTCTTGCTCCAACTTTGAAGACTTCCAGGCAAGAAGAGCAGCTATCCGCTTCAAGAGAACACCTGCTGACAAGGCACAGCTTGTTCACACACTCAACGGTTCAGGTGTTGCAGTCGGCAGAACAGTTGCCGCAATTCTTGAAAACTACCAGAATGCTGACGGCAGCGTAACAGTCCCCGAAGCACTCCGTCCTTATATGGGTACAGATATTATCAAATAATCAAAGGAGAGTTTTGCTATGTTAAACAAGAATTCTCTCATCCTTTTTCAGGGCGACAGCATAACAGATACAGGCCGCACAGATTCGGCTGACCCTGCTTCTTCACTCGGTTACGGCTACCCTGCAAAAATTGCCGAAACACTTGCTAATGATTATGCAGACCTTGGTGCAAGTGTAATTAACCGCGGCATCAGCGGCAACCGCACTTGGGACCTGCTTGAGCGTTGGGACAAAGACTGTATTGATATCAAGCCCGATTATTTTTCACTGCTTATCGGTGTTAACGATACATGGCGCAGATACGATTCGGGTATGATTACAACCGCCGAAGAATACGAAACCAATATGCGTACTCTTCTTGACCGCGTTGTAAAAGAAACAAACGCAAAAATAATTCTGCTCAACATCTTCCTTCTCGATGTTACACCCGACAAGGCTCAGATGCGTCCTGACCTCGTCGAAAAGCAGGAGGTTATCAGCAGACTTATCAAGGAATACGATGTAACATACATCGATATTCAGAAGAAGTTTGACGAAATGGTTGCAAACGGTACACCGATGACAGACCTTTCTGAAGACGGTGTACATCCTACAGATTTCGGCCACAGCGTAATAGCTGCAGAATGGCTTAAAAACGTGCTGTAACACACATTACTTAACATTACGAAAGGCAATAGTGATGGGTATAAATAACTCAGTTCAGCAAAACCGAACAGTTAACCTTCTTGTCACGGTTGATAAGAAGTATATTGATCCTTTGTGCGTTATGCTTGCCTCTTACGGTGAAACACACAAGGGTGTATCCACCTGCCTCTATATTGCACACTCATCACTTGATGAGCAGGCTCTTTCTGCTGTAAGAGAATGTGCAGACAAATACTCAATATCGGTTGAAAGCGTATTGATAACCGAGCACTGGTTTGAAAACACACCGGTACTTGAACGCTTACCCGAGGAATCGTTTTACCGACTAATGGCTTTCCATTATCTGCCTGCTGAGCTTGACCGTTGTCTTTACATAGACCCCGATACTATCATCCGTCAGTCAATTACAGAGCTTTATAATATTGACCTTAACGGCTGTTATATCGCGGCGGCAACTCACACTTCCAAGTTCATAAACAAATTCAATAATGCCCGTCTTAACACGAAGGAAAACAAAGTATACTTCAACTCAGGCGTGCTGCTTATGGACCTTGAAGCTATAAGACGCGATTTCACGCTTGAAAAAGTACTTAAATCACTTGAGGACAATATTCAGCGTCTTTGGCTTGGTGATCAGGATCTGACAAACATCTTATTCTGCGGCAAAACGAAGCTGATTGACGCCAACATCTATAATCTTGATGAGCGTACACTTCACCGCACCCGCAAGAACTTTACGCTTGAAGACGTTGAAAACAAAACGGCTATTATTCATTACAACGGCAAACATAAGCCGTGGCTTCTTGACTACAAGGGTGTGCTTGACAGATTCTACCCTGAGGTTGAAAACAAAGGTCCCGCACCCGTAGGCAAATGGAAATCGCAAGCTAAAGCGATTAACGGAATAATAAAGCCCAACAACCGCCAGCGAATTATGATTTTCGGCATATTGAGCGTTATTGCACTTTGCGTAACGTGCTGGATTGTATTTGGCAGAGAGGTTGTAAATGTTATTTCAGAGCCTGAGAAATTCAGAGAATGGCTCAACGGCTTCGGCCCGTATGATGAAATTGTTTTCATACTCATACGAAGTGTGCAGACAATGATTAAAATTATACCTGCAGAGCCGCTTGAAATAGGTTCGGGATATGCGTGGGGCGCCGTACTTGGTATGCTCTACTGTCTGATTGGTAATTTTATCGGCACGCTTATTATACTTGCGCTGACAAGACGTTTTGGCAAAGCTTTTGTAGAATGTTTCCTGCCTTCAAACTCACTTCAGCTTTTAACTGTTTTCCAGAATTCCAAAAAAATTTATGTGCTTCTGTTTTTCTTCTACCTCATACCGGGCTCGCCTAAAGACGGCTTAACCTATCTTGTCGGTCTGATGAATATCAAGGTAGTTCCATTCCTGGTGCTGACATTTATTGCCCGAGTACCTTCAGTGCTTTCGTCAACACTATGCGGCTCCACACTTGCGGAAAAACAGTATTTCATATCCGCTGTTATTTTCGCTGCAACGCTTGTGCTTGCACTCGTCGGCGGATTCATTTACAAAAAATACACCGACAAAAAAATGCAGAAATAAACATAAAATCGGCGTTCAGCTTTTGCTGCGCCGATTTTTCACAAAACGGGAGGGTTAATCAATATGCCGGATTTGATAAATGAAATCTACTGCCCCTTAAGTCTGAAAGGTGTAGCCGCCTCGCTTACATCTGCACTCGGTGTTGATACACCTGCCGAAGCTGAAGCTCCGCTTGATATAATGTTAAAATTTATTGAGGGCAAAAGAATTGACCGTGTGCTGATGTACAATCCGGATGCGGTTGCACTGTGGCTATTTGAAAAATATACTGATATTTTTGCACCCGTTATGCTGAATACTCAGCTCACACTGCCGCTACAGACAGTTATGCCGAGTGTAACACCCGTATGCTTTGCAACAATGTACACAGGTGCCGAGCCTGATATACACGGCATCAAGGCTTACCGCAAACCCGTTGTAAAAACAGACAGCGTGTTCGATGCTCTTATCCGTGCAGGCAAAAAGCCCTGCATTGTTTCTACAGGTGAAGACAGTATGTCCAAAATCTTCCTTGAAAAAGATATGGACTACTTTATTGTTGACACTCCCGATGAAGCAAACGAAAAAGCTATTGAGCTTATAAAGCAAGATAAATATGACCTTATATGCGTATACAACGGCAACTACGACGGAACGATGCACAAAGTCGGTCCCGAAGGCAAAGCAGCAATCGAAGCACTGAAGCATAACACGTCTGCTTTTGCAAAGCTTGCCGACGCGGTAAAAGAATATCAGCCGCACCGCAAAACGCTTATAGGTTTTGCACCTGACCACGGCTGTCACGAAATTGACGGCGTATCGGGCAGTCACGGCCTGATGATGCCCGAAGATATGAATATAATCCATTTTTACGGAGTTATCTGATGAAAAACACCGATATACTTATCATAGGCGGCGGTGCAAGCGGACTTGCCGCGGCAATAGAGGCAAAACGCACCGACAGTAATAAGAGTGTTACAGTGCTTGAGCATCTGCCCAAGGTCGGCAAAAAAATACTCGCCACAGGCAACGGACGCTGCAACCTCGGCAACCTTGGTGCCGCAAACCACGCCTACACAAATATGCGTTTTGCATCGTACGCCATAGGAAAATACGGCACAGATTCGCTTGTTGAGTTTTTTGAGTCAACAGGTCTGTATGCCCGTGCCGACAGTGAGGGCAGGCTCTATCCGATGAGCAACTCTGCCGCAAGTGTGCTTGATGCACTGCGCTTTGAGTGCGAGAATCTCGGTGTGCTTTTCTGCTGTGAAGAAAAGGCAACCGAAATAAAAAAATGCACCGACGGTTTTACCGTAAACGGTGCTTACAAAGCAAAGAATGTAATTATAGCTACAGGCGGCAAGGCGGCACCCTCACAGGGCAGTGACGGCAGCGGCTATCCCCTACTCAAATCACTCGGCCATAAAATAACAGCCCTTGCCCCCTCACTTGTACAGATTAAAACCGATACGGCAAAAATAAAATCGCTCAAAGGTGTGCGTGCAAAAGCAAGCCTTACGCTCTCTACGGGCGGCAAGAGTGAGGGCGAAATTCTCTTTACCGATTACGGCGTTTCGGGTATTGCGGCAATGGATCTGAGCCGTTTTGTAAAGCCCGACACAAAGGCTGAAATCTCAATTGACCTGCTCCCCGAATTCACTCAGGATAAGGTAAAGGAAATAATAATTCAGATAGCAAATCACAATCCTGCCGTTTCTGCAGAGCAGATGCTCGGTGGTATAGTTCACAAAGCTATAGGCACTGCAGCTATCAAATCCGCACTCGGATTTCTGCCTAAAACAGCAGGTGAAATCAAACCGAAGCAGGCGGCAATCATCGCCGCAGAGCTTAAAGATTTCCGCCTTAAATTAACAGGTACCAAAAGCTTTAACGATGCGCAGGTCACCAAGGGCGGCGCAGATGTGAGCGAATTCGACAGCCAAACTATGATGTCAAAAAAGCACAGCGGCCTATTTGCCTGCGGTGAAGTGCTCGACGTGGACGGTGCCTGCGGCGGCTTCAATCTCGCGTGGGCATTCGCCTCCGGCAGACTTGCAGGCAAAAATGCCGCAAAACATTAAAAATTCACCTTGACACACGCAACTTAATTTAATATAATAAAATGCGGTTGTGAAATCCAACCGCATTTTTCCTTCACTTCTTCACTATTCACTATTACTTATTAACTAAAAATTCGGGGTGTAGTGGCTCAAGGGTTGCCGCCGCCTGTGGCGGATAAAGGCAAGGCTTGAGCAGGAAGAAATACAGAGCATCGCGACGCTCTCCAAGCGAGCGAGGCGACAATATTTCTGACCGATAGTTGGTAGCACGCCACATAAATATCACTTTCTCAAAAACAATTCGGGGTGTAGCGCAGTTGGTAGCGCGCCTGGTTTGGGACCAGGATGTCGGGAGTTCGAGTCTCTTCACTCCGACCAAAAAATCTTCTGATACCGTAGGTGTCGGGAGATTTTTTATTTGTAATGTGAGACTCGAACTCGGGAGAGTCTGAGCGTTAAGAAAACAGTTCGGTGAACTGTTTTCAGCGAAGAGTGGTGAGACGGGTACCGAATGCGAAGCATTGGGTCGTCGAGCCATAAGTGTGCGTAGCACACGGTCGAGTCTCTTCACTCCGACCAAAAAATCTTCTGACACCACAGGTGTCGGGAGATTTTTTATTTGCGATGATGACTCGAACTCGAGAGAGTCTGAGCGTTAAGAAAACAGTTCGGTGAACTGTTTTCAGCGAAGAGTGGTGAGACGGGTACCGAATGCGAAGCATTGGGTCGTCGAGCCATAAGTGTGCGTAGCACACGGTCGAGT
>JAFXCH010000043.1 GCA_017516485.1 Clostridia bacterium
GTCAGTAATTTTTCCGTGATCTGCGACATTGTGGCAAACAACGGTGCGATTACCTTTGCCTATGAACCTATCTCCCGATGCCGTGACGACCTTGCCACCTTCTCTGTTGCAGATATGCAGATTAGTGGTGAGTTTAATTTTGTGTATTGCAATGAACGGGTCGCAAGGGAGAAAATAAACTTGCTTTTCTCCAGATAGGAGCTATTCTTCAAGACACAAACATTTAACATTTATAAAAACAAACAAAGGGGCAGACTTTACGAAATTAATCGTAAAATCTGCCCTTGATATCTGTTGAATTTAGTTCAAGTCCTCCCCGAGAGCCGTTTTTGGCTTAGGATATCTACCCAGTTTCACTTGAAAAAATGGAATAAAAAAATCCAGTAACCGTTGTGGTTACTGGATTTCTTGCGCCGATATCTAAATCGGTTTGCATTGTTGGTTGCGGAGAGGGGATTTGAACCTCCTGACCTCCGGGTTATGAGCCCGACGAGCTACCTAGCTGCTCTACTCCGCGATATATAACTGCTGCTGTCCTGACAGCTCTGTTATTATAACCGATATTATCTTAAAATGCAATACCTTTTATAAAAAAAGTTCAAAAACCTTTCGACAAAGTTTTTACTCTGCTCGGTACTTTTTTTGGGACTGAGCGTTTCAGAGGGCTTGTAAAGAGTCTAAGGGATGTGATAAATTTATATCGGTGATTGAAATGACAACAAAATTCCTCAAGAAAATATCGTTTATCGGCGAGCTTGCCGGCGGCTCTTATCTGAATGGCATACCTGTTGTTAAATATCTTACGCAAGCAGGCGAAATATCGATAGACAACGATGTGACAATCTTTGTTGGCGAAAACGGTACAGGCAAGTCGACGTTACTTGAAGCGATAGCCGTTGCCTGCGGTTTTAATCCCGAGGGAGGCAGTCGTAATTTTACATTTGCTACTGCCGAAACTCATTCAGAGCTTTGCAAGCATATTATGGTTTCGAGGCATACAATTCCTAAAGACGGATTTTTTCTGCGTGCAGAGAGTTTTTACAATGTAGCTACAAATATTGATGAGCTCGATTCTCAGCCGGCAGCCGCTGCTCCGATAATAAATAGCTACGGCGGAGTTTCTCTTCACAATCAGTCTCACGGAGAGAGTTTTCTTGCACTTGTCAAAAACCGTTTCGGCGGCAACGGGCTTTATATACTTGACGAGCCTGAGGCGGCACTCAGCCCTATGCGGCTGTTGACACTTATAAGGCTGATGAAAGACCTTATTGATAACGGCTCACAGTTTATTATATCGACTCATTCGCCGATACTAATGGCTTTCCCCGGTGCACAGATACTTGAGCTGTCGGAAAGAGGAATAAAGCCTACCTGTTACCAAGATACAGAGCACTATCAGGTCACAAAGCGTTTTCTTGATAATCCCGAAAAAATGCTGTTATATCTGCTTGAATAAAAAACACCCACACTCCGTCTGAAGTGTGGGTGTTGATTTATGTGTCGGGCTTTAATTATTCCTCGTCCTCGTCATCTTCGTACTCGATGTCGAACTCAAGGTTTTCGCCGCAGTTGGGGCACTCGATGCTGCCGCTCTCGAGGATACCCTCGTCAACGTTGATTACTTCGCCGCAAGCGGGGCACTCGACCTCGAAGAACTCGTCGTCGTCGCAGTCGTCGCAGCAGCAATCGCAATCGTCGCAGTCGCAATCATCATCGTCATAGACATATGACTCAAGAGCATCAAGATCCTCGTCAACAGCGTCAACCTGCTCGCCTACGAGAACAAGCTCGTCCTCAAGGTCGGATACTGTGAGTGCAAGATCATCGATGATGTCGATGAGAGCGTTGATGATTTTTGTTTCGGGTTTGCTTTCGTCAAGGCCAAGTCCCTCTGCGAGACCCTTGATGTAAGCAGCTTTTTCTGTCAATGTCATTGCCATGGTAATTGCCTCCCTTTATATTATTGAGAAAAATTTGATGTTTTATGTTTTTTCAGACAAGCTGAAAAAATTTAATGTGTAAATTATGTGCAGTTATTTTTTCGGCGGATTGTCTGAAAAACGGAGATAATACTTGGTGTATTACCGAGTATTTTCGGGCAAAACCGTCGGGAAAAGAACAAGCAGAATACACATTTAATTTTTGAAGGTTGTCACTTAAGCTCTGCTCATGTACTCGCCTGTACGAGTGTCGACGTTGATCATTTCGCCCTGGTCGATGAAGAGGGGAACCTTGATCTCTGCACCTGTCTCGAGAGTAGCGGGCTTTGTAGCATTTGTAGCTGTGTTGCCTGCGAAGCCGGGATCAGTCTCTGTAACCTCAAGAGTAACGAATGTGGGGGGCTCAAGGCCGAAAACGTTGCCCTTGTAGGAGAGAATCTTACAAGTCATATTCTCCTTAACAAACTTGAAGCTGTCGGGAAGAACGTCTGCACCGATCGGAACCATATCGTATGTTTCGGGATCCATGAAGTAGTAGAGATCGCCGTCGTTGTAGGAATACTCCATATCCTTACGCTCGATGTAAGCTGTGGGGAACTTTTCTGTGGGGTTGAATGTACGCTCAACAACAGAACCTGCAATAACGTTGCGGATCTTTGTACGAACGAATGCAGCACCCTTACCGGGCTTAACGTGCTGGAATTCGATGATCTGGTAAACGTTACCTTCCATCTCGAAAGTAATACCGTTTCTGAAATCGCCTGCTGAAACCATTTGTGTTTCCTCCAAAATTTAGATTTAAAATTAATTTTGAACATTAATAGTCAATTCATTTTAATACACATACATAATTTTTTCAAGTATTTTAAGCAAAAAAGTTAGTCCAAATTGAGCAAAACGGGCAAAATTCCGTTTTCTGCCACGTCAATTGCACCGAATTTGCCCTCTCTTACACTGCCGGGGTTGAAAATCAGCAACCCGTTATCGTAAGTTGTATCCTGAATATGGGTATGACCATATAATGCAACAGAGGCTTTTTCACTGCGTGCAGCCTCAGCAAGAGCACTTCTGCCGTATTTGACACGCAGGGTGTGACCGTGGCAGGCAAAGAAACGCTTGCCTTCTATCTCGTCAACAATTTCCTCGGGCAAATGGCTGTAAAAATCGCAGTTGCCCGCAACCTGATGAAAATACTTGTTGGGGTATTTGTGCTTTATCAGCTCGAGGTCACGGGCTCCGTCGCCCAGATGAAAAACGATGCGTGCCTGCGGCTGTGAGGTGAGAATAAGGTCGAGCTTGTCAACTGCACCGTGCGAATCGGAAACAACAAGTATTCTTTTCATATTCTGCCTCCGTTAAACATAGTAATTGTAAAAAGTATATCATAATCAGGCGGTGATTTCAATGAGCGGTAAAAACTTCTCGCCCGAGCAGCTTATGCAGCTGCTTATGAATTCAAAGGGTAACGCACCCGACAGCAATATGGCACAGGACATCATAAAAAACAAGCTTAATGATGAGCAACGGCGACGCATTGAGAACGTACTGCGTGACAAATCGGCACTCGAAAAACTTCTCAACAGCCCTCAGGCACAGGAGCTTATGAAAAAGATGGGTAAGAAAAAATGACGATGTCCGATATCAACAGCCTGCTTGAAAACTTAAGCGGTGAGGATATTTCAGCACTCGGTGATATGGCACAGCAGATTTTCGGCGGTATGGGGGAGGGGCAGCCTGAGGCTCCTGCTTCACCGCTCGGCGGCATTGACCCGGGTATGCTGGCAGGTATTATGCAGGTGTTGCCGCTGTTACAGGGCGCGGAGGATAACGACAGAACACGGCTGATAAATGCTCTCAAGCCTATGCTCAGCCTCAATCGCCGTAAAAAAGCAGACGAGGCAATTCAGCTTATGAAGCTGTTTGAAATACTGCCGCTTGTTATGGGTAAATGAGAAAGGGGATATGTGTACTTGGACCGAGAGCTGAGAAAAATGCAGGACCAGGCAGATTGCTTTTCGCACGTTTACCTGCGGCGTACACATATGCCGTCGGCACCGAAAGAAAAAGCTAAACCGAAAAACGACGACAGCCTGCTCCTGCTTGGGCTTATACTGATTCTGCTTGTCGACGGCAGCGATATGCTGACGGTTTTTATGCTGCTGTATATTCTGGGTACATAGCGGTTAAAATTTTAATGACCCTGCAGCAAAAAATGCTTGACAAGCCGTATATTATATGATAATATAATTCAGCACACACGGAGAGATACCGAAGTGGTTATAACGGAACGGTCTTGAAAACCGTCGTACGGCAACGTACCGTGGGTTCGAATCCCACTCTCTCCGCCATTTTAAAAATAACCTTTTCAGGTTTATATATTTTCTAATCAATTTACCATTATGGAGAAGTACCCAAGTGGTGAAGGGGCTCCCCTGCTAAGGGAGTAGGTTGGGTGACTGGCGCGAGGGTTCAAATCCCTCCTTCTCCGCCAAAAAAGAAGTAACTTTTGTCTACCAAAAGTTACTTCTTTTTTATCCAAGCCGCAGGCTTGGTATATCATCACGACGCAGTCGTGTATATCATCAGCCCCTTTGGGGCTGTATCTCATCACGCGTCAGCGTGTATCATCCTGCGGCTTGATGAGATACAATGCTTCGCATTGATGATATGCCGCAACAAGTTGCGGATGATATACAAGGCTTCGCCTTGATTTGCTTTCAAAAAAGCAGTATAATATTTTTGGAAGGAGTGGTTGTATATCAAAAAATTATTTGCTGATGTATTCCGAACAACTTGCAACAGAAATAGAATTGCTTTGCCACGAGATTAAGGCGCCATCAAATACTCTTTTCCAAATCCGTAAGAGTTCAAGCAGCGTTTATGCAAACATCCGTGAAGCAAACTACGGACAAAGCAAAGCTGATATGCTTTCTAAATTTGAGATTTCCCTGAAAGAATGTAGTGAAACCGAAGGGTGGTTGCAGTTATTATTTAACACAAAGGGTATCGATGAAGCAACATTCAAAAAAAACAGAAACCTCTGCGGCCGAATCAGAAGGATGTTAATTGCCAGTTGTAAAACATTGAAGGAAAATGCGAAATGATAATAACACCCAAGCAGATTCATCCTCACGGATGAGTCTGCTTTTTTGCTCAAAAAACGGCTGTTGCAAGTGCCGCTTGACAAAATCAAGCAGTATGTTCTTTATTTTTGTATAACATTTTGGTATAATTAACTCAGTCAACAGGAGGCGATTATTATGACGGTTGGCGAAAAAATTCAGATATACAGAAAGCGGCTCGGTTTGTCGCAGGATGAGCTTGGGCAAAGAATGCTTGTAAGCAGGCAGACAATCAGTCTTTGGGAAAAGAATCAGACCGTTCCGACGATTGATAATTTAATAAGGTTAAAAGAAATCTTCAACGTTTCGGTTGATGATATTTTAGGCTTTGACGGCAATGAGCGAGCTGATAATATTTTACCCGACGAAACATATAGGTTTAATTTTACAAAGGACGAAATAAAAGAAATACAGAGTTTGCAAGGAAAAGGATTGTACAGAAAGCCTGTTCTTTCTGGATTGATTTGTGTAGCGTTGATTGCGTATCTTATCTTTTTATCTGCACCCGAAATTCTGATAGGTTTTGCTGTCGGTATAGTTTTTATCGGTACTTTTTTTCATATCAAGCGAATAATTACCTATAACAAAGCGTGGAGAAAAAGTGTTGAAAAAATATGTCAGTCGGTATATGAGTACAAGTTTTTTGAAGATTATATCATTATAAATATCTACCG
Organism: Clostridia bacterium; assembly: GCA_017516485.1. GTDB lineage: Bacteria > Bacillota > Clostridia > Oscillospirales > Acutalibacteraceae > UBA8612. Next base: position 5,737 of record JAFXCH010000043.1, read on the forward strand.
TGAAAACGAAAAAGTAAGAGAATCAAAATGTTATTTTAAAGACATAGAAAAAATACAACAGTTTGGCAAATGGCTGTTCTTTCAATTCGGCGGACAATCGTTCATAGTGAGAAAAAGAGATTTGAAAGAAAACTCAGCTTTTTATTCATACATGTATAAAAATCCTACAAAAACCATAGATAGTCCTGTGCCGAATAAATGGAGAGTTATGTCGATTATATTGTTTGTTGCTTCTCTTTTCTCTATATTGGGTGCATTAGTCTTGGTTAATACGGTATCAACCGTAAACGGATTATTTATTGAAAATATGTGGCTGTTCTTTTTGCTGACTCCGGTGCCGATTGCATCAACTGTTTTCGGATTTGTGCTTAAGTCAAAGGGATTAAAATACAAAAAGAATGTTATTGCAGGTGTTATAATGACTGTTCTGCTATGCATATACGGTTCTTTTACATTTATATTTTAATCGGCTTCGTTTTTGTTGAAAATTCACCTTGCTTAATATATAATCAACCTAAACCGTATCTGAAAGGGGAATCGCTATGACTCTCAGAAGAATATGTGCTGTTGTTTTATGTCTTCTTACTTTATTCGGTATAACGGCAAATGCCGTTTCTGCACCTGACAGTGAAGAGCAAAACGCTGTCGGCGAAATCAATCCCTCAACCTGGGCTGCGGTTGACGGTCTGGGTCGTACCCTTTCTATGGGTGACGATGTAGGCTGCAAGAAGCAGGATAAATATGTTGCCATGTTTTACTGGACGTGGCACTACCCGTGGATAAATGACCACGAGCCGATTACAACAGGCAGCGTGCTCGACAAATACCCCGAAGCGGTAAACGATTGGGACCACCCTGCATGGGGTGGCACCTATGACGGCAGACCGTATTTCTGGGATGAGCCTCTTTACGGCTTCTATACAAATACGGATGAGTACATTCTGCGTAAGCACGCGGAGCTGCTTGCCGATGCGGATATTGACGTTGTTTTCTTTGACACAACAAACTCAACCCTTGTGTTTACCGAGGCTTATGAAACTCTGCTCAAGGTGTGGAGCGAAGCAAGGGCAGACGGTGTCGATGCTCCCGACGTTTCTTTTATTCTCAATTTCGGCGGTGCAGATGAGACCCGCACACAGCTCTATGATATTTACGATAATCTCTACAGCAAGGGCAGATACAGCGACTTCTGGTTTATGTGGGATGATAAGCCCATGCTTATGGCGGATGTTGCTTCGCTTGACCTTACGGTAAAAAAAGACAGAGAGATTTTTAACTTCTTCACCTTCCGCGATAACGAATCTACATACTTTGCGAGCGACACAGGATATTTTAAGGATACGTGGGGCTGGTGCTCCGATTATCCGCAGACGAAATTCGGCAAAAAGCTTTTCGGCGGCACTGAAGAAATCTGCGTTTCCGTTGCACAGAATGCCAATGAAAGCGGACTTATTGCGATGAACAGTCCTGTCGGCACAGTGCAGGGCAGAAGCTTCACCGACGGCGATTATTCATACTCTTACACCTACGGCGGTAAAGAAATAACCGTTGATAAAAATATTGAGAATTCCCTGCTTTACGGCCTTAATTTCCAGCAGCAGTGGGACTATGCTATTGCGCAGGACCCCGAAATTATATTTGTTACGGGCTTCAACGAGTGGATTGCAGGCAGATTTGAAAACTGGATGGAAACCGAAAATGCCTTCCCCGACCAGTTCAGCCCTGAGTACAGCCGCGATATTGAGCCGAGTGCAGGTGTACTAAAAGACCATTATTACTATCAGCTTGTCGAGAATGTCCGCAGATTTAAGGGTGCGGATGCTCTGCCGAAAACCGATGCAAACAAAACGATTGATATAAACGGCTCTGTTTCACAGTGGAACAGTGTGCTCCCCGAGTACAATCACTATGAGGGCGGCGTAAACCGTGACAGTGCAGGCTGGAAGGGGTATCACTACAAAAACGATACATTCCGCAATGATATTGTCCAGGCAAAGGTCGCTTATGATGATAACAATGTTTATTTCTATGTAAGAACAGCCGATGACCTCACTCCGTCAACCGACCCCGACTGGATGCGGCTGCTTATCGATACCGACACAAGCGGTGTGTCATCCAACTGGGAGGGCTTTGAGTTCCTTGTAAACAGAGAATCCCCGAAGAACGGCAAGGCAACCCTCGAAAAATCCCTCGGCGGTGTCGAGTTTGAAGAGGTATGTAAGGTCGATTACTCCGTAAACGGCAACGTGCTTCAGCTTGCAGTGCCCAGAACAGCACTCGGACTTACCGGTGAAGATGTAAAATTCAACTTCAAGTGGTCGGATAATCTGCTGGGTGCAGACGCAACCGCATTTTATCAGAACGGCGATGCCGCACCGGGCGGCAGATTTGCCTTTGTATTCGACAGCACCGCTACAGGCGAAACCGAAGAGCCGACCGACAGCGGTAACAGCTTCTTCGATTTCTTCGATATGGTGATGCAGAAATTTGCAACTGCTTTTATCGATATCAGAAAATTCCTCAACAACATTTTCAGATAATATTAAAAACGGCAGAAGATTTAATCGTCTTCTGCCGTTTTTATGTTGTTTGTTTTTATTCTGTTACGTAATAATATACGTTTTCTTCCGTTAACGCATAGTAGTTGTCACTGCTGCTTGACATTCTTTCATCAGGACAATATATATCAAGTGCTTCTTTGAATTCCTCGAGTGAAACTTCAACTTCGTTGGATTTGTATGTAGGCTCCTGAGATTCCGGTATACCGGCGGCATCGTTAAAGCCTGTCCATATACAAACTCCCGTACCGTTTGCAATTTCATAAGTTTGAATAGTGGTAATTCCCATACCCGTATACATTGAACAAATCAAATTTTCGCGTTCAACATAATTTATTTCACCGTATCCTCCGCCGCTGCATACAAACACAACTTCGCCGTCGTAGTAAGTATAAACTGCAGCTCCTGCTGCGTGGGGTGCGTATTCGGGCATTATACCGACAATAAGCTCCGGGATATCGTCATTGTCAATATAGCAAAGCGCAAAGCCCCTGCCTTCTATGGTGTCATACGTAAGTTGGAAGTTACCGTCAAGCAGAAACTCGCGGTAAGCATTTACCCAGTCACCTGTTACGTTCGTAGTATCGTCTGTTGTGGTGTCATTGTCGTCGGTTGCTTTTGAGACAGAAAACCTTGTAGGTGAATCGCCGCTTAAGACATCGCCGACAAGCTGTCCTTTAAGGTTTATAAACACATAGGTCGAAGGCTTTTCAATCCATTCGGTTGCATTGAAACTGTAAGTGTCGGAAGTTTCATCATATACAACGTCCATATAATACTTTCCGCTCTGGGCATTGTTTTGCCCCGGAAGATTATAAAAATCAAACAAAGCCTTACACTGTTCATCTTCCATATAAACAGTTAAAGTCAAACCTGTTTCGCCTTGTCCTGCGAAATAAGAGCCTTTATATGTTCCTATCAGCTCTTTGTATTCCTGAGGAGCAGAATCCGATTCGTCATCTGTTGTCGGCTCTTCTTCGTCCGAAGGAATTTCAACGGGGTCATCACCGGGCTTTGAATCGAGGTCAACAGAGCCGATTGCCTCGTCGTCATCGTTGTCAACGGTTACCTTGATAACAACCTTTGACGGTGCGTCGTCATCATCCTCGTCGTTTTCGTCCGTATCGGTGTCTGCTTCGTAGTCGGTATCTTCCGAAAAATCAAGCGTTGTTTCAGGCTCTTCGTCGGTATTGTCTTCGAGTGTGATTATGTATTCGCCGTCTTTCTCGAAATCGATATGGTAGACGGGGTCTGTTGACGTATCGTCAATTATGATTTTTGTCTGCTTGAAAAGCTCGCTCTTGAGAATTCCGCCGTAGAGCACACGTTCAACCTTGATGCTGTAATCTGTTGACGGGAAATCCTCTTCATCGAAAACGACAAAATCCGTTTCTGTTTTGAGTACGGGAAAATCGGTTATGTATTCTTCGGCTTCGATTTCATTCTTGTACATAATATTGTCGGCGATGAAAAGACCGCTGACCGCCAATATAATAACGGCAAGCACTGCGGCGGTTATTTTAATGCCGAGGTTCTTTTTCTTCTTTTTTGCCTTTTTTGGGGGCTGTGTATTTACGGGAGGCTGCGGATATACAGCAACCGATGTGCCGCATACAGGGCAGTTTGTTGCCTCGGGCTTTAATTCACTACCGCATACAGGACAAAAACTCATATTTTTCTCTCCTTGAGTTAAACGGATATATATTATTTGTAAACAATTGTAATATCTTCGGGCAGACCGTAGTAGCGGCAAAAACGCTTTGTGAAATTCTCGGAATAGTCCTCTGTGTCGATAGCATAAGCAAAGGTACGGAACGGTGTGGGTTCAAATACTATTGTGGTTTCTCCGCTTGCAATCTGCTCTCTTGCAGATTCAACCTTGTGCTTCTGACCTGTATAAACTATCGCATAGCATACCAGATCAACCGCAAGTACAGCGCAAAGAACGGCGCTTGCCGCTTTGATATATGCGGGCTTTTCGGTGAGCTTTATCTGTGAATAAAGTTCGTGGACTATCAGTATTACAATAAAGTAAGCGCCTACATAGCAACGCGGTCCTATAGGGTAAACCAGTGCGAGAGGGCCGCAGAGAAGAAGCAGTAAACCGGTGTAAATTGCAAGCTTTGGTGCACACTGTTTTACACACTTCAATACTGTTAAACCTGTTGCAAAAACAAATATAACAAGTGCAACTCCGAGCAGATACCAGACTTTTTTGAAATCTCTTATAACAACGAAGGCCAAACCGTAAGCAAGCAGGGTCAGCACGCAAAGTGAAAACAATACTTTGATTGCCGTACGGCTGCGTACCGATTCAGGTCTGTTTTGCCTGTACAGTACGAACAAAACAATAACAAGTGCGATAATTGCAGGTATGCTTGTCAAAACAAAGTAATGAGAAACTTCGCCGAAAAGATTTTTTACTGCAGTAATTACGGTGCCGAAAAGTGAATCCGAGCCGGTTTGCAGTGACTGATATGTATCTTCCTTGTTCAGCACTCTTGCATATATACCGTTGGTGAACATTATAACTGCGCCTGCAATACAAGCGGCAAAATATACAACGGCGGCAATATCTATGTGGCGTTTTTTCTTGCTGAGTGCGATTACGGCACAGGCCGATACAGCAATCGTAAACAGTGTATAAGTTTCCATAAAAAGCTGACCTGCAACACCTGCTGCGGCAAGGAAAATTACACGCAAAATCTTCGAGGAAGTTTTATCGGGATTCACAAAAATCAGCATATACATCGCTGATGCTATAATCAGTGCCGAAAGATAGTAGTTTGAAAATCCTGCCGTCCAGACATAGCCCTGAATAAAAAGAGGAGACGGAATTACCAGCAAAATTGACGTAACAATACTTAAAAGCAGATTTTTGTTGGCTGATATCTTGTCGGTTATGAAAACAACAAGTGTCAGCGTTGCCGCTTTTATAAAAGGCAGGATCAACGTGATACGGGTTAATGCAAAGGCAAAAAAGTTGCCGAGATATCTGCCGTTATAGTTGGCAAAACCTCTTTTGAATAAAGTGAGTCCGTCTTTGGTTGCCCAGCCGAAATCGTCGGCAGATGGCGGAAACAGAAAGGCAATAAGCGTTACTGAGGCAAACAGTGCTATATATAACACTGTTTGTCTGCGTAGGTTGCCTGTTGAAAATTTTGTTTTCATTTTCTTATCTCAATTCTTAAGACTCTGCATCGGCGCAGGAATTCTGCCGCCGCGTGAAATAAACTTGGCAGGGGATATCATATTTACATCCATAACAGGGCCGCCGCCGAGAAGACCGCCGAAGTCAAGCTCGTCGCCGACCTTTTTACCGATTGCGGGAATTACACGCACGGCTGTAGTCTTGCTGTTTACCATACCGATAGCAGCTTCGTCGGCAATAATTGCGGCAATAACCTCTGCAGGTGTGTCACCGGGAATATTAATCATATCAAGACCGACAGAGCAGACAGCAGTCATAGCCTCAAGTCGCTCAAGGTTGAGTGCACCGCTTCTTGCAGCATCAATCATACCGGCGTCCTCGGTAACGGGAATGAATGCACCCGAAAGACCGCCTACGTGAGAAGATGCCATAATGCCGCCCTTCTTGACAGCATCATTAAGCAGAGCAAGTGCAGCGGTAGTGCCGTGACAGCCGCATTGCTCAAGTCCCATTTCCTCAAGGATATGGGCAACCGAATCACCTACTGCGGGTGTCGGAGCAAGTGAAAGGTCAACAATGCCGAAGGGTACACCGAGTCTGTCGGATGCTTCGCGTGCTACGAGCTGACCTACACGTGTGATTTTGAACGCAGTCTTTTTAACAACATCGGCAACATCTGTAAGGTTGCCGTCGGGAATCTTCTTGAGTGCAGTGCTTACAACACCGGGGCCTGAAACGCCGACATTAATTACGCAGTCAGGCTCACCTGCACCGTGGAATGCGCCTGCCATAAAGGGGTTGTCTTCGGGTGCATTACAGAATACAACAAGCTTTGCAGGGCCGATACAGCCCTTGTCTGCGGTTGCTTTTGCGGCTTCGACAACCGTCTGACCCATAAGGGCGACAGCGTCCATATTTATACCTGCTTTTGTCGAGCCGATATTAACACTCGAGCAGATATGCTCAGTTACTGCAAGTGCTTCGGGGATGCTGCGTATAAGTGCTTCATCACCTGCGGCAAAGCCCTTGTGTACAAGTGCGGAGTAACCGCCGATAAAGTTAACACCTACCGTCTGAGCGGCACGCTCAAGAGCCTTTGCATACTCAACCGGATTGCCGCCCGATCAAGCGGAAACCATAGCAATCGGCGTTACGGAAATACGCTTGTTGATAATCGGAATACCGTATTCCTTCTCAATCTGCTCACCTGTAGCAACAAGCTTTTCGGCTCTGCGTGTTATTTTGTCGTAAATTTTGTCACAGCTTCTTTTGATGTCGCTGTCACAGCAGTCGAGCAATGAAATGCCCATAGTAATAGTGCGTATGTCGAGGTGCTCTTCCTCAATCATCGCAATAGTTTCGAGTATATCACTGATATTCATCATAGCCATAGCTGTTTTCCGCCTTTTCAGATTCTGTGCATTGAGTTGAAGATATCCTCGTGCATTACGTGGATTTTGAGGTTTCTTTCCTCACCGTATGCCTTGAGCTTGTCGGAAAAATCGGTGAATTCAAGGTTCATTGCTGCGGTTTCGACAAGCATAATCATACAGAACATATCCTGAAGAATTGTCTGCGAAACGTCGACAACATTTACATCGTGCTCTGCACAAAAGGTTGAAACCTTTGCAAGAATACCCACGGTATCCTTACCGACTACGGTAATTACTGCTCTCATTTTTATGTACCTCCGTTTATATATGTTGAGATTTATTTTTTTGCTTTTGCTTTTTCAAGCGTGTTGTTTGCGTATGCTTTTATTGTTTGATTTCTGTCCTTTATCTGATGTAAAGTCGGCTCACCGGTGCAGGTTATTACTGACTGTTGAGCTATCTTTCGTATGGTTACGGATGCGTGGCTTTTGTCCATATAAAGGTCAAGGTTTTCTACGTAACTTTCTGCCTGCAGGTCGCACAGATGTATGTTATCGTACTTTGCGGCAAAAACGGCAATTTTCTCACGCAGGGCGAAAATTGCCTCAAGCTGTTTGCTGTCTTTATCTGCCCAGTAAAGCGATGAGTAAGGCGGAAGATAGATTATAATTTCTTCGTCCGAATCAAGCTTGCCTGCAAGCTGACCGAGGAAATAATCCATATTTGCAAGTGCGTTATCGCTGAAAACAGTGGTGTTGCCGTCGTTGAAAACAACGGTATTGCTGTTGAAGTTATCAATCAGTGCATCCTCGCCGGGAGGATTGAGCTCATTCCAGCAGCCTGCTGAGTTTATGTCGGTTGCATTTTCAAAAGAGCCTTTAAATGATTCCGGCAGAGGAATATTGAGAGCTTCTACTGCGGTAAGTGCGAGCTGAAGAGGAATAAAGCGAAACCATGTTTCGTAGCCTAACAGATATTTGAACTGTGATAATCCGCTCGGTTCATACATATATTCGGGGAATCTGCCGCAATTAGGCTCGACGGATTCGCTTGCAGCGAAGCGGTGAAGGTCTATGTTGATGATGTATTTTTTTGCATTGCTCTGCTCCTGCGTGTTGTTGTAAAGCCAGAGCAGCTCGCCCGGCTCCAATGCACCGAGTGCAAGTTTGAGAGGTTTGCACTCAAGCTGCGAAGCGATTTCCGATGCATTGAAATTCTGAACCATTGAAGAGCCGATTATAACGCAGTCGTAATCTGCTGTTCGGATTGCGGGTGCTGTTGAGTAGATCGGGCTGAAATAGCGCACACCGTTTGTGTTTGATCGGTAGACGTTCTGAGGGTCAAGAATATAAGCCGCGGCACATAAAACGCCCGTAGCGGTAATAAAAAAGCTTAACAGCAAACATATAAATTTAACTGCTTTGTTTTTCATTCAGAACACTTTCCTCAAAAATTGAAATAGATGAATACGGCCGAGCGGGACATACAAAGCACCGAGATTGCAAGCATTGCGGCTGTTATTATCGCACGCTTGGGGGTGAGCTTGAGCTCGTCGATAAATTGAGAGGTGCTTTTTTCTTTAAGCATTATTGCAAAGCATATTACAACAGCGATAAAGGCGAGGGCGATTGCGGCAAAATTCGGCACGCCGAATACGCCGTTTGTAAGGAGTTTGCTGAAGTTGCCGAGACCGAGGTCTGAAACAGTGAACATCTGCCCGAAAATATTAAATGCCTGATCGATACTTTTTGCACGGAATATAACAAACGCAAAAACGATGAAATTAAATGTGAAAACACGTCTGATAAAGGTTGGTATTTTTGACAGAAGCTTCGGGCAGCAATCCTCTATAATTCTCGCAACACCGTGAGCGATTCCCCACAGAACAAAGGTCCACGATGCACCGTGCCATATACCGCTGACGAGGAAAACAATGAATAGATTAATCTTTTTTCTGAGCTTGCCTTTTCTGTTGCCGCCGAGAGGAATGTAAATAAGCTCCGAAAGAGTCCTGCCCAGAGTGATGTGCCAGCGTTGCCACATTTCGGTTATACTTGCCGACCTGAGAGGTGTGCGGAAGTTTATGGGCAGGTCGTAATTGAACATTTTGCCCAGACCTATTGCCATTTCGGAATAGCCTGAAAAATCGAAATAAATCTGGAAAGTATAGGCGAACGCCGTAACCCACATCGGAAGCATACCCATAGGATTTGATGCGGCAAAGCCATTGTTTACAATCAGTGCAAGTTCATCGGCAATAATGAGCTTTTTGAAAAGGCCGTAAGTAAAAACAGACAGTCCTGTCGCAAGGTTTTCTGTGTTGAGGAAACGTTTTCGGTCGTCTTCAATCTGCGGTACAAGCTCATCGTAAAGCACTATGGGACCTGCAATAAGCTGTGGGAAGAAAGAAACGAAAAGCGTGTAATCAATAAAATTGAGTTTTTTGTTATCTGTTCTGAGTGTTCTGAGCTGAAAAGACAGCTGTTGAAAGGTGAAAAAACTTATGCCCAGAGGTATCAGTATGCCTTTGAGCGGTATATCGGTTGAAGCAATAGTGTTTATTGTGTCAACGGTAAAATCGTAGTATTTATAGTAGCCTATCAGACCGACATTGAAGGCTACCGACACAGCAAACAGAGCTTTTTTGACAGCCTCTGATTTGCTTCCCAGCGAGAATTTTGCCAGAATAAAATTCACTGCGATTGAAGCGGATATAATCAAAAAATAACTCCACTCAAAATACGAATAAAAAAATAGAGAGGCAGCGGCGAGAAAGGTGCGCTGAGGATACGGATTTTTGATTTTGGACAGTGCAAAATACACGACCGCCGTTATTGGCAGAAACGCAAAAATAAACTCGTAAGACGAAAATAACATAAGCCGTATGCCGCTCCTTTCTTGCAAATTTACATAATAAACCAAATTATATTTTATCACATATAAAATAATAAAGCAACACTTTTAAAGCAAACTTTCTTATTGCCTTTGTGCGCGTGATATTGCCGCAAAACACAAAAGAGGACAGAGATTACAAAAATTACCTTGAAAAAAGTTTATTTGATATTGATAAAAAAGATTGACAAAATACAGTTTAAAATTTATCATTATAATGTGTTTTAATATCTTATTTTAAGTAATCGGTTTTATTGCGAGGGGGGAATGAGGGTTGGTAGATATTCATTGCCATATTCTTCACGGTGTCGATGACGGCTCGGGAAATCTTACCGATTCCCTCGAAATGGCTCAGCTTGCCGTACAAAACGGTACAAAGGCAATTTTTGCAACACCCCACTGTAATATGCCCCACTACTTTGAAAATTTTATGAGCACAGAGCTTGAGCAAAGGCTGTCTGCTCTGCAGAAAATGCTTGGTGAGCGTAATGTCGGTCTGACTGTATACTGCGGCCACGAAATTTATCTTGCCGAAAGCTTTTTACAGCGACTTAAAAAAAGTGAGCTGGTAACGCTTAACCGTTCAAGATATCCGCTTGTTGAGTTTGATTTTTACGAGCAGGCATCGGATGCTTACAGAAAAATCGAAATGCTTGTGAGCGAAGGCTATGTTCCGATTGTTGCGCATCCCGAGCGTTACGCTTTTGTAAATGAAGATGAGTATGCTGTCGGAAAACTGCGCAGGTGCGGTGCTCTTATCCAGCTCAATTCGGGCAGCTTTAGCGGCAGTTTCGGCAGGAAACCTGCTGTAACGGCTGAAAATATTTTGTATCATCAGCTTGCCGATTTTGTTGCAAGCGATGCTCACAGCCAGTACAGCCGTACGCCTGACCTTTCGCAGGCTCACGAATTTGTATGCGAAAATTTTTCGTATGATTATGCGAATGTGCTGTTCAGAATTAATCCCGGAAAAGTTATAAACGACGATGAAATACGGTGACGGACTATGATGAAAATACTTCGAAGAACAATATTTATTTTATTTGTGGTAATGTTAGGCGCATTTGTGGCTTTTTCAATTAATGAAAAGCTCCATACCGATACGACAGAGCCGATAATTACCGTGCCTGACGAACCGCTTAAAATCAGTATAAACGACCCTGAAGAAAAGATGCTTGAGGGTATTGTTGCAACCGACGGAAAAGACGGTGACATTACCGGTAATGTTATCGTTGAATCTGTTTCAAAGTTTATACGTCCGGGTGTCTGCACGGTTACATACGCAGTTATGGACAGTGATAATCACGTTGCAAAGGCTACAAGAACACTCGAATATACCGACTATACGGCTCCCGAGTTTTATATGAAACGAGTTCTCGTTTATTCGGTTGATGAAGAGATGGATATTCACGAAGCCGTCGGTGCGAGGGACTGTATTGACGGTGATATAAGCGACAAGGTTGCTATCGTGGCAACCGACTATGTAGCAAATACGGTAGGTGCTTTCAGTGTATCGCTTCAGGTTTCAAACAGTATGGGCGATACGATTTATCTCGATATTACCGTGCATGTTGAAGGTAACGAAACAATGGCACCCGAAATTGCTCTCAAGAAGAGCCTGATTTATGTCAAGAAGGGTGAAAAGGTCAACTTCGAGGATTACATTCAGGAAGTTACAATCGACGGTGTTGTTATGGAAGATTACGGAATGATGATCCGTACAAACTTCAATACCGATATTCCGGGCACATACAATGTACATTACTATGTTACAACTACCACCGGTTATGAAGGCCATTCCATTCTGACAGTTGTTGTAGAGGGGTGATAAAGCTTGAAAAAAAGAGGATCAAATTTCTCAATAACATTTGAGTGGAACAGTCTTATAAAAGACTTTATACGCAACTTCTGGGCTGTGATTCTTGCTGCCGTTATTGCGTGGATGGGAATAAAAGTTTTTGAGACAAGTGTGTATACACCGACTTATACCAGCGGTGCAGTTCTTGTCGTGCGCTCAAAAAGCGGCACAAACGGAGTGTACAGCAATCTTTCCGCATCTTCTGAAATGGCAGTTATTTATTCAGAGGTTTTCAAGCAGCCGTCACTCAAGAAGCTTGCTGCCGAAAATCTGGGATACAGCTCTTTTGACGGCACAATTACGGCAGAGGTCAGAGGCTCTACTAATATTATGAATATCAGCGTTAAGTCCAATGACCCCAAGACAGCTTTTATGCTGCTTAAATCCGTGCTTGAGGTGTATCCGAAGGTGTCGGAGTTTGTGTTTACAGATGCTGTTATTGATGTTCTGTCGGCTCCCAAAATGCCTATGGCACCGTCGAATTCCGTTCTGACAAGATACAGAAATCATATTGTTCTTGCGGCGATGGTCTTGGTTGCAGGTCTTATAGTTTTGTTTTCGTTGCTCAGGGAAACCGTTAAAGAAGAAAAAGGCTTCTCCGAAAAAATCGACGGCGAGCTGATAGGCGTAATTTCGCATGAGCGACCTCATCTTTCTTTTAAAGAAAAATTGAAGCGCAAAAAGCGTTCCATACTCATAAACGATGCTTATTCGAGCCTGAAATTTACCGAGGATTATCAGCGAATAGCAACAAAACTCGAGTATGCAAAAAAGAACAGGAACGAGTGCGTGTTTGAAATCGTCAGCGTTGCCGAAAACGAAGGAAAGTCTACGATTTCGGCCAATATAGCGATTGCTCTGGCTAACAGAGGCTACCGTGTAGCGTTGCTTGACCTTGATATGCGTAAGCCGTCAATGCATAAGATTTTTGATTTTGAAAAGGAAGTCAAAATCGACTTTGCCGATGTTCTGTCTCAGAAGGCTGCATTCAATCAGTTCAGCTTTTACCGCTACAGAAAGAGCGACCTTATAATTGCATTCAACAAAAAATCTCACTCCGATTCTGCTGAGCTTTTCAAGAATGACGTGCTCGAAAAATGTATAGATATTCTGCGCAAAAAGGTTGATTTTGTTATTATGGATACGCCTCCTGCGTCAGTTTCGGCGGATGCGATTACGGTTTCAAGTCTGGCTGACGGCGTATTGCTTGCCATCAGAACCGATACGGTTCAGGTTCAGGATATAAACGATGCAATTCTTTCTATATCCGATGCCGGAGGCAAGCTTGCAGGCTGTATACTTAATGATGTTTATAAGCCGTTCACTCTCTTCGGTCAGATGGGTAGTGACGAGATGGGCTATTACGGCCATTCAAACTACTATAAAAATCATTCGAAGTTCAACAGCGTTTCGGTAGAAGAAAACTTAACTGAGTCCTTGACATCCGGAGAGCCGGATAAGGCGACTTTAAGATAACGGAAGGAGCGGTTTATTGTTATGAGTGACAAAAAAATAACAAACGAAGCCAACGAAGCCGCTTCAAGCGTTGAGATAAAGGTGCTGTTGAGTGACCTCTGGCGCGGAGTAATCAAATTCGGCTGGATTGCTGTTGTTCTTGCTCTTGTTTTCGGCGGAGTGCAGTTTTACAGAAGCTATGTGCGTTTTGTGCCCGAATATACCGTAACTGCAACCTATACCGTTCAGACGGAGAATAAAGTTCTCTCCGGCGGTCAGGGCGGTGTTTCGGCATACTCTTTTTACTATGACAGAGATACGGCAGACCAGCTGGCTACGGTTTTCCCTCTTATTGTAGGCAATTCCGTTCTTAAAGCACAGGTTTGTGAAGAGCTTGATGTGCGTACAATGCCTGCAGAGGTTACGGCAAAATGTGTTACAGGCACAAATATGGTTACGTTTACATCTGTCGGCGGCGACCCTGAGCTGACGTATAAAACTCTGCTTTCCGTTGTTAACAATTACGGCTCTGTTGCCGATTATATCATCGGCCGAACAAAACTTATCAAGATAAGTGAGCCGATTATGCCGACTGCACCGTCAAACAGACTCGCTTGGCAGAAGTCTGTGCCTACAGCGGCAGCAATAGGTCTTTTACTCGGCCTCGGCTGGATTATGATTTATGCTATTCTGCGTAAAACCATACGCACAAAGGAGGATATACGCAATATCCTCAATCAGAATTGTATCGGCATTTTGCCCCAGGTTGTATTCAAAAAGTACCGCCGCAAAATCAACACCGATATCGTGCTTACAAACCCCCTTATCGGAAGCGGATTTATGGAGTCGCTGAGATTGTTGCGTACGTCTGTGCAGAGCAGTCTTAAAGAAGGCGAAAAGACTATTGTTATTACCAGTACTGCGCCTAACGAAGGTAAGTCTATTGTTACAACAAACCTTGCCTCGATTTTTGCAAAGAGCGAGAAAAAGGTGCTTGTAATAGATTGCGACCTGCGTAATTCGGGTATTACCTCATTACTCAATCCTGATGATATTAAGCCGATTACGGTAAATGAAGCATCTAAATTCAGTATCGGCCATGTTGAATCACTTGGCTTTGATCTGCTTGCTTTTGATGATGCACACGCTTCGCTTCGCAGTGTTATCCGTACAGCGGAAATTACACGCATACTCAATGATTTCAGAGACAGCTACGACCTCGTGTTTATCGATACTCCTCCTTGCGGAGTTATTTCCGATGCGACGATTATTTCGGGTGCTGCCGATGCCATTCTTTATGTCATCAGGCAGGATGCGGTTATGCAGAATGCAATACGTTCGGGTATTAATACACTTCTGGAAACCGATGCGAAATTCCTCGGTTGTGTGCTTAACGGTGCGGCAGGCGGCTTTGGCGGTTACGGCAGCTATTACAGATACGGCGGCTATAACAGATACTACCGCTACGGTTACGGTAAAAAAAACAAGAATTAAACAGAAAAAACATATAAAACAGTGCTGTGCAGCGGTGCACGGCACTGTTTTTTATATATAAATATATGCAATAAAGCTATATTATTATAAGAAAAATATTGAAATAGGAATTTTGATGTGATATAATTTAATGCTGGAGAATGAGATTAATTATCAAGGATGAAAAGAATGAAGAAACCGGGTGAATACCGAGCTTTGTTTCGCTCACTTTCACAGGAGTGGAAATGGCTCTTGCGTTATGTTTCGAAATATCGCGCTCAAATATTTTTATATATTGTCATCGGTGTTACGGGTACATTGACGGGTCTTGGTGTTAGCGTAGCGTCAAAGTATCTTATCGATGCTGTTGTTTCCCGTAACCTTGAAAAGGTTTTCGGCAGTGCTGCCTTTGCAATTGGTCTGGCTTTGCTTCAGATTGTTTTCAATACGCTGATGTCGCGTGTTGCAACCGTTGTCGGCACAAAGGTCAACAACGAGGTGCGCAGTAATGTTTACGAGCACGTTATTTTTTCTGATTGGAGCCGTATCGGCAAATATCATTCGGGCGACCTGCTTAATCGAATAGAAGGCGATGCGGGTGCCATATCCAACAGCATAGTCTCTTTTATTCCCGGTGTTTTCACAAAGCTGACAACATTTGTCGGTTGCCTTGCACTTGTTTTATACTATGACCCTACGATGGCTGTGTTTGCTCTTATGAGTGCGCCTTTCCTTGTGCTTACCTCAAGGATTTCAACCAGAACAATCCGCAAATACAATAAAGAGAGCCGTGAAATAAACGGCAAGGTACTTTCTTACGTTTCCGAATCCGTGCAGAATCTGCAGACAATCAAAGCCTTCAACCTGACAGGTCGTTATGTCGACCAGATGCGTGCCTACCTCGGTGAGTATCGCTCAATCAGATTAAAGCAGGATAAGTTTTCGCTTATTATGTCATTTTGCCTGTCGGTTATCGGTCTTGTTGTTTCCTACAGCTGCTACGGCTGGGGTGTGTACAGACTCTGGCAGGGTGCAATCAGCTACGGTACGATGTTGCTGTTTCTTCAGGTTTCGGGTCAGCTTACAAGTTCGTTTTCCGCTCTTGTCGGTCTTTTCCCGACATCAATTTCAATTGCAACCGCAGCAGGCAGAATAATGGAAATTACCGACCTTTCTGTTGAAAACGACAACGATGCCGAAAATGCAGAGGCAATAAGAGCAACTGCCGAGGCAGACGGTCTTACAATCAGCGGCGAAAACGTAACATACACATACAATGACGCCGAGAGGGCTGTGCTCAATGAAATATCCTTCACAGCTTCACCCGGCGAAACAATTGCTCTTGTCGGTCCTTCAGGCGAGGGCAAAACGACAATCCTGCGTCTTATCCTCGGCCTTGTCAGTCCCGATTCGGGTGAGATGTCGGTCAGGACGGCAGGCGGAGAAACGCTCGCTATATCCGACAGCACAAGGCGCTTTTGCTCTTACGTACCGCAGGGTAATGCAGTTTTCTCGGGTACTATAGCAGATAACCTTCGTATCGTCCGTCCCGAGGCAACCCCGGAGGAGATTGAAGAGGTACTCCGTATTGCAGAAGCGTGGAGTTTTATCGACAAGCTGCCGCAGAAAACGGATACCGTAATCGGTGAAAGAGGTGTGAATTTCTCCGAAGGCCAGATTCAGCGTATTTCGATTGCACGTGCACTTCTGCGTAACGCACCTTTGCTTGTTATGGACGAAGCTACAAGTGCACTCGATGCCGAAACGGAAGAAAAGGTGCTGGGTAATATGATGAAAGCTTATCCCAACCGTACCTGCATTATCACAACACACAGACCGAGTATGCTCAACTACTGCAACAGAATCTACCGACTTAATGAGAACGGTAATCTTACTCTTTATCGGGAGACTTGACTATGATTTACAAACTTAAAGATGGCTTTATGATTCGTGAACTCGGCGGCAATACAATGGCTGTACCCGTCGGTAAGCAGACAAGTGAAATCCACGGTATGATCGCACTCAGTGAAAGTGGTGCTATGCTGTGGAAAGTTCTCGAAAACGGTGCCGACCTTCAGACTCTTGCAGCTGTGCTGACAGATAATTATGAAATTGACGACGCTACGGCACTTGCCGATGCAGAAAAGTTTGTAATCGGTCTTAAAGAGCAGGGTGCACTGATATGATTGACTGTGCACTTCCCGCCGGCGGATATATGCAGCAGCTAAGAAGTTGGGCAAGAGAAAACAACGTTCCGCTTAATATAAATTTTGAACTTACTCCGTTTTGTAATTTCAATTGCGTTATGTGTTATGTGCACCTCAATGAAGAAAAAGCAAAAAAGCAGGGTAAGGTTCTTGGTGCCGATGAATGGCTTGAGATTGCACGGCAGGCAAAGGATATGGGTACTCTCGAAATTTCGCTTACGGGCGGTGAACCTTTTGTTCATCCCGAATTCCGTAAAATTTATTCCGAGCTGAACAGAATGGGCTTCCTCATCACGATACTTTCAAACGGCTCGCTTATAGACGAAAGCGTGATTGAGTTTTTCCGTGAGAACGGTATGCCTTACCGTATGAAGCTCACCGTTTACGGTGCAAGCGATGAAACCTACCTTAAAACCTGCGGCTCGCCGGACGGATTTACGCGTGTTTCAAAGGCTATTGATTTGCTTAAAAGTGCAGGCGTGCCGCTCATACTTACATCGACCATTGTTAAGGAAAACGCTGACGACCTGCAGAAGATTTATGCGTTTGCCCGTGAAAAAGGGCTGCCGATGCAGCATACAATATCCGTTGTAAATTCATCAAGAGATTCAATTAACAGCATATCATCATCGCGCTTTGCATTGAGTGATTTTCCGGAGGAGCTTACACTTGAAGAGCTTGAAAAAACCAAAATTCCGCCGCTTAAATCACCTTTTGCGTGGTGTGCAAGCTACAGAACATCGCTGTGGATTACGTGGAACGGTCATCTTCAGCTTTGTGCATTTATGAACAAACCTTTCACAAGCTGGTCGGGCAATCTGAAAAACGATTATACGGCTTTGCACGAAAAGCTTGAAAGAATAAAAAGTCCTGCCGAGTGCAGTGACTGCAAATGGAAAGAATTTTGCCAGCGTTGCCCCGGCACTCTCTGTGCAGAGAGTTCAGACCCCGAAAAAGTATCGGAGAGTCTTTGCGATATGGCGAAAAAATTACACGAAATTTATACTCGGAAAAAGGAGAATTGATATGAAAAAAACATATGTCGTTCCCGAGAGTAAGCTTATAGCAATCAATATCAAGGAGAGTATCGCTGTTGCTTCAGGCGGTATTTCAGAAATTGCAGGTTCAGCGATTATTAAATTCACTCACGAAGTTGACGGTTGCCGCGGCTACTACACAGGTGTAATGTCAGCTCCGGTAAAGAATACTACAACAAGCTTTATCGATTTCTATAACGAGTTGAGAACATACGGTATGGAGCCGTATTTCAACTGCCTGTCCTACAATATGGGATGAATATTCGTATTGCGGATATTCCGCTTGAATGGCAGTCGGATTATTCGGCTTTTGTCAAGACATTTGAATGTGACACAGACGAAAAGCCCGTAATGCAAATAGAATTCGCTGACAGTATGAACACTATACACGGAATACAGTACACAGATAAACCTTCAGAGCATATGCTAAGGCTTGAAAACGGTGAATTTTTGGTTGCCGATGCCGGTTGGGAGAAGTGTACGGTATTTACCGGACGAAACAATAACTCCGAGCATTCGTTGCCGCTTGCCGCAATCTGCTCGAGGTTTGCACAGTTTAATACTTTGTTTATGCACGCTTCAGTTGTTGATGTTGGAGGTAACGGTATAATTTTTGCAGGCTGTTCAGGTGTAGGTAAAACTACTCAGGCTGAGCTTTGGCAAAGGTATAAGGATGCCGATATAATCAACGGCGACAAGGCTTTTGTCCGTTACATTAACGGCGGCTTTTATGCCTGCGGCTGTCCGTGGAAGGGCTCGTCGGAGTACTGTCTGAACACAAAAACCGCACTCAAAGCCATAGTCGTCTTAAATCAGGCAAGCGAAAACAAAATTTCAAGGCTCAATGCCACAAGAGCAATAGAGCTTTTTATGCCGCATATCTTTTTACCTCATTGGGATACAGAATGCCTGCAATCTGCTCTGAGTACGCTGGATAAGCTTATACAGGAAGTTCCGATGTGGTTGCTCGAATGCAGACCGGATGAGGAAGCGGTAAAACTTACATACAGTAAGGTTTTTGAAAATGGATAAAATAGAATTTTCAACTTTTGAAATCTCTGCTTCTCTGGAAGAAATAATCGCCGCCGGCGGTCACTTTACGCTTTGTGTATCCGGCTCGAGCATGAATCCGTTTCTGGTGCATGGCAGAGATTTTGTACGGCTGAAAAAATGCAGCCCTCAGGATTTAAAAAAAGGTCGTATTCTGCTGTTTAAGCGTGCTTCGGGTGAGTTGGTGCTTCACCGTGTTATGCGCGTTTTAGCCGACGGCAATCTGATAATGAACGGTGATGCACAGGTATGGTGCGAAACCATATCGCCCGACATGGTAATAGCCGCAGTCAGCGATATTGAGTGCAACGGTAAGGTTATTTCCTGCAACTCTCTGAAATACCGTACAAAGATTTTTCTGTGGCAGCTGCTGTTCCCGATTCGTTCGCTGATATTCAGAGTGCGGAATAAAATAAAAAGAATGATAAAAAAGAAAGATTAGTTTTGGAGTATGCCAATGGAGCGGACAGATGAAATATTAATACAGCTCATCGGCAATGAGGTTTGCGGCAGGCAGGTTAAGTTGCCGCCCGATCTTATGTCGGATGAACAGTTTGCAATAAATCTGTTCGAAAAAGCAAGGGAGCACGATGTTATACACATCGTTGCTTCAAATCTGAATAAAAATAAACTTCTAAGCGGAAGTGCCGCTCAGGCATATATGGGGCAGTTTTACGGCACTGTGTTCAGAGGCGAAAAGATGAACTACGCTTATGAGAGTGTATGTAAAACACTCGAAGAGGGGCGTATACCGTATATTCCGCTGAAGGGTGCGGTATTGCGTAACCTTTACCCGGAAGCATGGATGCGTTCAAGCGTGGATGTGGATATACTTGTGCACGAGCAGGACTTGGAATCTGCTTCACATCTGATTCAGAATAGCCTCGGTTACAAACAGAGTAACAGCACCGAACACGACATAACACTTACGCCTGACGGAAACATACTTATTGAGCTTCATTTCCGCCTGACAGAAGAACATAAGCTTGCATCAACAAAAATTCTCAACAATGTATGGGATTACGCAAGCCCCTGCAGCGAAAACAGTTTTAAATATGAGCTGAGTAAACCGTTTTTCTACCTGTACCATATATCACACATGGCAAAGCATGTTGTTTACGGCGGTTGCGGAATCCGTCCGTTTCTTGATTTGTGGCTTATGAACCGCAATCACGATTACTCTGACGAAGAAACAAGAAATCTGCTTCGCGAAGGCTCAATGCTTAAATTTGCCGAATGTGCCGAACTTCTCAGTCAGGTTTGGTTTTCGGGTGCGGAGCATACCGACATAACGCGGTCTTTGCAGGATTACATTATAAAAGGCGGCGTGTTCGGCACTCAGGAAACACGTATGCTGTCAGACCAACAGCATAGCGGCGGAAAAAGAAAGCATATCCTCAGGCGTATTTTCGTATCGCGTAAGGATCTTGCATATACATACCCGATAGTAAAGAAATACCGTTTTTTAACTCCGTTGTGCGAAATTTGTCGGTTATTCTCTTTGCTGTTCGGAAAAAAGAAGAAATTCAGAAAAACATACCTCGCCAACCTCAATAATGTGTCGGCAGAGCATGCGGAAAAGATAAGAATTCTTTTTGAAAGAGTGGAATTGTAATGAGCACAAAAGGAAACAACAAATTCATTAACCACGCAATCATAAGATCCTGCAAATTTGTGCATCTGCTTATGGTCGTCGTTGCTTTTATAGGATGTCTTGACTATTACAACACAAGGTTCAATGATTATGCTGTAGGCGACACGAGATTTACAATCTTTGTTGGTCTTTATATACTTATGTTTATGTTTTGTCTGCGAACATATAAGGCATACGACTTCGGCCTGACAGAGCGCGGTATACTTGTTTACTCACAAACACTGTCGGCTTTTATCACAGATGTTGTGTTTTATATAGTGTTTGTTGTTGCTAATTCAAAGGTGTTTAATCCGCTGCCGTTGGCTGTTTTGTTTGTTATTCAGATATTGATAAACAGCGTTTGGACTATTGTTGTTAACGGTATTTATTTCAAGCTGAATAAGCCTAAAAAAACAATTATTCTGTACCGTGAGGAGTCAGAACTTATCCGACTCAAGGAAATATACTCGCGCAAAAAGAATTTTAAAATTGCCGATACCGTAAAATATATCGACGGCGATGATTGGACAAAGTACATCGAAAATTGTGAGGCTGTTTTTGTTGTCGACCTTCTGCCGAGATATCGAAACTCAATTTTAAAATACTGTATAGAAAAGAATATTCATTGCTATACCGCACCGTATACGGGCGACATAATTATGAGGGGTGCTAAGTACCTTAATATGTTCAGTGTGCCTGCTTTTGAAGTTTCGAGGGTAACGCCGAATGTTGAGTATCTGTTTTTCAAGCGTCTGATGGATATTGTTTTATCGCTTCTGGGTATCATTGTTCTCAGCCCGATTATGGTTATAACCGCAATTGCAATCCGTCTTTACGATAAAGGTCCCGCTTTCTACAGACAGGTAAGACTTACAAAAAACGGAAAAGAATTCAGAATCTTTAAATTCCGCAGTATGCGAGTCAATGCCGAGAGCGACGGCGTTGCAAGGCTTGCGACAGACAATGATGACCGTATAACACCTATCGGCAGAGTTATACGTGCTTGCAGACTTGATGAGCTGCCTCAGCTTTTCAACATCCTCAAAGGCGATATGTCAATTGTAGGTCCCCGTCCTGAACGTCCCGAAATTGCGGTGCAGTACCTTGAGGAATTGCCTGAATTCAATCTGCGTCTGCAGGTTAAGGCAGGCCTTACGGGTCTTGCTCAGGTTTATGGCAGGTATAATACCGAGCCGGCGGACAAGCTGCAGATGGATCTTATGTACATAAACGATATGTCGATAATCGAGGATATCAAGCTCGTTCTGGCAACAATAAAAATCTTGTTCATCAAGGAAAGTACAAGCGGCACCGCCGAAGGACAGATAACGGCTATGGCAAGCAAAACCGAACAGAAAAAATAAACTCTGAAAAGAAAGGATTGTTTTTATGGAGCCTTTGGTATCAGTAGTAATCCCGGTATACAATGCAACAAAATATCTGGCAAGAACGCTGGACTCTGCACTCAGACAGACCCACAAAAACTTAGAGATTATTTTGATTGACGACTGCTCAAAAGATGATTCTTTGAAAATGATGTACGATTATGCCGCAAGAGATTCGCGAATAAAGGTGCTGGAGAGCGAAAAAAATCAGGGAGTTGCTGCTGTAAGAAACAGAGGTATTCAGGAAGCCACGGGCGAATATATCGCTCTGCTTGATAGCGACGATGTCTGGGTCGAAGACAAAATTGAAAGGCAAATAAAGTTGCTCAAGGAAAATAATGCTCAGATAGCTTATTCGTCATACAGCTTTATTGATGAAAATGATCAGCCGATTATGCACCCGTTTATTGTTCCTGAAGAAACCACATATAAACAAATGCTCTGTTGTAACGATATCGGTTGTTCAACCGCTATGGTTGACGCGACCATATTTAAGAAACACCCGTTCAATAAAGAGTTTTACCATGAAGATTATGTGCTTTGGATGGAGCTGCTCGGTATTCCTGTTAAAGCAGTCGGAATAACAGATGTATTGGTTAATTATCGATACAGTTCAGGTTCAAGATCGTTCAATAAAGTAAACGCTGCAAAACAAAGATGGATCATATACCGCAATGCGCTTAATATGAACCTTATTAAAAGTTCAACCGCAATGCTTGGTTATATGTTTAACGCCTTCAAGAAATACAGAAAGTGAGACAGAAGATATGGAAGAGAAGAAATATAAAATCGGATACACAACCGGTGTGTTCGATATGTTTCACATCGGCCATCTTAATATTCTCAAAAGAGCCAAAGAACAGTGCGAGTACCTTATAGTTGGTGTAACAACCGATGCTTTATGCCAAAGCAGAAAGAACAAGCTACCGATAATATGCGAAAAAGACAGAGTTGAAATTGTTGAGTCGATAAAATATGTTGACAAAGTCGTGCTTCAGCATGATATGGACAAGATTTCCGCTGTAAAAAGATATAACGTTGATGCTGTATTCGTTGGATCAGACTGGCAGGGAACATCTGCTTGGATTAATTACGAAAAAGAGTTTAAGGAAGTAGGCTGTGATGTTGTGTACCTTCAGCACACTGAAGGAATTTCATCGACTATATTGAGAGAGAGAGTAACACATGTATAAGTATGTGAGAAATGACCTTGAAGATACTTACGGTATTTTGCCTTTACAAGACAAAATACTTGAAATAATGGTTTATATTGACAGTTTCTGCAAGAAGCACAACATAACATATTATCTGATGGGCGGTTCAGCATTAGGCGCAGCAAGACACGGCGGATTTATTCCTTGGGATGATGATCTGGATATCTTTATGACATACGATAATTATGTTAAATTCGCAGAATGCTGTGAGAAGTATCTTGATACAGATAAATTCTATTTTCAGAAAGAAGATACCGAAGAAAACCCGTACTTTTTCTCCAAAATCAGAATGAACGGAACTACTTGCTACAATCCCATATTGCCCAAAGGTCATCAGGGTATATTTGTCGATATTATGTGCCTTAACAATGCACCATCGGGCAGTTTAGGAAAAAAGGTGCAGTATTATGCGGGCGGATTGCTAAAGGCAAGTGCTTTGTTGAGAACCAATTACTCTACAGAGAGCAAAAAGAAAAAAATCGAGCTTTTGATTACAAGGTGTATAGTTACTAAGCCGATTAAGAAATTGCTGTTGCATTTGGTGCGAAGATACAATTCCCGTCCTGCAGATGAGTGTGCACACGTTTTCGGCAGAGCAAAATATGCCAACAGCTTTTACAGTTGCTCTTATTTTGGGGAAGGTAAATATATACCTTTTGAACAGGTGTCTCTCTGTGTACCTGCCAAAGCGGAAAATTACCTGACAGACAGATACGGTAGCAGATTTATGGAAATGCCTGATGAAAAAACAAAGGCACTGTATGCATCTCATGCAACTGTCTGGAGCATTGATCAGGATTACAAGGAATTTATAAAAAACTGAAGTGACGGTAGTAATTTTATGAGTAAAATCGAAGTATTGGTTGCGTGTATGAACCAACATAATGATGAGCTGTACAGTACAATGAATTTACAAACTGATGCAATATTGGCAAATCAGTGTGATAAGTACAGCTACCGTGAATACACACAGTCTGACGGAAATACGGTTAAGCTTATTTCTTCTGCTGATCGCGGTGTTGGCAAAAATCGCAACAAAGCACTTCTGTATGCTACCGGCGAATATGTAATCAATGCCGATCAGGATATGATTTTTGAAGACGGTTATGCACAAAAAATTGAGGAAGCTTTAAGTAAAGTTCCAAAAGCTGATATGATTATTTTTAATCTGGAATACCTCAATCGTTTTACTCCCGGAAAAAAGCAAACACAAAAATTTAAAAGGTTGCATTTGTGGAATTCTATGCGTTACGGAACAGCACGTGCAGTTATCCGCCGTGGCGCAATAGAAAAAAAATGCCTTTCTTATTCCACGCTGTACGGCGGCGGTGCAAAATATTGCTCAGGTGAAGATTCGCTCTTTATCCGTGAAGCATTCAGAAAAGGACTTAAGATTTATGTAGCACCCACCGTAATTGCAAAAGTAAAGCAAGAGGAATCCTCTTGGTTTACAGGCTTTAGCGACAAGTATTTTATAGATAAGGGCATACTTATCGCAAACGCATTCCCCGTTTTGAAACATCTGTTCGTTTACTATTTTGCGTTCGGAAAAAGAAATGTTTCTAAAGACCACAACTTTTTCAAAATCTGCAAATTAATGAAGCAGGGCTTTAAGCAGTATAAGGAAATTTAAATTTGAAATAACTGAAAAGCAGATGCTATCGGTTTTGGAGAAATTAATAAAAACAATTATATGTTAAACGGTGATAAACGATGAAGATAGGTGTTTTAAAAGAATCGCTTTGTATTGGCGGCACTGAACGGAGTGCTGCTAATATTTCCGTTGCTTTGTCAAAGAAACACGATATTACAACAATTCTTTTTAACGGCAGCGAAATTGTTTATCCCTACGGTGGCAAGCTTGTTGATATGAACCTGCCTTCACAAATGAATTATTTGAAAAAGATTGTAACGGCAATCAAAAGACGTGTAGGACTATCTAAATTGGTAAAGCAGGATAAATACGATGTTGTTTTTCTTTTTGCATGGCAAAAGAATCCAATAAACACACTCAGGCTGAAAAAATGTGTCAAGATAATTTCAATTAGGGATTTTGGTGCATTGGCTGAAAAGCCTGAAGTATATAAGAAGAATCTTGACACTTCTGACGGTGTTATCTGCAACTCGCAGTATATTAGAGATTATTATGTCGAAAAATACCCTGAGGACGCCGATAAGGCTTTTGCAGTACACAATATTATTGATACTCAGTCTATTATTTTGCAGTCAAAAGAGGCACTTGACGATGAAGGATTTGTGAATTTCAGAAGCTCTCATAAAAAGGTGATTGTGGCTGTCGGCAGATTCTGCAAAGAGAAGGCTTTTGAAAATCTTATACTTGCTATCAAAGAGTGTAAAAGCAAGATGAGTGATATAGGCCTTGTCTTTGTGGGTGATGGTGAGCTTAAAGATAGTTGCGCAGAGCTCGTAAAGCAAGCTGGTCTTGAAGATAATGTTTACTTTGCCGGCTATCAGAAAAATCCGTACAAGTATATGCATAAGTGTGATGCGTTTGTGCTTTCATCGCGTAGTGAGGGTTTCCCGAATGTATTAGCTGAGGCAATGGCACTTTCTTTGCCGGTTATCAGCACAAACTGCCTTACAGGTCCTGCGGAAATCTTGATGAAAAATCACGATTATAACGTAGCGAAAGATAAGTTTGAAGAATGTGACTACGGTATTATTACTCCGCGATATGATTCTTGCGGTGAGGAGCGTGCAATTTCTCAGCTTTCTGAAGCGATTTTTTATCTGCTTTCCGATGAAGAACTGATGAAAAAATACAGCCGACTAGCCGGCGAAAGAACCGCAGATTTTTCTGCTGAAGCAGCAGTGGAAAAACTTGAAGAAATATTCATTCTTCTTAAAAAAAGGAGAGAGAAAAACAATGCTCGGCTATGACCCTGATTATGATTTCGACGGTTATTTTGTGGTATAAGGAGAATCTGTAAGTTTTATGAAAACAAGGATATCAGAAAGGCATATGCTGATGGGCTTGGTAATTGTTTTCAGTGTCTTGTTGGTGCTGAGATCGGTTAGCAATATCTTTGTGTATCCTCTGATTCTTGTCGGTGCAGCTGCGGTTGCTCTTTTGCCGCTGAGCACCTGCCTTCCGGTGCTTTGTTTTTTGTTACCTTTTGCCAATATTATCAAAATAAGTCCCGGACAGATAAGCCTTTTCACGGCATTATTTGCAATTTATGTTTTGAGGATAATTTTCAAAACCGGCAGACTTAACCGTATGTTCCTTCTGACAGCATTTCTTTTTGCGGGATACTGTCTGGCTGTTTCGGGGCCGGGTAAAATAGTTGTTATCGTTACTATGGTCTGCGGATTTGCGATGCTTAGGGAAGTTACAGAATCGGATGCTTACAATTATCAGCATGTTTTGTATGCATTCTGTTTCGGTATAATAATTTCTTCTTGTCTTGGTATGCTGAGAGAACAATTACCTATAATTGAATCATTTAGTCAAGATGAATTACATAAAATCGGTCACGAAGAATATGCAGCAAGATTCGTCGGACTTAACATCAATCCAAACTACTACACGATGGATATTTCGGTTGCTATGGGTTGCCTTGTAACAACAATATGCACCCATAAAATGAAACCGATTTATATGATTCTGTTTGTCGTTCTGGCTGTTTTTGGCTTGATGTCAGTCAGTAAGTCATTCCTTTTGGTTTTGGCTGTTATGGTTGTCATACTGCTTCTTAACAGCATAGGACGAGGTGGCACAGCATTTTTTAAGCTTTCGTTTGTGTTGATTCTGGCAGGTATTCTTATTTTGACATTTGCTAAAGAAGCTGTTGAAACCTACGTTATAAGACTTAATGCTGATTCGGGCGGTGATTTATCATCCGTTACAACAGGACGAGGAGACATATGGCTCGAATATATCAAAACTATTTTAAAGGATTTAAAAATACTGTTTTTCGGTGCAGGTCTTGGGAATCAATTGGAAAAAGCACCACATAATACTTATATAGAGATGATTTATTATATCGGTGCAACAGGTGTGGCTTTATATCTGTTTTTGTTCAAGTCATCTATTGCAATAAAAGAATTTCCCAGAAATATATTGTATTATATCCCAATCCTTATTATTTTGATAAGGCTTATGGGTATAGGCATGTTTATTCAAGATAGTTTTTGGTATTATATGGCCCTCATCTGTCTACTTTTGATGGAAGACAAAAAAAGAGAACAAATTAGAAACAATAATAATTTGTAAATATGCAGTATTTATTACAATATTATTATGCCAATTACAATCAACCGATAAAGATTCAGGAATAAACGATAAAATTGTTTTTGGAACAGTAAGTCTGTTGTTTAATATGATTTACAAAGAAAATATATGATATATCTTTAACTGTGCAAAAGGGAAAGGATACGATGAGAGTTATTTTTGTTACCGCAAATAGATTCCCGAAAGAAGGTGCTTGCACCAGTCTGCTCAAAAACTTGTTTTTTAAAGGCGGTTTGCTTGAACGGTGCGACAAAATTGATATTTTGGTTGCTGATGATTTATATTCTGATATTCAAGCAGAGAATTATAACGGAATAACCGTTTATCATCTCAACTGTCTTCAGAAAATATCTGTTCGCGATTATAAGCGGATTTTTTTCAGGCATCCGATTGTAACTATCATAGGAATGCTGCGCAAGACAATAAGCAAAAAGCGAAAAACAATTGTCGATCCTATAAATTGCAAAAGCATTGAGCGTAAGTTAAATAAAATTTGTTTCGAAAAATATGATGTAATTTTTACGGTTATGGGAACCTTGGATACAGTTCCTGCTTGCTTGAAATATAAGCAGAATAATCCCGATATAAAGCTTGTTGTTTATCAGGTTGATCCTTGTGTTTCAAATGAGGCATACAAACCTCAAACACTTGAAGAACGGCAGAGTTTTGAGAGTGAGTTGTATGAAACGGCGGACAGGATAATTACCACGCCTATTTTGCTTGAGGAGTCAAAACAAATTTATCCGCAGTCAATTATTGACAAAATGGTTGCAATGGAATTTCCGAATGTTGTACCGGGCTATGAAGATGAATCTGTTGACGGAGAAAAAATCCGTTGCCTTTTTACAGGGCTCATTTACGGCGATTTCCGCGATCCGACATATACCTTCCGTCTTTTTGATAAGCTTGATGAAGGAACGGATTTTGAGATTATCGGTTCAATTACCTCTCCTTTTGATGAGGAAGCGAAGAAACACCGTGTAATCTGCCACGGACGAAAAAGCCTTGATGAAACAAAGGATGAACTTCGCAAAGCACATATCCTTGTCAATATAGGCAACCGTATGACTAACCAGGTGCCCAGCAAAATTTTTGAATACATTTCTTACGGTAAGCCGATTGTAAATATCTGTAAAAACCGCAACTGTCCGAGCTTGTCTTATCTTGAAAACTATCCTTATGTACTCAATTTGTTTGAAGAAGAGGATTGCTTTGAGGAGCAGGCAGAAAAGCTCAACGCGTTTATTAAAGAAACTTATAACAAGAGAATTTCTGCCGAAGAAATTGAACGGTTATATGAAAAATGTACCCCCAAATTCTGTGCCAAGCAGATGTGGGAAACGATAAACAACTGAAAAAGAGGAAAATCATGAGAACAAAACGAACGCTATTGAATATGATATTTTCCGTTATAAGCTTGTTGATATCCAGCGTTTTAACAATTCTGCTTACCAGAACGGTGCTTGTATATCTGGGCTCGGATTATAACGGTCTGAACGGAACAATTACGCAGTTCTTGTCTGTTCTTATGTTGTTTGAAAGCGGCTTTACTGTTGCTGCTTTGGTTAAGCTTTACAAACCGTTTGGAGAAGATGATTACGGTGAAATAAATCGTATACTCTCCAAAACAAAAATAAAATTCAGACAAATCGGTTGGCTGATGCTTTTTTGTGGTTCTGCAGCAGCAGCTGTTTATGCTTTGTTCATAAAAACAGAGGTTGATTATATAATCGTTGTACTGATGTTTTTGTGCTCAATTGGTTCTACTGCATTTAATTTTCTGTACACATATAAATATCGTTTGTTGTTTCAGGTATCGCAAACAGAATATATAATATATATAGTTAACATAGTTCAGTATGTGATTATGTACACAGGAATGATGGCGATATTGGCAACAACAAAAAATATAGTTTTTGCCAGAGCGTTCTATTTACTTGCCAATATTATTGCCGGTTTAGCTATAGGATTTATTGCAAGAAGAAAATTTAAAAAAGCCGATTACAATGTGGAATGCAAAGGAATAGTTATTGAAGGAACCAAAGATTTGTTCATTTCAAGATTAGTAGGAATATGCTACAATTCACTTACTTTTTTCTATATGGCGGTCTTTGTCGGAACCTTGCAAACAAGTATTTACACAGTTTACAACGCAGTTATGTCAATAATTAATAATTTTTCAAACATGGCAATTAATGCTCCGCAGAATGCATTCGGACAGATTCTGAATTCCGAAAAGAAAAGAGCAAAAAAAACATTAGAAGAATATGAGTATACTTCGGTGATGATAGTTTCAATTTTACTTTCCGTCACGATGGCTTTATATATACCCTTTATAAAGTTGTATACTGCGGATATTACAGATGTGAACTATGTTAGACCTGAAATAGCATTATTATTGGTGTTGATAACATTAACCCAAATGATACATATTCCGAGCGGAAAATGCATAGAGCTAAGCGGCAAATTCAAGGCTGTAAAGACAATTCAGATTGTTACATTTATTTCGTTACTTGTTCTGTCAACGGCAGGGGCACTTATCCAAGGTCTTGTAGGTTTGCTGATTGCAAAGCTTATCACAAATATAATATTAGCATCTATTGAAATTGGATATGCACATATCAAGGTGGTTGAAAAATCACTAAAAAGATTTTTGCTGATATTGTGTCCCAATATTGCAGTTTCGGCAATATTAGCTTTTGTTGAGTATAAAATGATGTTCAATATTGAAGTAACGATTATAAAGTTTTTTATTTACGGAACACTGCTCTTGATGGTAAATTCCTTAGTTTTAGTTGGTTTCGGGCGGATTTTTTATAGAGAAGTTGTTAAAAGCCTTTTTAATCGTGTTAAGGTTATGATGATTAGAAAATAGCTTTTAAAAGCAATAACTTTTTATATATTCGCAGTATTGGGGTATGTACGGTGCGGCATGGGCATCCGTAGCCAGTTATATTGTTTGCGGAACTGTCCTCACAGCTTATTTTTGCAAGTTTTTCAATTTCAGAATTACAGAGCTGCTTATTCCGTCGCCCAAAACAGTGAAATCAATTATTTCAAAAATCAAAAAGTAAAGCTGAACAAATAAAACTTTTCACCCCGAAGTCCTTGAGTAAGGATTTCGGGGTGTTCTTTTAAAATGCATTATTAAGTAAATTAAATATAAATAACAATAAAATATCTTGAAAAAAAGTTCGTTCTATATTACAATTTATTATGTATAGCTATGTTAAAAAACAGACTGCATAACAAGGTGGTTCTTAATTATGATAAACGTAATAGGTTTAGGTTATATCGGACTTCCTACGGCGCTTATGATGGCGGCGCACGGAGTAGAGGTTGTAGGTACAGACTACAACAAGGAACTTGTTGATACACTTAAGAGCGGCAGGACAACCTTTAAGGAGGACGGTCTTGACGAGCTGTTTGCCAAGGCTGTAGACAGTGGCATTGAGTTTTCAACAGAATATCAGGTTACGGATACATATATTGTTTCCGTACCCACACCTTACGACAAGTTTTCAAAAAAGATTGACGCCTGTTATGTAGTTTCTGCCGTTAAAAGTGTTATGGAGGTTTGCAGAAAGGGTGCGGTTGTAATTGTTGAATCAACCGTATCTCCCGGTACAATCGATAAATTTGTCCGCCCTGTAATTGAAGAAAACGGTTTTGTAATCGGCAGGGATATTCACCTTGTTCACGCACCGGAGAGAATTATTCCAGGCAATATGATTTACGAGCTGCTTCACAACAACCGTACAATCGGTGCAGACGATAAAGAAATCGGCAAAAAGGTTAAGGAACTTTACGCCTCATTCTGTCAGGGCGAAATTGTTGTAACGGATATCCGCACAGCAGAGATGACAAAGGTTGTAGAGAATACATTCCGTGCGGTGAACATTGCTTTTGCAAACGAGCTTGCAAAAATCTGCCGTCAGGATGATATGGACGTATATGAGATTATAAAAATCTGTAATATGCACCCGAGAGTAAATATTCTTCAGCCCGGTCCCGGTGTAGGCGGCCACTGTATCAGCGTTGACCCGTGGTTCCTTGTCGGCGATTATCCGAGCCTTACAAAGCTCATCGGCGAATCAATGGCAGTAAACGGCAGTATGCCCGATTTTGTGCTTAACAGAATTTATACAATTATGAAGGAAAACGGTCTGACAGATATCAGCCGTGTCGGCCTTTACGGTCTTACGTATAAAGAAAACGTTGACGATTGCCGCGAGTCTCCGGCATTGCAACTGCTTGAAAACCAAAAAAATTCTGCGGTACAGCTTAAGGTTTACGACCCCTATGTCAGTGATGATATAGTTGAAAATCAGTATCACGATTTCGATAAATTCCTCAATGATGTTGACCTTGTTGTCATTATGGTAGGTCACAATCAGATAAGAGAAAACCTCGATAAGCTTGACGGTAAAATCGTTCTCGACACAAGAAAGGTTTACAAAACCGCAAGTGATAAAGTTTATTATCTTTAATTAACTCAGTGAGGAAACAGTATGAAAAAGGTTATGTTGGTTTTCGGTACAAGACCGGAAGCAATCAAAATGTGTCCACTTGTAAACGAACTGAAAAAGCACAGTGAGCTTGAAACAGTTGTTTGCGTTACGGGTCAGCACAGACAGATGCTTGATCAGGTGCTCAGAGCGTTTGACGTGAAACCGGATTACGATCTGGCAATAATGAAGGACAAGCAGACTCTGTTCGATGTTACGACAAATATACTTGAGCGAATCAAGCAGGTTCTTGAAGGCGAAAAGCCCGATGTTGTGCTTGTTCACGGCGATACCTCCACAACCTTTGTAACAGCTCTTGCCTGTTTCTATCTGCAGATTCCCGTCGGTCATGTTGAAGCAGGTCTGAGAACATACAATATATATTCTCCCTATCCTGAGGAATTCAACCGCCAGGCGGTAAGTATTATTGCAAAGTACAACTTTGCTCCCACAGAAAAATCAAAGCAGAATCTTCTCAACGAAGGCAGATGCGAAGACAACATATATGTTACGGGCAACACCGCAATAGATGCACTAAAAACAACCGTGCGTGAAAACTACACACATCCTGAGCTTGAGTGGGCAGCGGATAGCAGACTTATTATGCTCACCGCACACCGCAGAGAAAACCTCGGCGAGCCGATGCACAATATGTTCAGAGCAATCAAGCGTATTGTTGACGAGCACGATGACCTTAAGGTAATCTACCCGATACATATGAACCCTGTTGTCCGTCAGGCTGCGGCGGAAATTTTCGGTGATCACGAAAGATTCCGCATTATTGAGCCGCTTGACGTGCTCGATTTTCATAACTTCCTTGCAAGGAGTTATCTTATTCTGACTGATTCGGGTGGAATTCAGGAAGAAGCGCCGAGTCTCGGCAAGCCCGTGCTCGTAATGCGCGACACAACCGAAAGGCCCGAGGGTATAGCCGCAGGCACACTCAAGCTTGTCGGCACTAATGAAGAAACGATATATAACGAGTTTAAGCGCCTTATCACCGATGAGGCCGCTTACAGTGCAATGTATCAGGCATCCAACCCCTACGGCGACGGCCACGCCTGCGAAAGAATAGCAGATATACTTATCCGCAACTGAAATGAGGTTAACGATGAAAAAGGTTCTGATAGTAAGCGACTTCTTTTTCCCGTCTGCGAATATTGCTGCCGTACGTCCGTCGAAGATTGCAAAGAGACTGACGGCCGACGGATACTGTGTTGATGTTTTTACAAGGTATCCTATAGGTGAGGGAGCAGGCGAATACTGCAACAAATGCTTCAGCTTTCAGAGCGGCAGTGCACTGAATGTAATAAAAAAAGAAGAAAGTATTAAAAGAACAGGCGTAAAGAAAATTCTATTTGAAAAACTTAATTTTCTTTATATGGGATTGTTTAATATAAAAAGCAATCTGCAAACAAGACGAAGAAACAAGCAGATGCTTGATGCATTTAAAGAATTTGTTGCAAAAAATCCGCAGGATTACGATGTGATTTTTACAACCTTCGGTCCTCTGGGCAGCTTGCTTTGCGGACTGTATTACAAGAAAAAATTTCCGCAGGTGAAATGGATTTGCGATTTCCGTGACCCTGCTGTTGTTTCTCAGTGCGGTCCTTTGAAAAACTTTTCCAGAAGAATCAAGGAGCAGAAATCCTGCAAGCTTGCTGACGAAATAGTAACTGTCTCAAACGGCTATATGAAGCGAATCTGCGGTGACAAATACACCGAAAAGCGGCATATGATTCCAAACGGCTATGACCGTGCCGATATGGTTTATTCAGGCGAAAAAACCGAAACTTCAGATAAGCTCAGCCTTGCCTATGTTGGCATCTTTTACGGCTTTATGAGAGATTTAAGGCCTGTATTCCGTGCGATAAGTGAGCTTACGGACGAGGGCTTGGTTGATAAAGACAAAATCTGTATAAACTATGCGGGTTCTGATAACAGAACAATTCTTGCACAGGCGAAGGAATGCTCAGCAGAAGACTTTATTGTGACTCACGGTGTGCTTGCAAGAGAAGATTGCCTTAAACTGCAATTCAACTCTGACCTGCTTCTTTTGTCAACATGGAACACCGAAAAGGAATGCGGTGTTTTTCCGGGCAAACTGCTTGAGTATATGCTCATCGGTAAGCCGATTGTAACTACCGTTACAGGTGACATACCCGACAGTGAGGTTGCGCAGGTGGTCAGAGAAGGTAACCTCGGCATTGTTTACGAAGAGGTAAACGGCAAAGAGGATTTTGCAAAGCTGAAAGAATATATTCTTACACAGTATAATTATAAAGTTAACGGTAAAGAGTTGCCGTTCAATCCCGAACAGTATGTTCTGGACAGATATAACTACGATACAATAATCAAAAAGATTGAAGCGTTGATAGAGGGCTAAAACAATATGAGCAATACTTCTCAGACACGCGTCGGCAGTAATGCTGTTAAGCTGACTGCGGCAAAATTTATCACAATGGGAATCGGTATGGTTTCCTCAATGTTGCTTGCGCGTTTTCGCTCACTTAACGAGTATGGCACTTATTCCCAGATGATGATGGCAGTAAGCCTTGCAACCTCACTTATTATGTTGGGTTTGCCAAACAGTATAAATTATTTTTTGGGTAAGGCCAAAAGCGATGAGGAGCGCTCAAGCTTCCTTTCTGTTTATTATACGCTCAGCACTATGCTGAGTATTTTGGTAGGCGTTGTTCTGGTTGCTATAACGCCGCTGCTTGAGATATATTTCAAGAACGAACTGATCAGTACGTTCTGGTATTTTATGGCAACTTATCCGTGGACAAGAGTTATAATGTCGGGAACGGAAAACCTGCTGATAGCTTATAACAAATCCAATATGCTTATGGCATTCAAGGTTGCCAACAGTGTTTTGCTGCTTGCAATAATTCTGATAATTCAGCTCATTGGCGGTACGTTTACTCAGTATATAATCCTTTTCCTCGGCGTTGAGGTCGCTTTCACTTTGTGGACGTATTTTGTTGCAAAGCGTAACGCAAAAAAGCTCCGTATATCTTTGAACAAAGAGCTTATAAAGACTATATTTGAGTTTTCGCTTCCCATAGGTTTTGCATCTGTGGTCGGTACGATAAATATCGAGCTGGATAAGCTTGTTATTACATCAATGCTGTCAACCGAAGACCTTGCAATTTATACAAATGCATCAAAGGAGCTTCCGGTTACAATTATCGCAACTTCAATTACGGCTGTTCTGCTTCCGCAGGTTGTCAAGCTTCTGCATAACGACCAAAAAGAAGAGGCGGTAAATCTCTGGAAGAGTGCTACTACAATCTCATTTGCGATTATCTCATTTATTGCAGTAGCCTGCTTTGTTTTTGCTCCCGAGGTAATCGAAGTAATGTACTCGGCAAAATACCTCCCCGGTGTATCTGTCTTCAGGGTTTACTGTGTTGTGCTGCTTTGCAGGTGCACTTATTTCGGAATGATACTTAACGCTACGGGCAAAACGAAGTTTATACTCTACTGTTCAATCGGTATGTTGCTTCTCAATGCTTCTCTGAATTATCTTTTCTATATTCTTATGGGCTTTGTCGGTCCTGCAATCGCTACATTTCTTGCGACAGTGTTAATGCAAACGCTTCAGCTTTTCTATACTTCAAAAACCATTAAAGTGCGCTTTTCATCAATTTTTCCGTGGAAAAATTGCGGATTGTTTATCCTCTTTAACGGTCTGTGCGGTGTGGCAATATATTTCATGAAATCAGCGATAGAAAGCAGTTGGCAAATAAACAACATTGTCTGCGCAATTGCTCTTGGAGTTGTGTGGTTGGCTTTCTTTGCGGCGGTTGTGTTTAAGCCGCTTAAAAAGCAATGGATTTTCCTGAATAAGGAGAGGTAACTATAAAAAAATCGGATTTTAATATTCTGCCGCAGAGTAAGGTCCTATCTCTGTCAGGCAGAATATGAAATGTAAAAAAATTCACCCCGAAGTCCTTGTGTAAGGATTTCGGGGTACTTTATTGCGAAGAAAAGTTACTTCATATTCTTCTCGTAGGACTCGATCATCTTCTTAACC
Organism: Clostridia bacterium; assembly: GCA_017516485.1. GTDB lineage: Bacteria > Bacillota > Clostridia > Oscillospirales > Acutalibacteraceae > UBA8612. Next base: position 41,825 of record JAFXCH010000043.1, read on the forward strand.
ATCTGACCGCCTACTGAGCCTGCTTCACGAGATGTGAGGTGGCCGTTGTAGCCCTGCTTGAGGTCAACGCCTACTTCGCTTGCAGCTTCCATCTTGAACTTGTTAAGTGCCTCACGTGCCTCGGGTACTACGCTCTTGTTGTTGCTCTTAGACATTTTAATTACACTCCTTTGCAAAACAAATTTATTTGCGTTTGCTCTATTATTGTTGCATTGTATAAGTGTATTATTTATGCCAATTTTTTGATTGTTTTAATAATTTCATATAATAAAAGCAGGCAGTATTGTGAGATACTACCTGCTGAATTTATAGTTTCAGAAAAGTATACTTATTTTAAGATGATTATTCGAAAAACGGAGCGTCATAGTGGTTTTCACCGCAGCTGCATACGGGCTGAATTCCGAAAAGGCGGCAGAAGAAAACAGCGATATCCCAGAGAAACGCAAGAAATCCGTTTTCACTGTGGCAGATATGCTCACATTCGGGAATAACAGGCTCTTCGGGTTTTTCGTTCAAAATTGTTATTCTGCCGTCACCGTCGGGGTTACCGTACTGCTCGGAGGAAATTACACCGCCAAGAACTTCTGTAAAGTACTGAATAAGCATTTCACTGTCGCAGGGCAGACCCTCTGACTGAATAACTTTAACACCGCTCAGCATTGTGAGGCCGTCACCGCCGCTCAAAAGTACGTACTGACTGCCGGCAAGAGTATAGGTTTTTGCAAGGTCAACGGGCTCGCCGCCTACGAGTACATTCTGAACTCTACGCTCCTTGGTTGCGTCAAGGCCTATAAAATTGTCAAGCTGATCAACTATTACCGGAGTAGGTATGTAAGTGTGAATTTCAAAGCTGACACCCGAAACCTGGAAGAAGCCGCCGATAAGGTTGGGGCATTCGCGTGCGCCGTGTTCAAGTATGTCGATAAGCTGCTGTCCCGTAATTTCAATAACGCACATATCGTTGTTGAACGCATTTACATTCATGAGGTCCTGCCTTGTTACAGTACCTGCTTCAATCTCTGCACGGATGCCGCCTCCGTTTGCGATAGCGATATCAGCGCCTGTTACTGCACGGTAAGCATCGGCAACAAAGTCGCCTGCGTTGGTTTCTTTGCTTCTTACAATTCTGTTGCCGTTGCTGTCGTAAATAACGAGCTTTGCTTCGGAAGTGCCGAGCTCTTCGTAAATAAATTCAATCTCTTCGTAGTAGCCGTCAATCTTTTCTTGGACAGTGTTATATGCAGCCTGTGCACTGTCTGACATAGACTTTACATCAACGGAATTGGTGCTTACAAGGTTTATTTTACCACCGATTTCAAGCACACCGAAATTGTTGAATTTTTCGCCTGTAGATGCAAGGATAACATCTTCGTTATTTTTGTTTTTATAAACGTCGCCCTCAATTGTTTCATGGGAATGAGCGTCGATAAAATAATCAATGCCGTCTGTGTTGGCGATAATGTCGGATGACATCCAGCCCTCTGTTGAGCCGAGGATGCCTGCGTGACCTACTGCAATAACAATATCAGCACCGTCAGCAATAGCATCGTCAACGCTTTCCTGAACGCTGGTGTAGAGTGCTTCGTTTGTCATCTCATCGGGATATACGGGGAAACCGTAAATAAAGTTACCGTTTTCATCCTTGAAATAATCCGGAGAAGATGAAGTGATAGTGTCGGGGGTAGAAATTCCGACAAAAGCAATCTGATAATCGCCGAGGTCTTTGATTAAATAAGGGTCAAATACGGGAGTGAGAGAGGTAAGATTATAGAAATTTGAGCTTATGTATTTGTATTGGGCTTTATCCTGCGCAAGCTCAAGCAAGCGGTCAACCCCGTAGTCAAATTCGTGGTTGCCCGGAGCAGCGTAATCGTAACCGACCGAGTTCATAATATCAACTACAGCTTCACCTTCGGTCATTGAGCCTATTACTTCGCCCTGAATGGCGTCACCTGCATCAACGGTGATAACGTTTTTGCCCTGAGCTATAAGCTCGGCTCTGTAAGCGGCAAGTACAGGGTAACCGTCGATATTGCAGTGAATATCGTTAGTAAAAAGAATGACGGTTTCCGTTTCTGCGGCAAACGCCACGGGTATGGCGGAAACAACCATTATAAATGCAAGCAGAATTGCGGTCAGTTTTTTCATGTTTAGTCCTCCTGTGTTTATGTATTTGAGCTGATGATGTTATTAAATAACCAATGATAAAACAAATGCGAGGATTTGCTTTAAGATATCGAATATCATTGCAAAGAATGCTTTGATATTGATTTAGGTTGCAGGTGCGTTTGTTTCGGGATTTGTTTCGTCGGACTCGGCTTCAAGACCTGCACTCTGGTCGATAAGGCTCATATACTCGATATACATCCCTCGGTTTATAAGCTGTTCGGAGCAATACGAAAACGGATTTCGTTGTTACAATCTTAAAGGCACACCTTTTCAGGCAAGTGTTTATTTTTGCGGCTTTGAAAATAATGCACAAATTATAAATCCGCCGGAAGCGGTTGAAACAATCAGGTCACGATTGGAAAAAGCATATAATATATATTTTCCTGATAAAAAGTGAACAGGTCCGTAAAAAACAGACAAAAAAGGAGTCCCTATGGTAGTGAACAGTCCAAAATTGTGTTATCCGCACAATTCGGGGCTGTTCACTACGGTAAAATCACTTTTGCTCTGTCAGATTATTCTGTTATTTCTGTTGCATAGAAAGAATACGGTGCGTACTTTCCGCTTTCCGTATATGCTTCGTCTTTGACGAGGCGAGTCTCTGAATAAAATGCACGCTTTATGAGTTCTTTTGTAAGGTTTGCAACATCCTCACGGCAGAGTGCCTCTTCAACATCGAGCCAGATTACCTCGCTGTTTTCGTCACCGTCTGTAATTGCTTCGCCTGAAACATATTCCGCACGGAAGGCAACATACCAATCGTGCATATTAAAACGTATACCGATAATTTCCTTCGGCTCAACATTGATTTTTGTTTCCTCAAGATATTCTCTTTTTACAGCATCCTCGGGAGCTTCACCGAAATCAACATAACCCCCGGGAACAACAAGCATATTCTTACCTGCACCGTATGTATGCCTTGCAAGAAGCACCTTACCGTCTTTGATTACAACTCCTGTTACGCTTTTTGTGTAGTTTGTTTTATTTTCCATTGTTATGTTCTCCTTTACTTACGCATATAAAAACCTGCGAACGCTTATCGCCATAGAGCTGTATAACCTTCTCCGTTTTTAGCAAGTCGCCTCTCACCGCTGAATTTGTTGGGGTCCTCACCGCGGCTACAACAAGGATCAGCTGACGGAGTCGGAAAATCTACAGGCGTGCAAGCCTTTGCCCATTGTACATAATGTTCAAACGTCTCATTAGGATGATTCTCTTTATATCTGTTGTAGTAAGGCACCAGGTATGGATATGCTTTTCTGGCTTCAGCATCTTCTCTGGCGATTTCCTCTTTTATTTTTCTTTCTGAACAATCTATTATCTCTGACACTCTCGTCTTTGTTTTTCGGCTTAATATGTAACAGCCCTTAAACGCGTCTGCTCCTATGTGTTTTACACTTTCCGGAATTTCCACAGTTTTAAGGTTTATACAATTTTTAAATGTAGAACCGCTTATTGCAGTCAAATTTTTCGGTAATTCTACCCTTCTAAGACTGGTACAGCCTTCAAAAACTTCACTCCATATTGATTCAACACTATTCGGAATCACAATTTCGCTTAATTTCTTACAATTACGAAAAGCCCCTGTCCTGATTATCTCTACTCCCATTGGAATTTTCACATTTTTAAGACTTTTACAACCGTCAAATGCAAAAGAATCTATTTGTGTAACACTGTCCGGGAGCACAATTTCGCTTAATTTCTTACAATTGCAAAAAGTTCCTTCGCAGATTTTCTCTACTCCCATTGGAATTTTCACATTTGTAAGACTTTCGCAGCCTTTAAATGCATGTTTTTCTATTTTAACCATACTTTCCGGAAGATTTGCCTTGGTAAGGCCGGTGCAACCCTCAAAAGCACTTTCCCCTATTTTCTTAACGCTGTCCGGAATTACAATGTCTCTTAATTTCTTGCAATTACGAAAAGTCACATTACCTATTTCCTTTACCCCCATTGGAATTTTCACACTTGTAAGATTTTCGCAACCATCAAAAGCAAAAACTCCTATTCCTGTAACGCTGTCAGGAATCACGATATCGGTTAAATTCTTACAATTACAAAAAGCTTCGTGGGAGATATACCTTACCCCCTCGGGAATAACAATAGATTTAATGTCAGTGCGATTTTTAAACTCTCCGTATTCTATTACCGTTGTTCCTTCCGGAATAATAGCAGGTGAAGGGTCGTTATAGGTAATCTCAATATTTGACAGATTCTTAATACCACAACTCTGTGCATCTATACGAAGCGGCAGTTTTACTTTGGTCAGTGCCTTGCAAAATTCAAATGGACTAACCATATCTCTTACACTGTCGGGTATTTCAACTTCTGTAAGCTTCTGACAGTGCCTGAATGCGTACAGACCGATTTTTTCAACACCGGGCTCAATTGTCAGATCTTTTAATTTGTAACACCTACTGAATGCTTCTTTACCTATACTTTTCACATTTGAGGGTATCACCAATCGTTCAAAAGCACAATGTCTGAAAGCACACTCTGAAATAAAACGAATATTATCTGATATATTAACATCAACCAAGCTTCTGCATCCATCGAATGTATGCGACGGAATCCAACCAAGAGTCTCCGGCAAGTGTACTGCAGTCAAATTTTCACATTCTGAAAACACCCTGCTGCCCAGCTTTGTCACGCTTTCCGGAATCACTACAGTAGTAAGGTTTTTGCATCCCCTGAACGCCTCAAGCCCTATTTCTGTTACTCCCTGAGGAATATCCACACGTGTAAGTTTTTGGCAATTAGCGAACGCACAACTTCCGATTTCCTTAAGAGTTTTCGGTAAAACCACAGAAACCAGGTTGGTACATTGTGAAAATGCCCATCCCCCTATTTTTGTTACGCCCTCGGGAATTACAACAGAAGTAATGTCTTTAGAGTATGTAAATGCATGGCCTTTTATTTCCGTTGTTCCCTCAGGAATTATTAGTTCCACACTTTTCTCCTGCGGAACAGCACTTTCTACTGATTTTTCGGAAACAATATTGTCACTTTTCTTCTGTGATGCGCTTATTGTGTTATTAATTTTATTCTGTTGAGCTGCTTTTCCTAAGTTTATCTCTTCGGTTTGTTCCAATTTTTTCAAAATTGCTTCATTTAATTTATTGCAATTTCTGAATACACTTGAATCAACAACAGAAATACAATCCGGCAACTGAACATCAACCAAATTGCCGCACCCGGAAAACACCCTCTTTCCAAGATAGTTTAACTGCTTCGGCAGTTTTATTGAGGTAATGCTTTTGCAATTACAAAAAGCTAAACCGTGTATCTCTCTTACAGATTCGGGAATTTCAATTTCAGTGAGCTTTCCGCATCCGCCAAACGCTCTGACATCGATTATTTCAAGTGTACTCGGCAGAGATACCGATTCCAGATTATCACACAGTGAAAATGCACCCTGACCTATTCGTGTAACTCCTTCAGGAATAACAATTGATCTGATATCGTTGCGATTTTTATATTTGTGTTTTTTTATTTCTGTTTTGCCTTTGGGAATAACAATGTCTCTTGTTATCTTATTTCCCTTACTTAAAATAATACTTTTGAGTTTATTAAAGCAATACATTTCAGGAGCCTCCCTGTTACTTTTTACGAGTAGCTTCGTCAAATTTTTTCTTGTTTCTTTTTTTATTCTTTGGTTTATTGCGAGTGTATTTCATGTTATTACCTGTAAGGGCTTCATAACCTCGCTCATCCCACACATATCCACACAAACTGCACATTACATCAGAACGGTTACTGTTTGCGTAACCACATTTAGGACAATAAAATTCCATAAATAAATCTCCTTTCTTAATTGACCTTTATATTACCGAAAGCCTTATAATTTCTGCTTTCTTTGTCTGTTGTGTAAACTGCAAACTCAACAGTTTTAAAGTGATATCTGAACTCGCCTGCAACATTATTGAATGCACGCACCACCAATTCAGGGGGATTTGCAAAAACTCCGCAACCGAAAGCACCTAAAATCAGCACATCTGCCTTGTGTTTGGCGGCAACGGTAAGAATTTTTCTCCAGCGGATCTCAAAAACCTTCTGCAGTTCTTCTTCAGGCGGACAATATTCGCTTACGTCACCTGTTTTGCGTATATCGGGCGCGGCACAGGTGATTACGTCAACCTTGTACCATTCGTCAGCATCCATCATTTTTTCGTTATCCGCCTCATCACGCACAACAAAAATATCGGGAGTAAAAACAATGTCATCTCTGTTGCGACGGTTCATTTCACCCTTTTTTATAAGCTCCCAATGGCGGTCGTAAAACCTTCCTGCAGTCTCTTTATCACTCAGAGCAAACCAGAGGGTAGACAAACGGCTGATGCACTCTTCCTGAGCCTGTTCTCCTGTAAGAACACCGCCGCCGGGAGATACGGAAGAAGCAAAGTTGAGAATACACACTCTCTCACCCGAGTCGGCATATTTTTTGGCAGCCTCAAGTGTTTTCTGCGGTGACAGCACTGTTTTAAACGGTTTGTCATTCACTGCTACAGGGCACTCAATGCTTTCCTCTTCCCAATAAATCCTCTGCTCGCTTATTGAATTTGAAATCGAATCAGTAAGCTGTCGGTTGCTGTAGCACAATTCACGTGTTCCTTCAAAAATCTTAATACGATCTTCTCGTGTGCACATATGATCTGCCTCCGTTTTTTGTTGATTATATCATATATTTCGTCTTAATGCACTTCCAAAGTTAAATTTTTAAACAAAATAATTATTCTACTGCATATTCACAGCGGCTTTACCTTTTGTTTGACATTGTGCTTGAAAATGTGGTACGATTTTAAAAAAGCCGAAAGAGGTTATAAAAATGGAAAAATATATAACCGAAGTGATTGCTCCGAAACTTCAGGGTGACGGTGGCTGGGTTGAGTTTGTTTCGCTTGAGGGCGGTGAGCTTACTCCGCTTGTCAGGGCAGATGCCGAGTGGACTATGCCGACCTTTGAGCCGCTTTATCTGCAGGCGGTAAAGAAAAGCGAGGACGGCAGTATGACTGTAATCCGCCTTTGAGAGCAGGACGGAAAGCGTGGCAGAATCAAACTGCCGCACAAGGTAAAGCTGCTCAGTATGCTCGAGGATACCGAGAGCGAAACAGATGTTATCGAATATCATCCGTTTGAAATAATTACCATAGGTATATAACAAAACACAGCCAACTTATCATACCGATAAGTTGGCTGTGTTGTTTTTGGGGGCTGTTTGAGTCGTTCAAAGGTTTAAATTATTATACGGTTATGAACGAAAAGATAAACACAAGAATCCTTCTTATGATATCAGAAAGGAATGTGAAGAATGCATTGATATCAGGCTCATCTGATTCATCCGGAATCTGCTCAGTCTCAATGCCTGCGCTCTGGTCGATTAGACTCATATATTCAATATAAACCGAGTTTGTCTCAAGCTCAGCCTTTGTTGCCGACTGGTCAATATTCTCAATCAGCAGGCTTGCGCTGTTGAGAATTTCAAAGTCAAGCTCATTGATTTCTCCGTCGTGGTTGCAGTCAGCAGCCCTTTGTTGCGCTTCGTTGAGTACGGATTTGTCAATCATACTGTTTGCAATCATACGCACAAGGAAAGCATCGTTTGCATCGTACCAGCCGTTACCGTCAACATCGCCGAAGATGATTACGGTAAAGCTGTCAACAATCTCGCCGTCACGGACAATGTTTGTAACCGAGCCTGTGCCCACCAAACTGCCGAGAGTATCGTACTCGAGTGAGCAACTGTTGTCAGTCAGGTCAATATAGTCTGCAATAGAGTCAAGACCTGCATCGAGCCCGTAGATAAAGCCGTTTTCAGCATCAATTACAGTGCTTGCGGTGAAGCTTGCCGTAATGCCTACAACACGGATGAGGCAGAAATCTCTGTAGCCGCCATCGAGTGTTGTTACTGTGATTACGACACTACCTGCCTTGTGAGCGGTGACAAGACCGTTTTCGTCAATGGTTGCAACATTTTCGTCGGTAGATGCCCAAAGTACGCCTTTATTCTGTGCGTTGCCCGGTGCAAGTATGACGGAAAGCTGAACACTGCCGTTTATACTTACATATTCGTTGTGGCTTGTAAGCTCAACACCGCGTATTGGGTTTGTAAGCTCACAGGTGATTGAGTGCTCTGTTGCGTATGCGTGTGCATAAGAGTTTTCGACACAAGCAAATACTACATCTGTATTATCAAATGCTGTTGAAGCAATAACTGTAACGGATTCAGGGATTATAATCCGCTCAAGGCTGTCACAATCTGCAAAAGCACCGGTATATATATCCGTTACACTGTCAGGCAATACAACGCTTACAACGGTGTCGATATTCTTAAACGCATAGCTACCGATTGCGGTAACACCTGCAGGAATTACAATTTCTGTTGCAGTGCCGCTGTATGCGGTAACCATACCGTTCATTACGGTAAATCCTGCCGAATCGCTGTCGAGCAGAGTATAGGCAAGGTTATTGCGCTTTGCGTATGCGTGTGATGATGAGCCGGAATGGCAATAGATATTTGCATCGTAACAGCCTGCAAAAGCACCGTTGGCAACAGCGGTATCGTATCCGAAAATATAGACTGTGTTCAGGTTTTCGCACTGTGCAAATGCATTCTTCTCAACTTTTGCAACGCTGTCTGCAAGTATAACACTTGTAAGATTTGCCGTGTCCATAAATGTATATGCACCGACATTTGTGATACCGTCGGAAATAACAACCGAGTTGATTTTATCTCTGCGGCTGTACCACGGTGCATTTGCGGCAGAGGTATAGTTTGCCATATCACCTTCACCGATAATGCAAAGCTCGTTGTCCTCGTAAAGATACCAGGTGATATTCTCGTTTATCTTGCCTGCGGCAAAATAAAGTCTGTCTGAATCTGTACCAAGCAGAATTGCATTGGTAAGCGGTTCGTTGTCGTCCGCTACCAGTACCTTTGCCCATTCGTCATACGTTATTGCGCAACGTGCAATTTCAAGATTCGCACAGCCACTGAATGCAGACCTGTCAACATTTTTCAGGTTTTTGCTTAGCGTTATTGCGGTAAGTTCCGTACAACCGTAAAATGCGTATGAGCCGATTCGTGTAATACTGTCGGGCAGATTAATTGCCGTAATACCGGGGTATTTGTAGAATGCATAACCGCCTATTGAGGTTACACCTTCACTTATCTTAACAGAAGTTATTTTGTCTTTGTACTTATACCACGGCACATTTGATACAGAGGTCCATACATCCATAGTACCTGTACCTGTGATTTGAAGCTCACCGTCGGTGTAAAGAATCCAGCCAATGTCAGCTCCGCAGGTACCGGGTGTATAGTAAGACCTGTTGCCGTCGTTAAACAACAGTATATTAAACAGGGCATCGTTACCTGTGCCGACATTGATACTCAGCCACTGCTCGGGAGTACCGTTGAAATATGCGGCGGTAAGGTACGGACAGCTGTAAAAAGCATAGCTGCCGATTTTAGTTACCGTTGCCGGAATGGTAATCTCTGTTACAAGCTCACCGTTAAAATAAAGATTGTCACCGCTATGCATCGGGTTTGCATAACGGTCATCAAATGTGATTTTACACCAGTCGGCAATATCGCCCGTAAAATAAACATCTTTAATATTGTTACAGCCATAGAAAGTATAGTAGCCCAGTGAAGTAACATCTTTATCAATAACAATAGTGGCATACTGATTATTGTACCACGGTGTGTACTGATAATAGGTTGAGCTTGAGTTATATGACGATGCGACGTAATCCTGTGCTGTACCGTTACCTTTTGTGAAGGTTATCTTTTTTATGTTGATACAATTCTGGAATGTTTCACTGCTGTTATATATCTTTGCGGAAACAGGCAAGGTCATTTCCGTAAGACCGATGCAGTAGTAGAATGCACCTTTGCCGATTTCTTCAACACTGTCGGCGATTGTGATATTTGTAAGCTCTGTACAGTGATAGAACATATAATCGCCTATAGATTTTACACCGTCTGCAATAATAACCGTACTGCAGCCGCTTATGTACCACGGAGTGTAACCGTAATATTTATACGGCTCGGTTGAACTTACACTGTAATCGTACGACGTGCCGTCACCTTTGGTGATTATAATTTTCTCAATGTTTTTGCAGTTGTAGTATGGACTCTGTGAACTCGATATTTTTGCGGATATCGGCACGGACAGTTCCTTAAGACCTGTGCATCCGCTAAAAGCATAGTCGCCGAGCGTGAGTACTCTGTCAGGGATTGCCGTCTTTTCAAGTGCGGTACAGTTGTAAAAGGCATAACTGCCGATTGAGGTCATACCGATGGGCAGAGTGACCGTTTTGATCTTATCTCTGTAGTCATACCACGGGGCATAAGCTGACGTAGAGTAGTTGTACATATCACCCACGCCGGCAATTGAAAGTTCACCACTTGCGTAAAGAACCCAGTCAAGATTAATTCCGCACTGTCCTGCGGCAAGGAACGGATTTTCTGAATTACCGCCCTTAAATACATCGTGCAGAATATCGTTACCCGTACCTATGGTAACGTTTTTCCACTGTATCGGAGTGCCTTCATAGTATACGGCGGTAATGTTTTCACAGCCGTAGAATGCATAATCACCGATTGAGGTTACATAGGCAGGTAAGGTAACTTCGGTTGCAATCTCGCCGCCGAAATACAGGCTTGAGGCATAGCTCATCGGTGTTGAGTAAGCGTTTACAAAGCTGATTTTACACCAGTCTGAAATATCACCTGTATAATATGTGTTTTCGAGTGAGGTACAGCCGTAGAATGCGTGTTCACCTATTGATTTTACGCTTACAGGTATTGTTACATCCTTGAGAGATGTATCACCGCAGAAAGCATAATTACCGATTGAGGTTACACTTTCGGGAATTGTCAGGCTTGTAATACCTGTACAGCCGTAAAAAGCATATGGAGTAATTGCGGTAATGCCCTCTTCAATTGTCAGGTCAATGTGGCTCTTACTTATATACCACGGTGTGTTTTTGTAAGCGGCTGTGGAAGCATTGTAACTGACCATTGTGCCGTTACCCTTGGTGAGGGTGATTTTGCTTATACCGGTACATCCGCCAAAAACATCGGGACTGTCGTAAATTTTTGCCGATACAGGCATAGTCAGCTCGTCAAGAGCTGTACAGCCGTAGAAAGCACGGTCGCCTATTTCGGTTACGCTGTCGGGAATAACAATGCTTTTAAGTGAAGCACAGCCTTCAAAAGCAGAGTTACCGATTCGGGTTACCGTACTGTTGAAGTTGACGGTTTTCAGGTTAACACAGCCTTCGAGTGCGTGATTGCCTATATTTGACATCTCCATATAATACTCGCCTGAGTAAGTAGCGATTGTGAAAGATGTTATTTTATCTCTGTACTCGTGCCACGGGTAGTGCTCGGCACTTGAAAGGTTCGACATTCCGCCCTCGCCGACCAGATAAAGCTCACCGTCTGTATGCAATTCCCATTCTTCAAACTCGCCAAGATTGCCGTAGGCAACAAGGCGTACTCTGCCGTAATGGTATACAGCTTGTGTCAGTGCGTTGTTGGTACCGCCTACAGTTATTTTATCCCAGTCGGATTTATCGGATGCATAGTATACGTTAGTTATGTTGCGTGAGTTGCCGAAAGCGCTTGATTCGATTGAGGTTACACTCTCCGGAATTGATACGCTCTTTTGTGCGGTACAGCTTAGAAAAGCAAATTTACCAACGGAGGTTACACCTTCGCCGATTATAATTTCGTTTATTTCCGTGCGGTAATCGTACCACGGAGATTTGTTCGGTGCCGTCCAGCTTGTCATAGTACCGGTACCGGTGATTTCAAGGCGGCCTGTATCGTATAGTACCCAATCGAGATTATCACCGCAAGTGCCGGAAGCTGTAGCTGTATGAAGTGTAGCAGAGGTAAGCTGTTCGTTGCCGATGCCGATTGAAATTTTATTCCAGTTTTCTTGGGTTGAACTGTAGTAAACATCGGTAAGTTTCTCACAAAAACTGAATGCATTGTCACCGATGGTTGTAATATCAGCAGGGATTGTTATGCACTCAAGACCGGTATTATAGTAGAATGCATAATCTCCGATTCTTGTAACACCATCCTCAATAATAATTTCATTAAGTGTGGTACGGCTCTCATACCACGGTGTATACCAATATTGTGTTTTTGAATAGTTTGAAGATCCTGAGGTGAAATCCTGCATTACTCCCGTGCCGGCTGTTAATGTTAATTTCTCAATACTTTGACAACCGCCGAAAGAATTGTTGACAGGTAATTTTGCAGAAACAGGCATTGTAAGCTCTTTTATTCCGTAGCAATCATCGAATGCGTAAATGCCGATGCTGGTTACAGTTTCAGCAATAGTTACCTTTGTTGCGTTTTCGCAATAACAAAAAGCACGGCTACCTATGCTTGATACACCGCTTTCAACGGTAATGCTTTTTACTCTTTCATTCAGGTAATACCACGGTGCATCCGACATAGAGGACCAGTTAGTCATAGCACCGCTGCCGCTGATAACAAGCTCACCGTCGGCATATAAAATCCAATTGAGATTTGTTCCGCAGGTACCGGGGATATGATACGGTCTGTCAGTACCGCCGCAGATGATTATCTGTAAGGAAATACTCGTATCGTTCGGATGTTTTTCAACTGTTTCCCACTGTTCAAGCGTGCCGCTGTAATACGGCGTGGTATACCAACTGACAGCGAAATAGCCGATAGTTTCTATACCTGCAGGAAAGGTTATACCTGACAAATTGTAGCACTCGGCAAATGCGTTTTCACCGATAGTTTTAAGAGTGTCGGGAAGCGTTATTTTTGTTATGTCGTAGCAAAAAAGGAAAGCTCCGCTGTCAATAGATGTTACGCCTTCGGGTACGGTATAGCTTGGTCTCGAGTCGTTTATCGGGTACTGCACGAGCCTGGTCATATCCTTGCTGTACAGAACACCATAGCTATCAACAGTCCAATATGGGTTATCGGCATCTACGGTTATTTTATTAAGCATATCTATAAAAGAAAATGCTCCGTCTCCGATTTCAGCCAGACCGCTGCCTATTGATATATTTTTAAGGTTGTAGCTGCAGTTGAAAACAGATTTACCTATAGAGATTACATTGTCCGGTATTATTACATCCGTTAAACCTGAACAGTTTGAAAATGTATAGTCGCCTATAGATATCGGATAGTTGCCGACGGGCAGACTTGTAAGTGTGGAGCAACTGTCAAATGCGTAGTCACCTATAAATGTAACACTGTCGGGAAGTGTTATGCTTTCAAGTGACGTACACCCATTGAACGCATAATCGCCTATGGTTGTAACACCGTCTTCAATGATAACGGATTTTATTGATGAGCGTGAGGAGTACCACGGTGCGTCATAGTTTTTTTGAAAATTCCAGTTTGTCATCGCACCTGTACCGCTGATTGTAAGCACACCCGATTCTAACGTCCACGTGAGGTTTTCGCCGCAGGTGCCTGAGCTTGCCGCTTCTGCTTTGAAGTCAAACAGGCTCGGCAAATCAAGCCCGACAAATCCGCCGAGCGGTGTTGAGCCGAGCAGGACTGCGACGCAGATAAATACGGCAAAAAAGCGTCTGAATTTTTTCATAACAAGTCCTCCTTTGAAAAGGTGTTTCTTGATAAATTTATTAAAAGCTTAACAGCTCATTTATATTGGGCATTGATGCTGCGGCACCCATTCTGCCGACAGCTATTGTGCCTGCTTTGTTGCCCGTATCGCAGGCTTTATAAATATCGCCGCTTGCTATATATTCGAGTGCCATTGCGGCGGTAAAGCAATCGCCTGCGGCTGTTGTGTCAACAACCTTGCCCGGATACGTCGGCATTATGCGTAAATCTTTGCCGTTCCATACCGCACAGCCTCTTGAGCCAAGCTTGAGCACGACAAATTCTGCTTTGCTTCTCTCCATAAGAATTTTTGCAGCTTCAAGAATAGAAGCGTCATCGTCGGGGCTGATACCTGTCAGTGCTTTTGTTTCACTTTCGTTAGGCGAAATAATTGTTGCACCCTGCATTTTTTCAAGGTTGAATGCCTTTGCAGGTCCGCAGTCGATAACCGTTGCGATTCCTTTTGATATAGCACGGTTGACACATTCAATTACAACCTCTTCCGCCGTTTCAAACTGTACGAGCAGCAGGTCAAGTCCGTCGGTTATATACTCTGCGGCTTCCTTCGGGTCAATTTCTGCGTTTGCACCCTCATATACCACAATTCGGTTTCTGCCCTCGCCGTCAAGAATTATTGCGGCAAGACCCGTCTGTGAGCCTGTAACCGAAATACCCGAGGTGTCAATTCCGTTTGATTTAAGATTTTCGATAAGTTTATTGCCGTTTTCGTCGTCGGCAACCTTGCCTATCATTTTTGTGTCGGCACCGAGCTTTGCAAGTGCTGTCGCCTGGTTGGCTCCCTTACCGCCGAAAGCATAGCCGTAGGTTGTGCCAAGCACGTTTTCACCCACTTCGGGCACTTTGTCCATACTGAGAATAATATCCATATTTATACTGCCGACTACTGCGGCTTTTATTTTGCTGTACATAGTTTTCTCCTTAAAGGTTAGCTCTAAATTCTGCGGCAGACTCTGCCATATCCTTGCCCTTGATGAAAAGGCTGCTTGTGCCGAGTACGAATATATCCGCACCGCATCGGCTGAGCTTTCTGCCGTTTTCGGGGCTGATGTTGCCGTCAACCTCTATGGGCATATCTGCGTGACCGAGCTCATCGAGCATCTTGCGTGCCGCCGCAGTCTTACGCTCTGCACCTGCAAAGAGCTTCTGACCTGCAAAGCCGGGGCTTACGGTCATAATCAGCGCCATATCCATATAATCTGTCAGATACTCCATACACTCAAGCGGAGTCTGCGGATTGAGCGCAAGACCTGCTTTGACACCCTTGTTTTTGATTTGCGAAAGTGTGCGGTGAATATGAATATCCGACTCATAGTGTACGCAGAGAATGTCATTTTTATCAAGATTCATTCTGTCGATAAATCTGCCCGGCTCGTTTACCATCATATGAACGTCCAGCGGAATATCGGTGATTTCTTTAATCGCGTTTACAATGTCGAAACCGAGAGTAATATTAGGCACGAATGAGCCGTCCATTATGTCAAGGTGAAGATAATCCGTGCCTGCAGCTTCAAGCTGAGCAACAGATTCGCTGATTTTTGTAAGATCGGCACACATAAGAGATGCGGAAATAAGTTTTTTCATAGCTGTTTCATCCGTTTCTACATATATTTATACACTTAAATTATAGCACGCTCACAGCTGAAAATAAAGATTAATTATTAAATATTTGTATATTTTAAACATATTATTGCGCAAAACACCAATTTGTATTATAATTGTTGCAAGTCTTAATTACGGAGGCGAATTATATGTGGAATATTATACGTGCATTTGTTTCGGTATTTGTCGCTTTTGAGATGACTGTTACAGGTCTTTTCAACGGCGTTATGCCCAGGTCGGTTGAAATGCCTGAGCCCGAAACAGGTGAGCTCGGTCAGTATGTTGATCCGTTTATAGGTACAGGCGGTACACCGTGGACCTGCGGTATGGTAAGCCCTGCGGCAACCGTACCCTTCGGCTCGGTAAGACTCGGCCCTGATACCTGCTTCCTCGGCGGTGCTTATATCGTCAAGACAAACACTTCCGGCTACTACTATGAGCACGGTCACATTAGAGGCTTCAGCCATTCCCGCCTTTCGGGTACAGGAGCTGAGGACTATTCAATGTTCAGAGTTACTCCTGCCGTAGGTAACGCAGATGCAGGCGTTATGGCTTACTCGCACGATAATGAGGTTGCTGTGCCCGGTTACTATGCGGTTTATCTGCCGAGCGTAGGCTGTCTTGCAGAGATGACTGCCGATGTTCACACAGGTGTCCACAGATACACCTTCAACTCTTCAAAGGATGCAAGACTGTTTATCGACGTCACAAGTGCCGCAGCTAAATCACAGTCCCGTGAAGGTAAGGTTGAATACGACCCTGAAACAGGTGTAATCACAGGCAGCTGTCTTCTCTTCGGCCAGTTTGCAGGCAGATACGATGGCCTGCCCACATATTTTGCCGCTGTTGCAGATAAGCCGATAGAGTCTGTCGATATTTCCTCCGACCCGGACAATTGCTCGATTGATATCAACTTTGGCAATCTTAAGAATCAGAGTGTTGAGCTTAAGGTCGGTATCAGCTTTGTCAGCACAGATAACGCAATGCTCAATCTTAAGGCAGAAACCGACGGTCTTGGCTTCGACGGTGTATACAAAAAAGCTGTTCAGGCATGGGAGGATAACCTTTCCGTTATCAAAATCGACACAGGCGATGAAGATATCAAAACTGTATTCTACACAGCACTCTACCACACAATGATAATGCCAAGTAACTTTACCGATGTAAACGGTGAATACCTCGGCTTTGATAAACAGGTTCACACGGCAGACGGTTTCACATACAGGAGTGATATGTCACTCTGGGATACCGTACGTACAACAAACCCGCTATATACGCTTATTGCACAGGATATACAGAAAGACTGTCTCAACAGCCTTGTCACGATGTCACAGCAGGGTATAGGCGTAATTCCGCGATGGCCTCAGGGCGCAGGCTATACAGGCTCAATGTTCGGCGACGCAGCAAATATTATGATCACCGAAAGCTACCTCAAGGGAATTACAGATTTTGATGTTCAGACAGCATACGAGGCAATGAAATACACCTCTGACAATGCAGTGAACAAAGACGGTCGCAGCCATATAGAGGCATACAATGAGTACGGTTATGTGCCGCAGGATATTGCGGCAGGCGACAAATCCGTCAGCCGTACGCTCGAGTATGCATGGGAGGATGCGGCAATTGCAAACCTTGCAACGGCACTCGGAAAAACAGAGGACGCCGAAAAATATGCGGCAAAATCCATGTACTACAAGAATGTTTTTGACCCCGAAACAAAGTACTTCCGTGCAAGAAATTCCGACGGTACATTCGTCAGCCGTTTCAGCCCGAATATGACATCATTCTACGATATGATAATGATCAACAAGTATGCAGACAGCTATGCAGAAGGCAGTGCAAGACAGTGGCGCTGGAGTGCACTGCACGATATCGACGGTATGATTGAGCTCTTTGGCTCAAAGGAATACTTTGTAAGCGAGCTTGAGGACTTTATGGAGGACGCTTCGCTCAGCAGAGCAGGCATTGACCCCGGACCGGGCTACTGGGTAGGTAACCAGCACGATATTCATACACCCTATCTTTTTGCAAATGCAGGCAGACCTGACCTCACACAGAAGTGGGTACGCTGGACTCTTGCAGAGCGTTTCAGCACCGATATAAACGGTCTTGACGGTAACGACGACGGCGGTACAATCAGCGCCTGGTACGTATTCTCTGCAATGGGCTTCTATCCGCTTGCAGGTACAGATAAATACTGGCTCGGCTCACCCAATATCGACAGTGCAGAAATAACTCTTTCAAACGGCAACACACTTAAAATTAAGGCTGTAAACCAGTCTGAAGAAAATGTTTACGTAAGCTCCGTTAAACTCAACGGTGTTGAGCTTGAGGGCTGCTATGTCACACACGAGCAGCTTATGAATGGCGGCGAGCTTGTATTCACAATGAGCAGCACCGCAGAATAAGGAGGTAAATCAATGGCAATCATAAAAGCGATAATCGGCTTTATTGAAGTATTTCTTCTTTCTTGCATTAATTTGCCTTTTGCCACAGATGTCAGCTACACAAACGGCGAATATGTTGCACCCGAAATCACAACCCCTATGTATATTGTTGAAGACGGTGAGACTGATTTTGTAATCGTCACATCCGATTCACCCGATGAATGCATACTTACAGCAGTCAGTGAATTGCAGAAATATGTCAAGGCAATCAGCGGTGCAGAGCTTGAATATATCACCGAATCCGAGCTTGAAGACGGTGCAAAGGCAATCGTCATAGGTGAAACTCAGCTTGAAAAAGAAATCACCGAGGTTGACCGCGAAGATATAGGCGAAGACGGATTTCTGCTTTACTCCGACGGCACATATCTGCTAATCGCAGGCGGTAACAGCAGAGGCACACTCTACGGTGTTTATACTCTTATTGAAGAGTATTTCGGTGTGCGTTGGTTTACACCCAAGCTCGAGGTTGTACCCGAGAGTGAAGACATAGTTATTGATGCGGCTATGAATCGTACTGTGCGTCCGTCGTTTGCAATACGACGCAACAGCTGTGAGTATTCAAATGACGAATACCGTGCAAAGATGAAGGTCAATGTTTCATTCTGGAATGAGGCACCCGAATACGGCGGTGCTCTCAACTACGTACTCTGGGACGTAACGCTTGATGTACTCGTTCCCGATTCACTTTTTGCCGAGCATCCCGAATACTTTGCTATGAATCCCGACGGTACACGCACTACCGACCATGTATGCCTTTCGCATCCCGATGTACTACCGATTGCGATTGAAAATGCGAGAGCGGCAATGCTTGCGTGTGACAGAGAAACAGCCGACCATATTCACATCGGCCAGAAGGACAATTCCAACTACTGCTACTGTGAAAACTGTACGGCACTTTACGAAAAATACGGCAGCATCTGTGCTCCGACACTTATTTTTACAAATAATTTTGCCGATGCACTCGACGATGAATTCCCCGAATTCACCTACACATTCTACGCTTACGGCGAAACAGAGCGTCCTCCGCAGGACCTGACGCTCAGATGTAACGACAATGTTGTACCCGTGCTCTGCGGTCTGCACAAGGCTTGCCGCAGTCATCTGCTGACAGAATGCGGTGCTCAGGACGGTAACGAAACTTTCATGAATCTCTACGGCGATAATGAGCCGACAATCGCAGAGGATTTTGCAAACTGGGTTAAGGTTGCCGACAGGACTTACATCTACGATTACACAATAAATTTCCTCAACTCCGCACAGTTTTTCTCAAATTTTGAGACACTTCAGCCGACAATGCAGTATATGCGTGATATAGGTATCACGGGTTATGTTTACAACTGCGGTGACGGTCACTATGCCGCATTCAATGAGCTGAGAAACTACCTCTACTGTAAGGTTATGTGGGACGTCGACTGTGATATCGAGTACCACATGATGGATTTCCTCAAGGCATATTACGGCGAGGCGGCCGCACCATATATCAAAGAGATCCTTGACCTGCAGACTTACCAGATTAAGTCTACGGCTCACGCGTTTGACTTTGACTGGCACTACCAGTCCGGCTTCTACCCGATTGCAACAATTTTCAGGCTTGACAGCCTTTGGGATAAGGCACTTAATGCAGACGTAACCGAAGAGCAGAAGTTCAATATTGAGGTTGCAAACTTAAGCTGGGAATACTTCAAGGCTAACCAATTCCTCGGCGAGTATTTCTTCCTCAATCCTTTCCGCCTTCAGGCTAATGAAGAGCTCTACGATGAGTTCCTTGCGCACGGTGTGCACCGAGTATCTTCCTTCGGTCTGATTCCGCAGGATAAAGAGAATGTAGACTTTATGCTCAGACCGTTTAACTGGAAATAAAAAATCTGCACCTCTGCCTTATTGACAGAGGTGCACAGCTTGTTGAAAAAGTATTTTTCGGCAAGCTGAGAGACTTCGAGAAAGGTGACGGGATGCTGTGTTCTTTGTCCCGAAGCTGTACAAAAGTACCGCGAGAGGGCAAAAACACGGCAAACGCACAAAATCTGATAGAATAAATACGAAAATCAGGAAGATTTACTTGAAATCCTCCTGATTTTTTAGCTTTTTTGCGGAACGGTCAAAGACCGTTCCCTACGTTTCTCTTGTGCGTGTTCCTGGTGACTTTATCGGCAGTCTGAGCACCTCTATCAGTTTGATAGAGGTGCATTTTTTAACCGTCTTTAAGTTGCTTAACTGTCAGCGTATCGTCAACGGGTGTTTCGATGTATTCAAGAAGCTCATCGAGATTATCCGTAATTCTGAAAAGGCTGCTGCAGTTTTCACGGATGAAATTTTTCTGCATCGCCTGATTCATAACTTCGTTGAGTCCGTCGTAATAGCCCATAATATTGAAAATAGCGATAGGCTTGTTATGTCGGCAGAGCTGTTTGAGAGTGAGGATTTCAAAAAATTCCTCGTATGTGCCGATTCCGCCGGGTGTTATAATAAAAGCATCGGCATTGTCTTCCATAAGCTGTTTACGCTCACGCATTGTGTCGGGGGTCAAAAGCTCATCACACTCGTCGTAAATTGCCTCTATTGCTTCGTTTTCAAAGAATTTAGGTATAACGCCGAGAATTGAACCGCCGCCCTTCTTGACTCCTCTTGCCGCGGCACCCATAAGTCCGTTTGCACCGCCGCCGAATACAAGTGAGTGACCTCTTTTTGCCATCTCTTCGCCGAGTATTTCGGTTTGTTTGATATACTCGGGGTCTATTGTCGGTGACGCCGCACCGTAAACGCATATTCTCATTTATATCACTCCTTCAGGTAATTATAGTATAACCAGCGTTAATATATGAATAATAACATATTTTATGTTTAACTGCAAGCAGGTGAGAGTAAGAGAATCTGCTTGTGCAATTCGGTGAAAAATAACTTCTTCAGGTATTTAACACTTTTATGCTCAGCTGTTTTAAGTTGTTATTTTATAAATTCAGTTGATTTTTGTGAAGCTGGCGGGGTAATCATTGTAATAAGGGTCTTCGTCACCGTCTTCGTAAAAGTAAAAAAGTTTTCCATCTTCTGACATTTCGATTTTGTAACTGATTTCAGGATGCTCGTGGTATCCTTTATCAATTATGTATTGTTCCAATGTTTGCCCTTTTTCAAGTTCAATTTCTTCAGGAACGGTAACAATTATCAGACGGTCGTTATATGTCATCCAAAAACCGGAGTTTTCTGCAATAGCCTTTTCGGTTTTTTCCCATTCTGCATATTGTTGATATTGTTCGTCCAACCAAGCGTTTAAAGTTTTTCCGTTTTTGTTTTGAAAAACAGCAGGCAGTTCGTTGTTAACTATTTTTTGAAGATATGCCTCATAATCCTTCGCAGACATTCCATAAAAAGATTCACGAATGGAATTTTCGGACAATCTTTCGTAAACGATATTCTGATACGCTTCTGAAAAAGATTTTTCTTTTTTATATTGCTCCTCTGTTTTAAAGCATGTATATGTTCCGTCAATGTTAAAAAAGTATGTACCGCAATATTCGGGATAATAGATTTTACTTGTACCGTCCCAAGAAACAACGTCCCATTCGCCGATAAAACGAGCATCGTGATATGGGTCAACTTTTGGTTGCTGTTTTGTAGGGGCTTCTTTGGTGCCGGTGTCGCTGTTATTTGTTGCACAGCCGAAGAAGGTCGACATTATTGTGATACAAAGGATTATTGACAGTATTTTCTTTGATTTATACATAGCTCATACCTCCCAAAATCAGGCGAATTTGTGAGTTAGTTATAGCATACAAACGTGTGTTCTGTCAAATTTATGTTAGCTGAATCCCACGTCCTAAAAACAGTTCACAGGACTGTTTTCTTAACGGGCTTTCGAATCCACCCATTTTTTGTAAAAAAATTAAGAACCACACAAAAGTGTGATTCTTAATTTGGTGGGCAGGGGTGGTGGTTGATAGTATAGTTTTTGCACTGCCACGCTTGGTACGGCTTGTTTGTTTAATTTACTTTAGCTGAATCCCACGCCCTAAAAACAGTCCACCGGACTGTTTTCTTAACGGGCTTTCGAATCCACCCCTTTTTGCAAAAAAAATAAAACAGACACTCAAAAGAGTATCTGTTTTATTTGGTGGAAAGTCAGTTAACATATCCGAACTTTTTTTGAGCTTTTTTAAAGAGAGCGTTTTTGCACCCTCTTTGTAGTTAAAATAAAAATCAATTCTGTCATCGTGAAGAATTACCGAATTAACAAAGCAGTCAACGAGCATCTTGCGGCTTCTCAGATCTTTTCCGTTGATTGTTCTGAGGTTATAAAACCAA
>JAFXCH010000044.1 GCA_017516485.1 Clostridia bacterium
AACTGTATGGTTGATATCGCTAAGTTCTTCCTCGACTTCACTGTTGATGAGTCCTGCGGTAAGTGTTCACCCTGCCGTATCGGTACAAAGCGTATGATGGAGATGCTCGAGAAGATTTCAGAGGGTAAGGCTACTCTCGAAGACCTCGATAAGCTCGAAGAGCTTGCTCTCTACATCAAGCAGAACTCACTCTGCGGTCTCGGTCAGACTGCTCCCAACCCTGTTCTCGCAACACTCAAGTTCTTCAGACATGAGTACGAGGCACACGTTGTCGATAAGGTTTGTCCCGCAGGTGTTTGTAAGGGCCTTGTCCGCTACTACATCGATGCTGAGAAGTGTATCGGTTGCGGTATGTGTGCAAGAGCTTGTCCTGCAGACGCAATCGAAAGAACAGACTATATCGCACCCGGTCACAAGCTCGCTTCCTTTGCAATCAATGCTGAGAAGTGTGTCAAGTGCGGTGCTTGTATGGATTCTTGTAAGAAGATTCAGGCAATCTATAAGAAATAACGAAAGGAGTGTGCCACACAATGGAAATGGTAAATATCAAAATCAACGGCATGCCCTTAAGTGTGCCTAACGGTATATCAATTCTCGAAGCTGCACGTTATGCAGGTATCGAGATTCCCACCCTCTGCTACCTCAAGGATATCAACGAGATCGGTGCTTGCCGTATCTGTATGGTAGAGGTTAAGGGCGCAAGAAGCCTTGTTACAGCTTGCGTTTACCCCGTAAACGAAGGTATGGAGGTCTTCACAAACACAGAGAAGGTAAGACAGTCACGTAAGATGACTCTTGAGCTTATCCTCTCCACTCACAGAAAAGAGTGTCTCTCATGTATCCGCTCCGGTAACTGCGAGCTTCAGAAACTCTGTAAGGAATTCGGCGTAGATGATGAGCACGCTTTCGACGGTGAGATGCCCGCATTCGAGTTTGACGATTCCGCAGCTCACATGGTAAGAGATAACAGCAAGTGTATCCTCTGCCGTCGCTGTGTTGCAGCTTGTAACCAGCAGAAGGTAAGCGTAATCGGTGCAAATGCACGTGGTTTCGACACACACATCAGCTCCGCTTTTGATAAAGACCTTGCTGATGTTTCCTGTATCTCCTGCGGTCAGTGTATTGTTAACTGCCCGACAGGTGCTATCTATGAGAAGGATGATACTGCAGCAGTATTTGCAGCTATCAATGATCCCGAGAAGTTTGTTGTTGTCAACACCGCTCCCTCAATCCGTGTTACACTTGGTGAGTGCTTCGGTATGAGCATCGGCACAAACGTACAGGGTAAGATGGTTGCTGCTCTTCGCAGACTCGGCTTCGATAAGGTTTTCGATACCGACTTTGCAGCAGACCTTACAATTATGGAAGAAGGCTACGAGCTTCTTGACAGAATCAAGAACGGCGGCACACTTCCGATGATCACATCCTGCTCACCTGGTTGGATCAAGTACTGCGAGCACTACTATCCCGACCAGCTCAATCACCTTTCAACATGTAAGTCACCCCAGCAGATGTTCGGTGCAATCACCAAGACATGGTATGCACAGAAGATGGGTATTGACCCCAAAGATATCGTTGTTGTCGGCATTATGCCCTGTACAGCAAAGAAGTTCGAGACAAAGCGTGACCATCAGTCAGCTTCCGGTTACCCGGATGTTGACTATGCACTCACAACACGTGAGCTTGCACGTATGATCGAAACAGCAGGTATTTACTTCAACCACCTTCCTGAAGAAGAGTTTGACAATCCGCTCGGTGAAGGTACAGGTGCAGCAGTTATCTTCGGCGCAACAGGCGGCGTTATGGAAGCAGCTCTCCGTACAGCAGTTGAAGTTCTCACAGGCGAAGAGCTTGAGAGCGTTGACTTCACAGAGGTCAGAGGCCAGGGCATCAAGGAAGCAACTTACTCAGTTGCAGGTATGGATGTCAAGGTTGCAGTTGCAAGCGGCGCTGCAGCAGCACATGAGATTATGGAAAAGGTTAAGGCAGGCACTGCTGACTACCAGTTCATCGAGATCATGGGTTGCCCCGGCGGTTGTGTAAACGGCGGCGGTCAGCCGATTCAGAATGCAACAGTTCACAACTTCGTTGACCTCAAGGGCAGACGTGCAGCAGCTCTCTACGAGGCTGATAAGAACCTTCCCAAGAGAAAGTCACACGAGAGTGAGGCTATTAAGAGAATTTATGCTGAGTTCCTTGGCGAGCCCAACAGCCACAAGGCACACGAGGTTCTCCACACAACTTATGTAAAGAGACCCAAGTATAAATAAGTCTTAAAACAATTAAAACTGCAAGCTTACCGAAAGGCGAGCTTGCAGTTTTTGTTTTGGTAGCAGATTAGATTTTTCTTTTATTAATAGTATCAGTATCTCACAGGATGCCATAAGGTTTGAGATTGTCCGTTATACTCACTGGGGAAGGCGAGCCAGAGAATACCTTCTGATTGGTCAATGTAGTAATCGGTGGGGGATATAATGTATTCTTGCTGCGGCATTGTAGAACTGCTGTCAAATGAATGGTCAAAATAAAGCGTATCGCCGGTAGTTAATTTTATACCGTTAGTAGTGTATTCGGTATATCTGGCGTATGCTTGGCCTTCGCTATCGTTGCACATTGTTACAGTAATATCTACATACATATTGCCGTTGCCTCTTGCTTTTTCCATAACCGAGAGAGTGAAAGGAGTGTCGGCATCGCAATAAACAGTTAACATAAAGTTTTGTCCGTTACCGCTGTCTGTATCGGTTGCTATACGGTTGCTGCCTGAGAAAAGTGTTCCGTTAAGGTCGATTGAATCGTCTGCAGAAGAGAAGGTATAGTAACCGCTCTGAGCGGGAATGAATTCAAATTTGTTGTCGACAGCACGGTCGATTCTGGCTGTTGTTGTGCCGAGATTTATCTGCGGTACGCTCGGCAGAGTGGTTTCGGGTTCTTCGGTAGTGGGTTCTTCATCGTCTGAGAAGTCTTCGAGTGTATCTGTTTCTACTACTTCGGATGTATCCTCATTCTTTTTGTTATCAAAATCAGGCAAAGATATCCACCCCTGTGAAAATGCAAGCGCTAAAACACCGCCTATTGCGAGAAGAGCAACAATAATAACTATTGTGACTATAAGACCGGTTTTGCTCTTCTTTTCCTCAGGAGGAGCAGAAGGTACGGGAGGGATAGGCTTTACGGGCGGCTGAGTAGGCCGGTTGGCGAGAATCAGCTTGTTGAGAAAATCCTTGAGCTGACTGTTTGCATAGTAATTTGCACCTTTAAATGTCGGCAGGTTTGCATAGTCTGCAGGTATGTTGAACATATCGTCAGGTGTTACGGCACCGACATCAATCATAAGTAAGCCAAGCAGAGAAGCTGCGTGGGGTGCTTCACGGTTGATTGAGAATAATATTTCTTTCGCCGAATCTGTGTGACCATCGGAAATCAGTGAATATGCTTCGGAGAGTTTTGCGTTTGTGTCATCCGAAACGTCAAAGCCGAATTTGTTTTTGATATATGACCATACGGAGCTGTCAAACGCAGGTGTAGAGTCGGAGCCTGAAGATATATCCTCCATAACAGGTGCAGGCTCTTCATTAATAATCGGCTCTTCCGTCACTGCAGTTTCTTCAACGGTTACAGGCACAGCAGAGGGGACAGTATCTGCTGAAGAAACTGAAAAAGTTTTTTCTTCAATATCAGCAGGAATTTTCGTATTGAAAGCTTGTTTGAGTAATGCTATACGAATGAGCTGGAGCATCGGCTGCCCGTGAAGCTGAGGAGTGCCTGAACAGGCTTGTACAGCGGCAGGCATCATTGTACGATATGCACTGAAAAGAGCAAAGTCGATAATATTTTCATCCGTGCCTGCAAGTGAGGCGATTTCGGCAGGAGTCATATTGATGTACATTCTGAGGAAAACGATTAGTTTTGACAGCGGTGTAAGTACTCTGATCTGGTCGTTAAGTATATTAATAACGGCTATAGCTTCGTTTGGTACGGGTTTGTCAAAGTTTTCACATGCGCTGAAAAATGACTGTATATTAACATTTTCAATAGGCACGATAGTTGTATTGGTGCGGTCAGGCTTTCCGAGTATGCCGAAGCATATTACAGCAGTTCGGATATAAATATCTGCTTCCGTCGGATTTGCGCTTGCGTTGAAGATGTCTTTATATGCCTGAACCATTATACCTTCAACGGTATCTTCAGAGTCAAAAATACTTTTAAGCATAAAGTAAAGCTTGCCTGAAGTGCTGTCGAAAAGTTTTTTTGCAGTTTCTGATGTTGTCATAGCAGAACTCTCCTTTTTGTAAATCGCCTGTTATTAATTGAGATTATAACACCGGGATGTGTTAAAATCAACTCTAAAAAGAAGCTTTGGATATATTGAATTTTAGTGTATATGGGCGGTATAATCTATTTTTTTTATAACTACTGATTTTTTCGCTTTTTTGTTATATAATTCTGACTAATATGATTTGCCGGTGTGTTGGAATTGGCAGACGAGGCGGACTCAAAATCCGTTGGTAGCGATACCGTGCGGGTTCGACCCCCGCCACCGGCACCAGAAAAGAACCCACATTTGTCTACGACAAGTGTGGGTTCTTTTCAACTAAATCCGTCCTTGCGGACGGGATAAATCCCACTTTCGTGGGATGAAATCACTCCGTGATGAAATCCGACTTCGTCGGGAGAAGGACGGATTTGATTTCATCGCGCTCGCGCGATTTCATTGAAAAGCATCAAGAGCTGTGATATAATGTATTCAAAGAGGTGATTTCAATGGCTGAAAATAAACTTGCTGATATGTCAACAGAATTTGCAATTCAAATATTAAAACTGACAGATGATATAAAAGGACATTATTCTTTGTCAAACCAGCTTGAACGAAGCGGTACAAGTATTGGAGCAAATATCCGCGAGGCGAAATATGCACACAGCCGTCCTGATTTTATTGCAAAACTACAGATCTCGTTGAAGGAATGCTATGAAACAGAATATTGGATTGAAATAGCACAAAAAGCGGATATTATCTCTGATGAAATTGCTAAAACCGTATTGCATGATTGTGGTTCAATTCGCAGAATGCTCATCTCCTCCATCAACACTGCAAAGGAAAATATAAAATGATTTATCGCTTGATAAAGGATCTCGATGACGAAGATATACCAACCATACTTTCGGTTTATAGGCAACCATCGATTTCTCGGTTTATTAGTATTGATGAAGAAAACTATTGGAAATACATTACGAGCACCGATAACGTCTATTTTTATAAAATTTATAAAGATGACATTTTGCTCGCCACCATACATCTCGAATTGGTTGATTGTGTTTTGTATATGTCTGTGGTTGTTTTTCCAGAATATCAAAAGCAAGGAATTGCAACAACCATATTAAAGGATATCCAAACAAGAAAAATCGGACTTGATTTTGATAAAATTCAAGTTTCTATTGATGAGAAAAACATCGCCTCACTTAAATTATTTGAAAGTGTTGGGTTTATATGTGTAAACAAAGACGAAGAGCTTTTAGAATACGAGTATAGGAAAAATTAGGTTACACTACTTTTGCTTACTCTTACTTCGATTCTGCTCCGTTTGGTTATTCTTAGGCAAAAAATCCCCTTGCGGCGTCTCCCGCCGCGAGCGGTTAGAAAAAGAAATTTGTAAAAAGCGTATAACCGTTAAGGCTATACGCTTTCGTTTATTTTCTCTCGATTTTTAGCCCCATTGCACGGCCTGTGCCGAAATTTGCGAGCGTTTTGAATCCGCAACGCTTGTAGAAACGGATTGCTTTTTTGTTATGGTTGTCAACGCAAAGCTGTAAACCGCAAACTCCTTTTTCGGCAAGGTGGTTTGCAAGTGTCTCGACAAGCTTTGTACCCGTACCGCCTCCGCGGTATTCACGCAGTATATCTATGTGCAGATGTGCAGGGTATTTGTGTGTGAAAAGGCTGTGTGCAGCAATTTCCGCAAGAGCCATAGCTCTGTCGGAAAATTTGCGGTGCTTTATTCTGGGGTAGTACACTTTCATAAATACCTTACGCCATTTTTTAACGTCTTCGGCACAGATTATGTAGCCTACGGCATTATCACTTTCATCCGTGCAGACAAAGCAGTTTTCGGGCTCTTGCTCGGTATAGTAGTCGTTGTATACAGCCAGAAAAAGCTCGGCGTTTATTCTGTTAAGGCCCTCAAATACCATATCATCTTTAATGGTCTGCAGGCATACACGCTGTACGTTGTATTTATCTGTTTCGCGGTAAGGTCTGATGTTTGCCATTGAAATTCCCTTTCAGAACTATATAATAAAGTTATTATATTATAAATAAACATTATAGTAAAGAAAAATATTAAAAAGTTTTTAATTGCTATTGACAAAACTAATGCTTTGGTTTATAATAACGAGCGTTGTCACGAATATGGACGTTTAGCTCAGTTGGTAGAGCACTCGCTTGACGTGCGAGTGGTCAGCGGTTCAAGTCCGTTAACGTCCACCATAAAACCTCTTTTGTCAGCTGACAAGAGAGGTTTTTTTCATAGTTTCGGAGGTGAGTTAAGCGTGATAGATATTGCTGTTTGGAAGGGGATTTTTCTGAAGGCATTAAATAACACTTTTGCAGACCGTGTTTGGTTTGTCGGCCTGCAGGGCAGTTATGCGAGAGGGGAAGCTACCGAGTCGAGTGATATCGACCTTGTTGTAATTCTCGATGAGCTGTCGGTAGGGGATATTGCTGCTTATAATGTTATGCTTGACACCTTACCTCACAGAGAGCTTATCTGCGGATTTCTTTCGGGCAAGGATGAAATCCTGAACTGGGAGTCGGGTGACCTCTTTCAGTTTTATTACGATACTATGCCGATAGTCGGCAGCCTTGATTGCCTGCTTGAGAGGCTTGATGTTGACAAAGCAATCAGAACAGGTGTGTGTAATATTTACCACGGCTGTGTGCATAATATGCTTTATGAAAAGAGCGGTGAGATTTTAAAGGAACTTTACAAATCCGCTTCGTTTGTTATGCAGGCTGTCTGCTTTAAGCAGACAGGTGCATATATAAGGTGTCAGAAAGATTTACTTGCATTTGTCAGTGATGATGAAAAGATAATTGTCGAAACCTTTATCAGCCTCAAAAACGGCGGTAAGATTGATTTTGATAAAATGTCTGAAGACTTGTTCAGCTGGTCAAAGAAGTATATCAACTGTTAAGGGGAATGCAGATATGAAAAAAATACTTGTGCTTAACGGCTCACCCCGTAAAGATTCCGTTTCGTCAGCTCTTTGTGAGTCGCTTGTTTCTTCGGCAGGTGAGGCGGAAATAAAAAAATATAACGCATATAAGCTCGCCGCAAAGCCGTGTATGGGCTGCGGATATTGCGATAAAAATGTCGGCTGCTGTTTTGATGATCTTGATGAGTTTATGCGTGATTTTGAGCAGGCAGATTATTTTGTTATCTCAACTCCTGTATATAACAGCGGCGTGCCTGCACCTCTTAAAGCTGTTGTGGACAGGTTTCAGCGTTATTACGCCTTGCGTTTTGCCCACGGAGTAAAGCCGCCCGTAGCCAAGCACAAAAAAGCCGCATTGGTAATAGCGGCAGGCAGTAAGGGTGAGGGCAAAGACGAGATTAAAGCAATGTTTGAACGACAGTTTACAGTGCTCAATACCGAGCTTGTTACAACCGTTTTCTTTGACGGTACGGATACACGCACACCTGATGAATCAATACACGAAGAAGCCAAAAACGCAGGTAAGGCATTGTTTTCTTAATTACAAATATATTGACAAATTTATAGTATTTTGATAAAATATCGTTTGTTGTACGGAGAGTTGTCCGAGAGGTCGAAGGTGCAGCACTCGAAATGCTGTGTGGGGAAACTCACCTAGGGTTCGAATCCCTAACTCTCCGCCAGAAGAAAGCAAGAGATACCGTAAGGTGTCTCTTGCTTTTTTGTAACAAAGAGTTAGGGATTCGAAAGGGCGTGAAGAAAATGCTCCGGTGGAGCATTTTTAGCCCGTCGCGTTGATGTTGATTGACCGATAGAAGAATGGACGGGTTCGAGAAGGCTGTAGTTTTTATATTAAGCTACCCTAACTCTCCGCCAGAAGAAAGCAAGAGATACCGTAAGGTGTCTCTTGCTTTTTTGTAACAAAGAGTTAGGGATTCGAAAGGGCGT
>JAFXCH010000045.1 GCA_017516485.1 Clostridia bacterium
AATTTTCTTGCACGGGCATAGATTTCAAAAATGTACGGAAGGTCGTTTTTAACTGCTTTTCGGATTGTCATTTTATCAGATGTCATTTCTCGTTAAATCCTCAAAGCTTTCTCTCTTAACTGCAAGGTAATCCTTACCCTCCGAAAGCATAACTACGGGAGGTCTTGGAATGCGGTTGTAGTTTGAAGCCATTGAGTAGTTATATGCACCCGTTGTAAGAACAGCAACAAGGTCACCTCTTACGGGCTTGGGCATTGTGATGTCGGGCTGAATAATGTCACCGCTTTCACAACAGCGACCAACCACATCACAAGTGAAATCTGTCTTTTCGTTCATTCTGTTAGCAAGAAGAACGGTATACTTTGAGCCGTAAAGGGCAAAGCGTGGGTTGTCGGTCATACCACCGTCAATTGAAACGTAGTTTTTGTAGCCGGTAATCTCCTTGATTGTGCCTACAGAGTAAAGGGTCATACCTGCGTCAGCAACGATACTTCTGCCCGGCTCCATAAGAATCTTCGGCATAGGCATACCAAACTTTTCTACAGTAGCTTTAATATGTGAAGAAAGCTTTTCAATATTAGCCGGGATGTTCATATGAGGGTCTTCCTCAGTGTATCTTACACCGTAACCGCCACCCATATTGAGAATCTGAGGCTCAACGCCGTACTTCACAAGCATATCATTAGCAAAGGTGAGCATAATTGTAGCTGCATCAAGGTAAACGGTGCCCTCTTCGTCAAAGACCTGAGAGCCTACATGGCAGTGGTAGCCGACGATTTTTATATTCTCAAAGTTTACTGCTTCTTTGACAAACTCGGCTGCCTGATTTGTTTCAATTGCGATACCGAATTTGGAATCAACCTTACCCGTTGCAACAGCTGCGTAGGTGTGAGGATCGATACCGGGAGTGAGGCGGAGAATTACCTTCTGAGTGATGCCCTTTTCCTTTGCGATTGAGTCGATTGCCCTCATTTCGCACATATTATCAACCATGAAGTAGCCTACACCACAGTCAATTGCATAAGAGATATCGCTGTCGGTTTTGTTGTTGCCGTGGAAGTAGCTGTTTTCCATAGGGAAGCCTGCTTTCATGGCGGTGAAGATTTCGCCGGGAGATACAAGGTCGATGCTCATACCTTCCTCTTTCATAATCTCGTAAATGCGCTTGAAGCAGCAAGCCTTACTTGCAAAAAGAGGCTTACTGCCCTCACCGAAAAACTCATTCATAGCCTTAAGGTAGGTGCGGCAATTCTTTCTTATTCTGTTTTCGTCCATAAGGTAAAGGGGTGTGCCGTACTTCTTTGCAAGCTCGGTTACATCAAAATTTGCAAAGTTAAGGTTATTTCCCTTTACGCTGATATTTTCACAAATCATAATTCTTTCTTCTTTCCAAAATTATATCTTACAGCATGTGAGCGATAAGCTCTTCACGGCTTGCAGCTGAAATGTCTACGGGTGCGATATCAAAAACGGTCTTACAGCCGTAGTCACCTCGTTTTGCCATACGGCAAACTGCTCTGGAGAAGGCTACAAGTACACTGCCTGTAAATTCGGGGTTGGAGTCAAGGGTGAGCTTATATTCAATTACCTGCTTGTGGCAATCGTCTTTACCTGTAACACCGGTACGGATTACGCTGCCGCCGTGGGGAAGCTCGCTGTGATTTTTCTTCATTTCATCCATTGTGATAAAG
>JAFXCH010000046.1 GCA_017516485.1 Clostridia bacterium
CTTCTTATAAAACGGAGAAGGCAATAACCAACATATTATAAAAACCATTGTAAAAGCTTGATGCAATTACAATGGTTTTCTTTTGTGATTAAACAGACCGTCGGAGACGCCGTTCCTACGGTATTATTCACTTTCTTTATCGGCTGTAGTAATCTTAGTGATGAACTCTTTAAGCACATCTACGGGTGGTTTTCCGCCGAGCTTAAGAGTAATGTACGGGCTTGTTTTTGCGGCACTTATCATAGCTCTTCCGCGGAAGTGCTGACCGATTGCAGCAACAACCTCAGGCCTCAGCTCATTTATGAATATGAGAAGCACCGTATTCTGCTGCTTGATTTCGTAAATACCAAGCTTTGCCGCATAGCTTCTCAGAAGTGCAACATCAACAAGGCCCTGAACGGCTGCAGGAGGCTCACCGAAACGGTCGATGAATTCGTCCATAACGTCCATAGCGTCCTCACCGTTTTCAATTTCGGCAATTCGCTTATACATATTGATTCGGTTTTTCACGGAATCAATGTAGGTTTCGGGAATGTGAGCGTCAATTGCCATATCAATAAGGCACTCTTTTTTAGGCTTATATTCCTCGCCTGTTCTCTCTTCCTCAATAGTTTCGGAAAGGATTTTCAGGTACATATCGTAGCCGACTGCCTCCATATGTCCGTGCTGCTGAGCACCAAGCACGTTACCTGCACCTCTTATTTCAAGGTCACGCATTGCAATACGGAAGCCTGAACCGAACTCTGTAAACTCTCTGATAGCTGAAAGTCTGCGCTGTGCAACCTCGCTTACTTCTTTACGGTTGTTGTAAGTGAAATAAGCAAAGGCTCGTCTTGATGAACGGCCTACTCTGCCTCGTATCTGATGAAGCTGAGCAAGACCGAGACGGTCTGCATCCTCAATTATAAGGGTGTTTGCGTTAGGCACATCAACACCCGTTTCGATAATGGTTGTGCAGACGAGAATGTCAATTTCGCCTTCAAGGAGCTGGCGCCATACTTCGCTGAGCTGTTCCTCGGTCATTTTGCCGTGACCTATACCGATTCGTGCATCAGGCAGGAACTCCTTGATTTTTGCCGCAGTTTTTTCAATGGTATCCACTCTGTTGTGGAGATAGTAAACCTGACCGCCTCGGCGAAGCTCTCTTTCCATAGCCTCGGCAAGCACACCCATATCCTGAGCAACCACATAGGTCTGCACCGGGTGTCTGCCCACGGGAGGTATTTCAAGAGAGGACATATCACGGATACCCGTCATTGCCATATTTAGAGTACGGGGAATGGGAGTTGCCGAAAGGGTAAGCACGTCAACAAGAGGGAATTTTTCCTTAAGCTTTTCTTTCTGTGCAACACCAAAACGCTGTTCTTCGTCAACAATTAGAAGTCCTAAGTCCTTGAACTCAACGCTTTTTGCAATAATCGAATGAGTACCGACAATTATATCAATACTGCCTCGTTTGAGAGCCTTTTTGATTTCCGTTCTCTCCTTCTGAGTGCGGAAACGTGAGAGCATTTCAATTTCCACAGGGAAGCCGTCAAAGCGCTTTTTGATTGTCTGATAATGCTGGAAAGCGAGGATTGTTGTAGGCACAAGAATTGCACACTGCTTTCCGTCTGCGATACATTTAAAAGCAGCACGCAAAGCAACCTCGGTTTTACCGAAGCCAACATCACCGCAGAGAAGTCTGTCCATAGGACTGCTTCTTTCAATATCGGACTTGATTTCGTTAATGGCTA
>JAFXCH010000047.1 GCA_017516485.1 Clostridia bacterium
GCTGAAACAAATACACAGGAAGTTATGGACCTTGGTGCTGTTGCTCACCTTGCAACAATCAAGAGCCGCGTTCCCTTCCTCAACTTCTTCGATGGCTTCCGTACATCTCACGAGCTTCAGAAGATTGAAATCTGGGACTATGAAGATCTTAAGGAAATGTGCGATATGGATGCTGTTAAGGGCTTCCGTGACCGTGCACTCAACCCCGAGCATCCCGTAATGCGTGGTTCACACGAAAACGGCGATATCTTCTTCCAGCACCGTGAGGCTTGTAACAGCTACTACGATGCAGTTCCCGCTATTGTCGAGGAATACATGGGCAAGGTTAACGCTAAGCTCGGTACAAACTATCAGCTCTTCAACTACTACGGTGCAGAGGATGCAGAGCGCGTAATCGTTGCTATGGGTTCATTCTGTGACGTTGCAGAAGAAGTTATCGATTACCTTACAGCTAAGGGCGAGAAGGTTGGTCTTGTTAAGGTTCGCCTTTACCGTCCCTTCTCAGCAGAGAAGTTTGTTGCAGCTATCCCTGCAACAGCTAAGAAGATTGCTGTTCTTGACAGAACTAAGGAGCCCGGTTCACTTGGTGAGCCTCTCTACCTTGATGTTGTTGCTGCTCTTGCTGCAACAGGCAGAACAGGCCTTACAGTAACAGGCGGCCGTTACGGTCTCGGTTCAAAGGATACTCCTCCCTCAAGCGTATTCGCAGTATACGATGAGCTTGCAAAGGATGCTCCCAAGGCTCAGTTCACAATCGGTATCAACGATGACGTTACAAACCTTTCACTCGAAGAGAAGGAAGCTCCCAACACAGCTGCTGAGGGCACAATCGAGTGTAAGTTCTGGGGTCTCGGCGGCGACGGTACTGTCGGTGCAAACAAGAACTCCATCAAGATCATCGGTGACCATACAGACAAGTATGTTCAGGCATACTTCCAGTACGACTCCAAGAAGACAGGCGGTATCACCGTTTCTCACCTTCGTTTCGGCGACAAGCCCATCAAGAGCCCGTACTACATCAACAAGGCAGACTTCGTTGCTTGCCACAACCCCTCTTATGTTGAGAAGGGCTACAAGATGGTTAACGACGTTAAGCCCGGCGGTGTATTCCTTGTAAACTGCCAGTGGTCTGCTGATGAAATCAGCGCAAAGATGCCTGCTGAGGCAAAGCGCTACATCGCAAAGAACAACGTTCAGCTCTACACTGTTAACGCTATCGATCTTGCTGCAGAAATCGGTCTTGGCAAGAGAACAAATACAATCCTTCAGGCTGCTTTCTTTGCACTTGCAAACGTTCTTCCCAAGGACGAAGCTATCGGCTACATGAAGGATGCAGCAACAAGATCCTTCCTCAAGAAGGGCCAGGATATTGTTGATATGAACCACAAGGCTATCGACGCAGGCTTCGGTGCATTCGCTAAGATTGACGTTCCTGCTGACTGGGCTGACGCTGCTGATGATGCTGCTCCCGCAGCTTCTAAGGGTGCTGAGAAGCTCGTTAAGATGGTCGATAGTATTATGAAGCCCGTTGCACTTATGAACGGTGATTCACTTCCCGTTTCTGCTTTCACAGATCATGCTGACGGTACATTCGAGCACGGTGCTTCCGCATACGAGAAGCGCGGTGTTGCAGTTATGGTTCCCGCATGGAATGCTGAGAAGTGTGCTCAGTGTAACCGCTGCTCATACGTATGTCCGCACGCAACAATCCGTCCCTTCGCTCTCACAGCTGACGAGGCTGCTAATGCTCCCGAGCAGGCAATCATCGTTGACAAGAAGGGTAAGGGTAAGGATGCTTATAAGTATACTCTTTCCGTTTCTCCGCTCGATTGTATGGGTTGTGGTGTTTGTATCGGCGTATGTCCCACAAACTCACTTACAATGGTTCCCAGAGAGTCTCAGGATAACCAGCAGCCCGTATTTGATTATATGGTCGCAAACGTAACAGAGAAGGCTGATATGTGCGATAACACAGTTATCGGCAGCCA
This sequence comes from Clostridia bacterium, assembly GCA_017516485.1. Taxonomy (GTDB): domain Bacteria; phylum Bacillota; class Clostridia; order Oscillospirales; family Acutalibacteraceae; genus UBA8612. The sequence goes on from JAFXCH010000047.1 coordinate 1,989, forward strand.
GTTCAAGAAGCCCCTTCTTGAGTTCTCCGGCTCATGTGCAGGTTGTGCAGAAACATCTTATGCACGCCTTATCACTCAGCTCTTCGGCGACAGAATGTATATCTCCAACGCAACAGGTTGTTCTTCAATCTGGGGCGGTCCTGCAGCAACATCTCCCTACACAACAAATGCTAAGGGTCAGGGTCCTGCATGGGCAAACTCCCTCTTCGAGGATAACGCAGAGCACGGCTTCGGTATGCTCCTTGGTCAGAACGCTATCCGTTCCAGACTTATCGACGATGCAAAGGCACTTGTTGAGTCTGACAAGGCAAGCGACGAGATAAAGGCAGCATGTGCAGCATACCTCGATACAGTTAACGACGGTGCAAAGAACGGCGCAGCAGCTGATGCTCTTGTTGAAGCAGCTTCCAAGTGCGATTGTGACCTTTGCAAGGATATCGTTGAGAACAAGGCTTACCTTGCTAAGAAGTCCGTATGGATCTTCGGTGGTGATGGTTGGGCATACGACATCGGCTTCGGCGGTGTTGACCACGTTCTCGCTTCCGGTCAGGATGTAAACATCATGGTATTCGATACTGAGGTTTACTCCAACACAGGCGGTCAGGCTTCCAAGGCTTCTCAGATCGGTCAGGTTGCTCAGTTCGCAGCAGCAGGTAAGGCAATTGCTAAGAAGAGCCTTTCCGAGATTGCAATGAGCTACGGCTATGTCTATGTTGCTCAGATTGCTATGGGTGCTGACATGAACCAGACAATCAAGGCTATCACAGAGGCTGAAGCATATCCGGGTCCGTCAATCATCATCGCTTACGCTCCCTGTGAGATGCACAGCATCAAGGGCGGTATGGTTAACTGCCAGAACGAAATGAAGAAGGCTGTTGACTGCGGTTACTGGAACATGTTCCGTTACAACCCCGCACTCAAGGCTGAGGGCAAGAATCCCTTCACAATCGATTCCAAGCCCGCAACAGGCAGCTATCGCGACTTCATCCTCGGCGAAGCTCGTTATTCTTCACTTACACGTTCCTTCCCCGAGCGTGCTGAAGAGCTCTTCGCACAGGCTGAAAAGGCATCTATCGACAGATACGATCACCTTCTCAGACTTAAGGATCTCTATGCTCCTGCTGAATAATCAAATATTTAGTACTTGCATTTTTACAATTGTGTGATACAATTGTCTCATAAATCTAAAGAGGAGGATAATCACAATGGCATACGTAATTTCTGACGATTGCATCGCTTGCGGTGCATGTGCAGCAGATTGCCCCGTAGGTGCTATCTCTGAGGGCGACGGCAAGTATGTTATCGATGCTGATACTTGCATCGATTGCGGCGCTTGCGCAGGTTCCTGCCCCGTAGGTGCAGCTCAGGAGGGCTAATCCCACAACACAATAAACAAAACGAAGAGCCGACCGGTTTACCGGGCGGCTCTTTTCTTGTGTTTAATAATTATTATCATTGTATTTATAAGCATTAATTGTGAATTCATCTGCAGTAAATTGTCTTCCGATTTTATGAAGAGATTTGCTGCATTTTTTTATTTTTTGACCGTATTTAACCTTAAATTGTGCACGAATAAATGTTTGCCACAAGATATAAAACACATTGTCGGATATTGAAAAAGTTCGTAAAAAATTGCCAAAATTTTTCGAAAAAATTTTGTAATTTTGCTTGACTATTAGGGCTTGTATAGTTATAATATAGGTGTTGCTTGGTACAAATTGTCCCAAATTGGTACGCTGAAACACCAAAATTTAGAAAAAGGAGGGTTTGGACGTGGCTGAAATAGCTGTAAACGAAGAAAAAAAGGTATATCTCGGCTTCAAAGGTATGGCTGATGCTGTGCTCGACGACAATAACAGACTGTCCATTCCCGCCAAGTACCGCGATAATCTCGGCAAGACCTTTGTTGCTTGCTGTGCTCCCGGTCCTTATCCTTGTCTTTATTTCTTCCCGAGTCAGAACTGGGATGACCTTTGTACTGAGCTTAATGACAAAAATTCCGAGGTTGCACACACTCCCGAGCTTGAGTGGATGCGCCGTAACTTATATAAAAACTCTGAAGACTACACAATGGATGCAAAGGGCAGATTTACCTTGCTTTCCTCAATGTGTAAGTATGCAGGACTCAAGGATGAAGTAATCGTAATCGGCAATATGAAACGCCTTGAGATATGGGATCCGGATACGTATGCTGCTGCCGAAGCTGCCAGCCAGCCTTTCAATACGGGCAGTATACCTGACCTTAACTATTAAAAGGGGAAGCGGAAATGGAATTCAACCATAAATCTGTTCTCTTTGATGAAACGATAGATGCTCTCAATATCAAGCCCGACGGTGTAGTTATTGACTGCACGGGCGGTGGCGGAGGTCACAGTGCTGCGGCACTTGAAAAGCTGGGCGAAAACGGAAGGCTTATCGTTATCGACCGTGACCCCGATGCAATTAAAGTGCTAACTGAACGTTTCAGTGACGATAAGCGTGTTACGGTAGTACACGAAAATTTCTTTAATATTTCATCGATTCTTGTGGCACTCGGAATAAACGGTGCCGATTCAATAATGGCTGACCTTGGTGTCAGCTCATATCAGCTCGATGAAGCGGAGAGAGGTTTTTCTTTTCATCACGATGCACCGCTTGATATGCGAATGAGCAAAACAGGCAGAAGTGCAAAAGAGCTTGTAAATGAGCTTTCAGCAGGTGAGCTTAAAAGAATTCTTTATGATTACGGTGAAGAGAAGTTTGCACCGAGGATTGTTTCAGCAATCATACGCGAACGCGAAAAAGCACCGATTGAAACAACTTTTCAGCTTGCTGATATCATAAGGGAAGCCTATCCCGCGGCTGCAAGACGTGACGGACATCCCGCACGAAAAACCTTCCAGGCACTTCGTATCGAAGTGAACGGCGAGCTCAGTAATCTCGGACAAGCTGTGAAAGATATGTTCGGGTCGCTTAATAAAGGCGGAAGGCTGGCGATTATCTCCTTCCATTCCCTTGAAGATAAAATTGTAAAAAACTCCTTTGCGAGTTTTACGGGCGGATGTACCTGCCCACCGGAATTTCCCGTGTGTATATGCGGTAAAACTCCGCAGGGAAAAATTTGCTTTAAACCTAAAACTGCAACAAGCCGTGAGCTTGAGGAAAACTCGAGAAGCCGAAGCGCAAAGCTCAGGGCGATTGAAAAACTATAAAACTGTAAACGGAGGAAACTGTTTTGGCTTACACCTACAATAACAGCTCAACTGCATATAATCTTGACCTGTTTGCACCGGCTCCCAGAGTAAAATCTGAGCCCAAGCCTGAACAGCGTCCGCAGCCCAGACTTGTAAAGCCGCAGGTAAAGACCCAGGAAGAAATAAGAGCAGAAGCTGTTGCAATAAGAGCAAAAATGGTGAAATTTATTGCGGTGCTTACTGTCGGTATACTTCTTCTCGGTACAAATATCGCACTTCACATTCGTAACAACGAGCTTAACAATGCAATAGTAGTGCTTGATACCGAGCTCAGCGAGAAAAAGAGTGAATATACAAGACTTGAGGCGGCACTCAGTGCTAAATTTTCACCTGCAAATGCCAAGGCGTATGCCGAGAGCAAAGGTATGGTAAAGCGTGAGCGTTACCAGATTGTTTATTTTGACATTGATGAAGGAAATCAGATTATCTCTGCCAAATAAACATATATTTGTCAAACTTAAAATATATTGATTTTGGACGGGAGTTGGGTTAGGAACTTGGCTCTCGTCGTTTTGGACATTTAAGGGAGGTATGGACTTGTCTCGTGGTGCATCAAAATTGATGTCAAAGCGTGCATTACGCTTTCTTGTTGGTTTGATATTGCTCGGCTTTGGTACGAGCATTGTTCAGCTGGGTAACATACAGCTTTTAAGAGGAACAGAGCTTAAAGAGAAGGCAGAGGAACTTTATCTTGGTGATACACTTGTGCCTGCTCTCAGAGGAACAATTTACGACTGTAATATGAATGTGCTCTCACAGAGTGCTTCCGCATGGCTCATTTATATTGACCCTTCAAATATTACCGTTTCCAAAAAGGATAAATCCGAATCTCAGATTGAGTCTGAGCTTAATGCTAAGCGCAAGCTTATAGCTGATAATCTCGGTCAAATTCTCGGCGTCGATTCTCAGAACGTATTTGAAAAAACAAAGAAAAATACACGCTATGAGAAAATAAAGGGCGGAGTTGAACTTAGTGTGCGTAATCAGGTGCTTGAGTTTGTCAAGGCTAATGATTTGTACAACTGTGTGGGTGTGCAGGAAGATGTCACCCGTTATTATCCTTACGGTTCACTTGCTTCAACTCTTATCGGCTTTACGGGTGACCAAGACATAGGACGTGAGGGCCTTGAATCAAAATATAATGATATTCTTACAGGTGTTCCGGGCAGAATAATCAGTGCGAAGAGTGCTTCAAGTAAGAATATCCCGATTGAATATACATCAGTAAACGAAGCGAAACAAGGCACAAGCCTTGTGCTGACAATTGACAGAACGATACAGAGTAAGCTTGAAACAGAGCTTGCAAAAGCGTATGAAAGCTCTCAGGCAAAGGCAGCTTACGGTATTGTTATGGATGTCAAAACCGGCGCAATACTGGCTATGTCAAATATGCCCAACTATGATCTTAATGATCCGTTTACGGTTTACTCCGAAGTGGAAAAAGCCAGACTTGAGCTTATCACAGATGAAGAAGAGTACAAAACTGCCAAATCGGCTATGATTATGGAACAGCGTAAGAACAGCGTTATTACCGATTCTTATGAGCCCGGTTCGGTTTTTAAGCTTGTTACTCTTTCCGCTGCTCTTGAAGAGGGTATTGTCGATGAGAATACGACCTTCAACTGCGTAGGCGGCATACAGGTTCCCGGTCACTACATCCGTTGCCACAAACATGAAGGTCACGGCAGACAGAGTCTGCAGATGGGCCTTATGAATTCCTGTAACCCGTTCTTTATTTCGACTGGTCAGAAACTCGGTACAGAAACATTTTACGACTATTTTGAAGCTTTTGGTTTTACGGAAAAAACAGGTATAGACCTTGCTGGTGAAACTCAACCCAAGGCAGGCAGTGCTTATCATACAAGGGATACATTCAATGTTGCACAGCTTTCGAGTTACTCGTTCGGTCAGACTTTTGAAGTTACTCCGCTTCAGATGATAACGGCTGTTGCGGCTATTGCCAACGGCGGTAAACTGATGACACCTTATGTTGTTGCAAAACAACTTGACGAATCCGGTAACGTTATTGCTCAGACTGAACCTACAATGAAGCGCCAGGTAGTTTCTGAGTCAACTTCAAAACGTGTGTTGACTATGATGGAAGCTGTTGTAAGCGACGGTACAGGTAAAAACGCTTATGTACCCGGTTATCACGTTGCAGGTAAAACAGGTACTTCGCAGAAGCTCAGTATTGAGGGCGGCGAAAATAAGTATGTGGCATCATTCTCGTGTGTTGCTCCCGGTGATGATCCGCAGGTGGCAATTCTTATTGCTATTGATGAGCCTGTCGGTCAGCGAAACGGCGGCCAGATTGCAGCTCCCGTTGCTGCAGCACTCGTTGAAGAGATTATGGGCTACCTCGGTGTTGAACCCGAGTATAACGAAAAAGAGCAGAATATGATTGATATTGCTGCTCCTTCACTTGTCGGCAGAAACATTAATGATGCTAAAGATATTGCCAAGAGTCAGAATCTTACTGTAAGAGTTATCGGTAACGGTGACAGCGTACGTCGCCAGATTCCTGCTTACGGCCAGACAATGCCACAGCAGGGTGTACTGATTCTCTATACAGATGACAGAGCGGAAGAGACAGTTACTGTGCCTGATTTTACAGGAATGAGTCTTACTGTTGCACGAAAGAGTGCGAATGACCTTGGTATCAATATTAAGATATCCGGTAATGCTTTCAGTGGAGAGGATATTCTGGCGTATAACCAGGATGTTCCCAAAGATACAAAAGTTAAATACGGCGAAGTAGTTACGGTTTACTTTAAATCGTATTCGGGCTTGTCGGATTCTCTTTACGGATAAGGGTGACGATGATAACCCGAATCTGCCCCAAAGCGAGCCTTTTCAGTGCTTTTCGGCGTTTCGGATTTGAAAGGCGACAGCCTGTCTGCACCCTCAACAACCAAAAATCATCTGAAAATCCTCAGCTTTCGGGTCGAAGATTTTTTATCGGGAGGATTTTTGGCAATTCAAGGCAAAAACACAGCAAATCCTTTCGGATTTGCGAGTATTTTAACAAAGAAGTGACGGAAATCATCCGATAAAAAACACGGTTCGGATTATCACCGTCACCCTGTATTTCAACTTAAGAGGGAAGAAGTATGAATTTATATACTCTTTTACAAGGTGCAGGTTACAGCACAGACGGTATTGCAGATGCCGAAGTGACGCTTGTAACCGAAGATTCACGCAAGGCAGAAAAGGGCAGCGTTTTTGTATGCGTTAAAGGTGCACGCTTTGACGGTCACGATGCAGCTGTTTCGGCTGTTGAATCAGGTGCTGTGCTCGTTGTGGCAGAGCGTGACACAGGTGCAAAAAATCAGTTAATAGTATCAGACACAAGAGAAGCGTTTTCGCTTCTCTCTGCGTCGTTTTTCGGCAACCCTGCCGAGAAACTTCGTCTTGTAGGTGTAACCGGTACAAACGGTAAAACAACAACCTGCTTTTTGCTCAAGTCAATTTTTGAATCGCTTGGCAAAAATACAGGTCTTGTAGGTACAGTTAAAAATATGGTAGGCGATGTTGAGTATCCCGCAAGGCTTACAACTCCCGACCCGTTTGAGCTCAATTCACTGTTTGCAAAGATGGTTGAAGCAGGCTGTGAATTCTGTGTTATGGAGGTTTCCTCTCAGGCACTTGCACAGCAGCGTGTCGCAGGTGTTCACTACGAAGTAGCTGCGTTTACTAACCTTACTCAGGACCATCTTGATTACCACGGTACATTTGAAAACTATATTGCTGCAAAGCATAAGCTTTTTGAAAACTGCGATAAAGCGGTAGTCAATGCTGATGATGAAGCGTATAAATCTATGATTGAGGGCACATCATGCAGTGTGGCAACCTGTTCCGCTCTCAGAGACTCTGCGGATTATTCTGCCAAGAATATTGAGCATAAACCCGGCGGTGTTTCGTATTTCCTTGTCGGCAGAGGTAAGCTCGAGCGCATAAAGATGCGTATTCCCGGCGGATTTACGGTTTACAATTCAATGACTGCAGCAGTGTGTGCAATTCAGCTCGGTCTGCCTTTTGCAGATGTAGCGGCGGCTCTTTCACAGGCTACCGGTGTACCCGGCAGAATTGAAGTTGTACCTACTGATACGGATTATACGGTTATTATCGACTACGCTCATTCACCGGACGGACTTCAGAATATTCTTGCTTCTCTGCGCAAAATCGCGCAGGCGAGAATAATTACCGTATTTGGTTGCGGTGGCGACAGAGACAGAACAAAGCGTCCGCTTATGGGCCAGATTGCCGCAGATATGTCCGATTTTGTTGTTGTAACATCGGATAATCCCCGTACCGAAGATCCGGAAGCAATCGTAAATGAGGTTGCGGATGGCACAAAGAATGCAAAAGTTCCCGTAGTTACGATTGTTGACAGAACTCAGGCTATTGAATTTGCACTGGGCGAAGCCAAGGCAGGCGATATTGTATTACTCGCGGGTAAAGGCCACGAAACCTATCAGATAATAGGTACTGAAAAGATACATTACGACGAACGCGAAATAGTAAAAAATATACTCGGATAAATTACCGAAAAGAGGGTTTGAGTATGATACCTCTCAGATTAAAAGAAATTAGTGCAGTGCTCGGTGCTGTCTGCAGTGAAGATAAGCAGATTCTCAGCATTTGTACCGATACAAGAAAAATTACGCAAGGCAGCCTTTTTGTTGCTCTTGTCGGTGAACGCTTTGACGGGCACGATTTTGTCGATGCAGCTTTTGAAAAAGGTGCTGTCGCGGCTGTATGCTCAAAGTCTGTTGATACTGACGGTGAGATATTGACTGTAGAAAATACAGGTGTGGCTTTGCTTGAAATTGCTGCATATTATCGCTCGCTTTTTTCTATTCCTTTTGTAGGAATAACCGGCAGTGTGGGCAAAACTACAACTAAAGAAATGGTATATGCCGTTCTTTCCGAAAAATTCAATACACTGAAAAATGAAGGCAACCTCAATAACGAAATCGGCTTACCTACTACGGTCTTCCGACTTGACAGCGATTATGAGGCGGCAATACTTGAAATGGGTATGAGTGCCTTCGGTGAAATATCAAGGCTTGCAAAGGTTGCACAGCCCCATGTTGGTATTATTACAAAAATCGGTGTTTCTCATATCGAACATCTTGGTTCGCGTGAAGGTATACTCAAGGCAAAGCTTGAGATCTTGGACGGCCTCAAGCCCAATGCTCCGCTTATTGTAAACGGTGATGATGATTTGCTCAGTACCGTTGTTCTTGATGACAGGAAGGTTATTACCTTCGGTATTGAGAATGAGAAGTGCGATTACAGAGCGGTTAATATCGAGCAGTCGGGTTATAATACTTGTTTTACCGTTGTGTATGACGGCGGCGAACAGGATGTTACTATTCCGACTGTCGGTACTCATAATGTGTATAATGCACTTTCTGCTTTTGCGGCAGGTATGTATCTTGGGGTCACTTCCGAAAGTGCTGCACTCGGCCTTTCAAAGTATGTAACGTCAGGTATGCGTCAGAACGTGCGTGAAATAAACGGTATTACTGTAATTGAAGATTGCTACAACGCAAGTCCTGATTCGGTGCGTGCCGCTGCAGAAGTGCTCAGCACCATGAAGGCAAATACAAAGGCTCTTGTTTTTGGTGATATGCTTGAGCTTGGTGAAATATCCGAGCAGGCTCACCGTGAGGTTGGTGCACTTGTTGCCTCAAAGGGTATTGACAGGTTTTATACTTACGGTGAAATGGCTTCTCTTGCTGCCAAGGCTGCAGAAGAAAACGGAATGAAATTTGTAAAAGCATTTGATGATAAAGCTGCACTTGCCCAACAGCTTAAAGCTGACCTCAATGAAGGCGATGCAGTGCTCTTTAAGGCAAGCAGAGGAATGAAGCTGGAGGAAGTTATAAGTATTTTTGCTGAAAGGTAAGGTGCTTTGAATAAACACATATCTTGCTTTGGGGCTTGCTGTACTGATTGCTTTCGGTGTAACAGCGTTGCTTGGCTTGGTTATGGTGCCGTGGCTCCGCAAATTGAAATTCGGTCAGACGATTCTTGAATACGGACCCAAATGGCATTCGGGTAAGCAGGGTACTCCGACTATGGGCGGTCTGATGTTCATTATCGGCATTTTTGCTTCCGTTGCAGTTGTGTTTTTAACCGATAAATTTATGGGCGGCGATATTATTACGGGCGGTAATCTTGTGCGTTCCGCTATGTATTCAAAGCTCTTTGCAGGTCTGGTTATGGCACTTTCACTCGGGCTTGTCGGCTTTTTTGACGATTATATCAAGGTTGTTAAAAAGCGTAACCTCGGTCTTACCATAAGGCAGAAAACGCTTATGCAGCTTCTTATTATAATAGCTTATCTCGGCAGTCTTAAACTGTCGAACTGTTCGTTTATGTATATTCCTTTTTACGGCTCTACGGGCGATCTCGGAATATTTTTCTTCCTTTTCGGTATTGTGCTTATCTACGGTGCGACAAATGCTGTCAATTTCACGGACGGCATTGACGGACTTTGTTCATCGGTTACGCTTACAACCGCAGTATCACTTATTGTAATTGCTTTTATGCGCAATAATCTCGGTGCAAGCGTTGTTGCGGCAGCACTTGCAGGTGCTTGTGCCGGCTTTCTTGTATGGAACTGGAATCCTGCTAAAGTATTTATGGGCGATACGGGTTCAATGTTCCTTGGAGGTATAGTGGTTGCACTCGCTTACGCGGTTGACTGTCCTCTTATACTTTTGCCCGTCGGTATAATTTATTTTATTGAAGGCCTTTCTGATGTGTTGCAAATAGGGTACTTCAAACTAACACACGGTAAGCGTATATTTAAAATGGCACCTATCCACCATCATTTTGAAATGAGCGGGTGGAAAGAAAAGAAAATAGTTATTGTTTTTTCGTTAGTGAATCTGATTGGCTGTGCTGTAGGTATAGCGTTAATAAAATTTGGTTGAAATAATTTAAAGAAAGGGGTGGCTTAACTTGAGCGATTCATCAACAGTAAAAACCGGTAGAATTGCAGGCAGTAAGCTTGCTCAAAGAATTATGAGTAAAAAATATTGGGCAAAAGGTAATGTGGATATAGTCTTTTTGCTGGTTGTACTTCTTCTTGTTGCAGTCGGTACGGTTATGATGGCATCGGCAGGTTACTCTATTGCCCTCCATAAAAAAGAAAACAGCTATGACTATGTCATATCACAGATAATTGCAATTGCAGTCGGTATTGTTGCAATGCTCATTATTTCAAGAATAAATTACAACTATTACAGACGCTTTGTGCTTCTCGGTGTTGGTCTGTCTTTTGTTCTTTTGTGTGCCGCTCTGGTTTATGCGAAGATTAAAGAAGGTCAGAATCCAGAGGGCGGTGAAGAATTCGGACGCTGGATACCCTTGCCTATACCCGGTATGCGACAGTTTCAGCCGTCTGAAATAGCTAAGATAGGTCTGGTTGCTTTTTATGCTTGGGGATGCGAAAAGTATCAATCCCAAATTATGAGCAAGGACAAAAAAGTTGCAGTAAAAACAGCAATCATTTTCGGCTCAATCGGCGTAATTTTTACTTTGCTTGTTTTCCTTGAACATCATCTTTCCGGTGCAATACTCTTTGCAATGCTTACAATTGCCATGCTTTATCTTGGCGGATTTAATAAATGGTGGTTCGTTGCATTTATTTCAATAATTGCAGTGTTTGTAATAATATTTGTTTCCGATCCGGGCTTCCTCGGCATTCTCGATGAGTATCAGCAGGAGAGAATTATTGCGTGGAAAGATAAGGACTTTGACCCTACCGGTGCTCGATGGCAGATTAACAATTCTCTGTATGCTATAGGATCAGGCGGACTTTTCGGTCAGGGTCTCGGTGATTCAAAGATGAAGCATCTTTATGTTTCAGAGGCACAGAGCGACTTTATATTTGCTATTGTTTGCGAAGAGCTTGGCTTTATAGGTGCGGCATTCATTCTTATGCTTTTCTGCTACCTTATCTACCGCGGCTACAAAATTGCCATGCGTTGCAATTCAAAATTCGGCACGCTTCTCGTGCTCGGTATAATGGCGCATATCGGTTTGCAGACTGTATTCAATGTATTCGTTGTAACAGACTTCTTCCCGAATACGGGTATCGGCTTGCCGTTCTTCAGTGCAGGCGGTACGTCGATGTTGTTCTTGCTGTGTGAAATGGGCATGGTGCTGTCTGTGTCGCGCCAGTCAAATATGATAAAGGAATAGGTGAGTGCTTATGCTTAACGGAAAGAATATTATCTTTGCCGCAGGTGGTACAGGCGGTCATATAAATCCTGCACTTGCAGTTGCAGGTGAAATACGCAAACAGTATCCGCAGGCGAATATCCTCTTTATCGGTACTGCCGAGAAAATGGAAGCACGCCTTGTGCCTGCAGCAGGCTTTGCTTTTAAAACAATACAAATCAGCGGATTTAACCGTGTTCTCAATCTCAACGGTATAAAGCAGAATATCAAAACTCTCAGTTATCTTCTTAAGTCCTCTTCACAGGCAAAGAAGATTATAAAAGAGTTTAATGCAGATGTTGTTATCGGCTTTGGCGGATATGTAAGCGGTCCCGTTGTACGCGCTGCTGCAAAACTCGGTATACCTACTGCAATTCACGAGCAGAACGCATTTCCCGGTATGACAAATAAAACTCTTGCAAAAATGGTTGATGCCGTTATGCTTACCGAGGAGAGCGTTGCACAGTATATGCAGCCGAAGAATCCTCCCGTTGTAACCGGTCTTCCCGTAAGAGGGGAATTGCTTGAAACTGACAGAGATATCGCAAGAGCAGAGCTTGGTCTTGACGATAAGCCGCTTGTTCTTTCAATGGGCGGCAGTCTTGGCGCAAGAGCAATCAATGACTCGATGCTTGACGTTATAGCTAACCTCACACAGAAAAATGATTGCTGGTTTATGCACGCTACGGGTAAGGATTGCAAGGATTTCCCTGAAAGACTTGCTGAAAAGGGTGCAGATCTTAATAATAAACATATTATTATCAGAGATTATATTGACGATATGCACCGTTGCCTTGCTGCTGCAGACCTTGTAATCTGCCGTGCCGGTGCAAGTTCACTTTGCGAATTCCAGGTTATGGGTAAGCCTTCAATTCTGATTCCTTATCCTTTTGCAACGGAGAATCATCAGTATCATAACGCAAAGGCTCTTGCTGACAAGGGTGCGGCGATACTTATTGAAGAAAAAGACCTTACATCTGCTGTGCTTATGCAGCATATAGATACCTTGATTAAAAATCCCGGCAAGCTCACCGAAATGGGTGCTGCCGCTAAACAGATGGCTGTTACCGATGCTACCGAGAGAATAGTAAAGGTGATTGAAAATATTGTAAAGTAACTTTAAATACACCTGCAGCATAATATGGCTTATGTCATTATGCTTTAGCGGGGTGTAAAAATGGCTTGCTTTGTTATAAACGGTCAGAATAAAATTGAAGGCGAAATGACGGTGCAAGGCGCTAAAAACGGTGCCCTTCCGCTTCTTGCGGCATCCGTGCTTGTCCGTGGAAAAACTGTGCTTTCGGGTTGTCCGCAGCTTACTGATATAACTGCAGCGGCAAATATACTTACATATCTCGGATGCAAAGTTTCGGCTTGCGGTGATGTTATGAGTATAGATTCTGAATCCGCTTCCGGTTTTGCCGTTACGGATTCTCTTATGCACGAAATGCGCTCGTCAATCGTCTTTCTTGGTGCGCTTTTGGGAAGATTCGGAAAAGCCGAACTTACTGCACCGGGCGGATGTGAAATAGGTTTGCGGCCTATCGATCTTCATCTTGATGCTATGCGTACACTCGGTGCTGTTATTGACGAAACCGGCGGCCGACTTATCTGTTCTTGTCCCGATGGCCTTAAAGGTGCAAGGATCACGCTTTCGTTCCCGAGCGTAGGTGCAACTGAAAATATTCTGCTGGCAGCTTGTACGGCAAAAGGTGAAACTATTATAGTGAATGCAGCCCGAGAGCCGGAGATTAAAGAACTTGCCGGTTTTCTCAACAGCTGTGGTGCGGATATCAAAGGTGCAGGCGAGAGTATTATACGTATCAATGGCGTAAAAAAACTTACGGCGTGCGAGCACCGTATAGGTCAGGACAGAATTGCGGCTGTTACTTATATGGCTGCCGCAGCAGTTACCGGTGGAAGTATAAGGCTGCATTTTAAAAATTCCGAAATGCTGATGCCTGTTGCAGAGCCTTTTGAAAAATCGGGTTGCCGTATTATTCAGGATGAAAATGGAGTATGGCTTAAAGCTCCCGAAAGACTTAAAAAACTGGGAATGATAAGAACAATGCCGTATCCGGGCTTTCCTACGGATTCCCAAGCAGACCTCGCGGTTATGGCGAGTGTTGCGCGAGGTACGAGCACTGTTGTTGAAAATATATTCGAAAACAGATTCAAATATGTCGGCGAGTTGAGAAGAATGGGTGCGCAGATACGTACCGAAAATCGGGTCGCCGTAATAGAAGGTGTCCGTAAACTTAACGGTGCAAAGGTTGTTTCTCATGACCTGAGAGGCGGTAGTGCACTTGTTGTTGCAGCACTGTGTGCAGAAGGTACTACTATTGTTTACGGTATTCATCATATCGATAGGGGTTATGAAAAAATAGAGACACAGCTCAATGGATTGGGAGCGGAAATATTCAGGAAGGAGTAAAGAAATGGATGAGAATAACGATAAATTTATAATCGGAGACAATACGGACGGATATCGTCGCAGTACGGTGGATTATGATCTTGATCTGTTTGCAGAACGTAAAAAGCCAACAGAGGAAACCAAAACAGAGACACCGACAAAAAAGCCTGCACGAGGACAGGGTAAACCTCAGCAGACTGTTAAAAAAGCCGGTTCAAAGACTCCCAGCTTTTTTGCGAGAAAACCGTCGCAGCCGGTCCCTGAAAAAAAGGGACCGACCGTTAAAAGACACGGAAAGCCGCCTGTTTTAAAAGATGCAAGAAAAATACGTCAGGAAACTCCTGCTGAAGAACGCTCGCTTTCCGAAAATGAGCGCCGCAGACTTCATGCTGAGCAACGCCGTGTACAGCGTCGCCATAAGCTGATGATGCAATATATTGCAATAGGTGTTGCCGTTATCGGTGTTATGGTTGCACTGTCGCTTACCGTATTTTTCAAGATTGATAAAATAGAGATTATAGGTAAATCACCGTATACCGATAAGGAAATAATTGCTGCAAGCGGTATCGATTATAATGAAAATATTATTATGTGCGATGCCAAGGGTGTCAGCGAAAAGCTTGCTAAATCACTGCCCCATATCGGCAGTGCAACGGTTAAACGTTCACTCAACGGTAAGGTTACTATTACCGTTACGGTAACTCCGGGTCGCTATTCATTTATAAACGGTGATAAAGCGGTTGTCATAAATGCCGAGGGCAAGGTGCTCGGGCAGGTGAGTGCCGAAGAAGGTAAAGAGTTTGCAGTTGTACACGGTGTTACGGCTGTTAAAGCTACACCCGGTGAATTGGTGGAGCTTAATGATAAGGGTGCTTTTGAATTACTTAAATCAATCGGCGCTCAATTAAATAAAGCAGGAATAGATAAAATTACTGAGATTGATATTACCGATGTTTACGATATAAGCTGTGTTTATGACGGCAGAATAACTATTCTGATTGGCAGTATGGGTTCTGCTGAGCGTAAACTTGCACTTGCGGCAGAGGTAATAAAACGTCAGAATCAGGATAATCCGGGAGTGTACGGCAGAATTGATCTTGATTCCGTAGAGGGAAAGGCATTCTTTAAGCCGCTTGAAAAGCCGACGGAAACAGTGCCTTCGGAAGATTCATCCGTACCTGATGCGGATGGTTCTTCGGCCGAAAGTAAACCGGCGGAAAATGCTACGGAGAAAGCTACGGAAAAGACGGAATAATTTTTTAAAAAATACTATTGTCTTTTTTTGTAATATGTGATAGACTTACAATAACTGTATATGTCTAATTGACTGCTTAATATAAATTTTGATTATTTGGGAGGTATCAGGATATGGGTTTCGAAATCGATAACGAAGTTGAAAACGTGGTACAAATTAAAGTTATAGGTGTTGGCGGTGGCGGCGGTAACGCTGTCAACCGTATGATTGCCTCAGGTATCAGAGGCGTTGAGTTTATTGCTGTCAACTCCGATAAACAGGCTCTTCTTACATCTCAGGCAACACATAAGATTCAGATTGGTGAGAAGGTTACACGCGGCATGGGTGCAGGCGGTAAGCCTGAGGTTGGCCAGAAGGCAGCAGAAGAAAGCCGCGATGTAATTTCCGACACACTCAAGGGCACAGACATGGTCTTTATCACCGCAGGTATGGGCGGCGGTACAGGTACAGGTGCTGCTCCCGTTATTGCTCAGATTGCAAAAGATATGGGCATACTTACAGTAGGTGTTGTTACAAAGCCCTTTAATTTTGAGGGCAGACGCAGAATGACTCAGGCTGAAAACGGTATTGATATGCTTACAGAGCATGTAGACAGCCTTGTTATCATTCCTAACGAGCGCCTTCGTTTCGCAAGCGAAACAAAAATCACAATGGCTAACGCTTTTGCAAAGGCTGACGATGTCCTTCTTCAGGGCGTTAAGAATATTTCCGAGCTTATCAAGATCCCCGGTGTCATCAACCTCGACTTCGCAGACGTTCTTTCTGTTATGAAGGATGCAGGTCATGCTCATATGGGTATTGGTTACGCCAAGGGCAAGGACAAGCCCGAGGTTGCAGCAGAGGCAGCTATTTCCAGCCCGCTTCTTGAGACATCTATCAAGGGTGCAAAGGGCGTTATCATCAGCGTTACATCTTCACCCGACATCGGCCTCGAAGATATCGAAATCGCCAGCGAGAAGATCAAGGATGCAGCACATCCCGATGCAAACATCATCTGGGGTCTCTCCTTCGACGATTCGCTTAATGATGAGCTGTACATTACTGTTGTTGCTACAGGTTTCGGCTTTGGCAACAGCATTGACGAGCCTCCGAAGGTAGACGAAATCTTCGGCGCAGCAAGTGTATCTGCACCCGTTGCTCCTGCAGCTCCCGAGGCTCCTGCAGCTCCTGTTGCTCCCACAGCTCCCGCTGTTGAGCCTGCAGGTGACCCTGCAACAGGCAACAGCAACTACTACGACTTTATCGAGAATCTTTTCGGCAACAACTGATAAAGTCATAACAGAGATATATCACGATATTCTCTTTGCATGATTTTTTAAAATACTCAGCGGTGTAATTACGGAAGGGAAAATCCTTGTGTTGCACCGCTTTTTTAATTGATAACCGCTGTTTGAATCCTTGTTACAATTTTCAGCGGCTATTTAAAGGAGTTAAATTATGAAACTTATTGACGGTAAGATTATTTCTGCTCATATCAAAAAACAGGTTAAGAATCAGGTGGATGACCTCAAAGCCGGTGGGGTTGAGCCGTGCCTTGCGGTTATAATTGTAGGCGATGATTTTGCTTCAAGAACTTATGTCAACAACAAGAAGCGTACCTGCGAAGAGGTTGGTATAAAGTCGCTTGAGTTTGCACTGCCTGCTGAAACAACTCAGGATGAGTTGCTTGCACTTGTTGAAAAACTCAATGCGGACGAAAGTGTAAACGGTATTCTTTGTCAGCTTCCCATTCCGAAGCATATTGATGAGAAGGTTATTCTCAATGCAATCAAGCCTGAGAAGGATGTTGATGCATTCCATCCTGTAAATGCAGGTCATATTATGATTGGTGACTGTGTGCTCAAGCCGTGCACACCGGCAGGTATTATGGAAATGCTCAAATACGAGGGTATTGACGTTGCAGGTAAAAACTGCGTTGTTATAGGCAGAAGTAATATCGTAGGTAAGCCAATGGCTATGCTTCTTCTTGCTGCAAGCGGTACCGTTACCGTATGCCATTCAAAAACTCAGAACCTCGCTGAAATCACAAAGTCAGCCGATATTCTTGTTGCTGCTGTAGGTAAGGCGAAATTTGTTACGGCAGATATGGTTAAAGAAGGTGCAGTTGTAATTGATGTCGGCATGAATAGGGATGAAGACGGCAAGCGTTGCGGTGATGTTGACTTTGAAGCAGTTAAAGATAAGGCTTCACATATTACTCCCGTACCCGGCGGCGTAGGTCTTATGACTGTTGCGATGCTTATGCAGAATACAGTTACAGCCGCAAAAATTCAGAACAACAGAGGTTGATTATGATTAAATCGCTTATCAGCCGTCAATCACCTGAAATAATCGAGAACTTTGTGCTTGAGATTGTTGATACGGAAGACGGCAAAAATATATTCAGCTATGAGCCGTGTGACGGTAAAGTGCTTCTCAAAGGTACTGATACTGTCTGTCTGGCTGTAGCTTATTATCACTTTATGCGTGATTGCTGCGGTGCTTATTTTACTGCAGACCATTCGCTTGCTTACGGAGAATTCAGTGTTCCTGCTGAAAAATCGGAGGGGGAAATCAAGGCTAAGTATCGCACTTGCTTTGAATATACTACGTTTTCGTGTTCTGCTTGTTGGTGGAATTGGGCACGCTGGGAAAATGAAATCGACTTTATGGCGATGAACGGCATTAATATGCCGCTTGCAACAGTAGGCACAGAAGCTGTATGGATGAAAACTATGCTTGAGCTCGGTATGAAAGAAGGTCTCGCACTTGCAAGTATTGCAGGTCCTTCTTTTTGGAGCTGGCAGCTTTCCGATTGCTTTGACGGTTATCTGCCGCAGACAAAAAAAGAAAGCATAGATAAGCGCCTTGAACTCGGCAGGAAGATTACTGACCGTGAAAGGGAACTTGGTATGACTCCGATTTTCCAAGGCTTTACGGGGTATATTTTCCGTACATTCATTCAGGGTAAAATCCGTGCCAGAATGCATAAGTCCGAGGAATGGTGCCTTTTCCCCAGTCAGTATCAGCTTTCCGCACGCGATACGATGTTCCATAAAGTGGGCACGCTTTTCTATAAAAATCAGGAGCTTCTGCTTGGTGAAAGTAAATTTTATCTTGCAGATCCGTTCCTCAATCATACTCCCGCAAAACGCAAATCTTCATTTCTTGCAGGCGTAGGTACGGCTGTTTATAAGTTGATATCAGCCCGCAGTGACGACAGCGTTTGGGTTATTCATTCTTCTTGCGCAAAGCCCGAACTTCTTCTCGGCATACCTAAAGATCGCGTTCTTATTATTGATAATGGTGAGCTTTGCAACGATTCAAAATATGACGGATATTCCTTTATCGTAGGTACACAGTGCAACGGCGGTGATGTTACTGCTTTACATGGCGATATTGCAGGTGTTGCAGCGAACAGGTCGGATAAGCTGAATGCTTCCGGCGTAGGTACTTTCTCTGACGGTGCGTTTTCTAACGAAGCTTTCAGGCAGTATTCTTATGCAGCTGTGAGCGGCGACAGTGATGTTGACAAGTGGCTTGCAAAGTATACTAAGAATCGTTACGGTACAGACAGTTCAGCAGCTTTTGAGGCAATGATGCTTCTTAAAAAGAGTTGTTGGCACGGTGGCCAGCCGGCACGAGAACACGCAAGTGCTGTTTGCACCCGTCCTTCTGTTTCGCTTCGCCATACCGCGATAGGTGACAGCGGCAGTGAGATCGGCTATAATATTTCCGATGTTTTTGCTGCAGCACAAAAACTGATTGAAGCTGACGGAAAAACTTATGAGTATGAACTTGATTTGTGCGACGTTCTTCGTCAGTCACTCAGTGACCTTGCAAATACTGTCTGCAAAAAAGCACTTGAGGGTTACAAGAATAAGGATGTTGAGCTTTTTGAGCAGAATACCAATCTTTTCCTTGATATAATTGAGGATATGGACAGATTGCTTCTGACCAAAAAAGAATTTTCTCTGCCTTATCATCTGTCAATTGCACGTGAGCTTGGCAGTGATGACGCTGAAAAGCAGAATTTTGAAATAAACCTCCTTACACAGATAACAATATTTGGCCCTATTAAGGATACTGTGCTTTATGATTGTTGCTGGAAAGAGTGGGGCGGTATGCTTTCTACTTTTTACGCACTTCGTTGGAGAGCGCTGTTTGAACAGCTTGCTATGTCGTTTGGTAAATTCCACCGCATTTCCGAAAAGACAAAGAATCAGGTGTTTGACCGTGATGCTTATCTTGGTACGGAGTTTGGCGGTGCTCTTTCAAGAATTGAAAAAGAGTGGATTGCCACATATACTCCCGATGATGAATCTGTAGGTAAAGAAAATACAGTTGATGTGGCAAAAGATCTCGTCGCCAAATATGCCGCAAATTTTTAATATTTTGAGCACAAAAGCATAAAATGTTAAAAAGGACTTTCGGAAAAACCGAAAGTCCTTTTTTGGTGCCGAATTTTTAATATTTTGATGTGTCGGTTGAGTGCTTTTGCGGCAGATTCAGTATAACTGCACTTATAAGCACGAGAGCAATACCTGCCAAGGCGGATATTCCGAGCTTTTCATCAAAAATCAAAATACCTATAAGTGTTGCAACAGCCGGCTCGATTGTTGCTGTTATGTTTGCTTTTCCTGCATCAATATACTTGAGTCCGCAGGTGAAGCAGATGTAAGGGATTACGCTTGTTATGATTCCGAATATTGCAGGCATAAAGGCTGCCGTTGCAGATGAAAAAGCAACGGTAATCATCGGTTTGACGTCGCAAAGAGGAATGAGCACAATTGTTGCAATAAGAAATGTGTAAAAGGTGAATGTGAGCGGAGAATAGTGTCTTAAACCAATTTTTGTGAAGATGCTGTAAAGCCCGTATGTAAATCCCGAAGCTATGCCGAGAAACAGTGCTGTGGTGGTGATTGAAGTGCCGGAGTCTGTTATACCTGATACGAGTATACAACCCGTAAATGCCGTAATAAGTGCTGTAACTTTTATCGGCGTGATTTTTTCTTTAAAAAGCACTGCAGATATTATTGTCACAAAAATAGGTGCGGTGTAGAGCAGTGTTGCGGCAATGCTGATTGAGCCTGCCATTATTGCACTTGTGTAGCAATGCTGAAAAAGTACAACGCTGACAAGTCCTGCAAGGACAAATATCCAAGCATCCCTTAATTTTATTTTAAGCTTATCTCTGTCGAAAATGAGCAGATATAAAAACAATACGGTTGCTGTTAATGATGCACGCATAAAAACGAGCTGAAGCGTTGAAAAGCCGAGTTCAGTCATTTTTCTTGTGAATAAGCCCATTGTGCCCCAGAGCGTAGCGGCGATTACTATCAGAATGGGTGAGATCTTTTTCATTTGCTTATTCTTCCTGCCATGCTTTACATACATCTACCCAAACTGCCTCGGGACAAAGCATCTCGAGCTCGGGTATTCTGAGCTCAACTGCACTGTTTGAACTGCCTGCGGCAGGGTATACAATTTCAAAGCGCTTGAGCGATATGTCAAGATATACCTTGACTCCTTCGTTAACTGCAAACGGACATACACCGCCGACGGCGTGACCGACAAGCTCAACTGCTTCATCCGGTGTAAGCATCTTTGCTTTTACGCCGAAATATGCCTTGTACTTAGCGTTGTCAACCTTTGCGTCACCTGCGGCAACAATGAGTATTGCATTGCCGTTTACCATAAAAGACAGCGTTTTTGCAATTCTTTTGCCTTCGCAGCCAAGTGCTTGTGCAGCCAATTCAACCGTAGCACTTGATACGTCAAACTCTGTTATTCTGTTTTCCATACCTTTTTCGGCAAGGTACGGTCTTACTCTTTCAATAGACATCTTGCTTCTCCTTAAAAATCGATTTAAAAATCAATTTCAACTTCTACGGGGCAGTGGTCCGATCCGAAAATGTCACTGTGAATTTTTGCGCCTTTCAGCAGGGCTTCTGCACCTGAGCTTACGAGAAAGTAATCGATACGCCAGCCGACGTTTTTGGCTCGTGCCTGAAATCTGTAGCTCCACCATGAATAGGCGTTTTCGAGGTCAGGGTAGAAGTAGCGGAATGTATCTGTAAAACCTGCTCCGAGCAGCAACTCAAATTTGCCTCTTTCTTCATCAGTGAATCCCGGATTGCGGCGATTGGTTTTCGGGTTTTTGAGGTCTATTTCTTTGTGTGCAACATTCATATCACCGCATACTACAACATGCTTGTTTTTTGCAAGCGAAACGAGATACTCTCTGAAGTCATCTTCCCATTCCATGCGGTAGTCAAGTCTGCGTAATTCGTCTTGAGCGTTTGGCACGTAAACACAGACAAAGTAAAATTTGTCGAATTCAAGTGTTATTACTCTGCCTTCGTGGTCGTGTTTTTCGATATCAATACCGTTAAAGACACTTATCGGTTTCTGCTTTGTAAATACGGCAGTGCCCGAATAGCCTTTTTTCTCGGCATAATTCCAATACTGGTAGTATCCTTCGGGATTGTAATCGATCTGACCGAGTTGAAGCTTTGTTTCCTGTACGCAGAAAATGTCTGCATCAAGCTCTTTGAATATGTCGTCAAACCCTTTTGTCATACAGGCTCTGAGGCCGTTTACGTTCCATGATATAAATTTCATTATTGTTCACCTGCTTATGTGAATTGTTAAATTAGTTTAGCATATTTTTTGTGCTATTTCAACTGTAAAAAAATAAGCTTTTTATATTAATATTATTGCTTTTTTATTTGTGATGTGTTATAATTATCCGGTACAATATTATAGATATATATTATATATATTTGTGCGTTATTATTTAGGGTGAAAGGGGTAGCGAAATGCAAAATCAGTACGGTTATCAGCCGCCGTATCAGTATGCTTGTACAGCACCTGTTATGACGCCTTCACCCACACCTGCCGATGTCGATAGCCGCAAGCTGCGTAAGCATGGCTTGTTTGTAGGTGCTTGCCTGCTCGGAAATTACGGCATACAGACTGTTGCGTCGTTTCTTTTGTCGTTTTTTGGTTTTGGCAAAATATTAAGTAAAAGCATTGCGGTTACCTATGGTGTTAATGCTTTGTTTTTTGCATTCCTCTCTATGGGTGTCCCGTTTTTTTTATATAGTTTGCGTAAAGGCAACGCTTCATATTTTAAGGCGCTTCCTTTTTATACTCCTCAGCCTCGTGCAAAGCTTCTGCTCACTGTATTGACAGGCTGGGCTCTGTGTATGTCAGCTAATCTGGTTGTCACTCTGGTAAGTTTCTGGTTTAATATTCAAGGTATCGAGTTTGTTTCTCCAACCCCGGCTGCTTCTGAAAATGTGCTCGATATTGCAATGAATTTTGTGTGTGCCGGTTTTATGGCTCCGCTTATCGAGGAGTTTGCTTTCCGCGGCGTAATAATGCAACCGCTTCGTCGCTACGGTGATTCTTTTGCAATCTATGTAACCGCTTTTATCTTTGCTATGGCTCACGGCAATCCGGTAAGTATTGTTTTTGCATTTCTTGCAGGTGCGGTTATCGGATATGCTGTTGTTTATACACGCAGTATCTGGGTTGGTATTATCATTCACGCACTTAATAACTGTACATCGGTTTTCTTTACCGAAATAGGGCGTTTCCGTCCGGATGTTTTTAATGCGGCGTATAATATTCTGCTTATTTTGCTCGTTATTATCGGTATTGTATGTATCGTTGTTTGGGGCAAAGTATATGGCTTCAGACTTCAGCGCAATTTTTCAGGCGTGCGCGGCTTTAAAAGAGTTACGGCTTTCTTTATCAGCCCGACAATGGTGCCTGTATTGATATACCTTGTTTTTTCAATGGCAAGATACATTCGATTCAAATAAGACAATTAATGATTGAAAGGACGTTTTTATGGGAGACTGCGAGTCAATGCTTCGTGCAATCGAGCTTGCAAAACAAGCCGCATTGCTCGATGAAGTGCCTGTCGGAGCTGTAGTAACACATAACGGCATAATTGTCGGTGAGGGTTTCAATCGCCGCGAAACGGGCAAAAACGCTCTTGCTCATGCCGAGATTGAAGCAATTAATATGGCTTGCAATACTCTTGGCGGTTGGCGACTTGCCGAATGCGAGATGTTTGTTACTCTCGAACCGTGTCCGATGTGTACCGGGGCAATTATCAACTCAAGAGTTAAACGCGTTGTTTTTGGTGCGTACGATTATAAGTCGGGCTCGATGGGCAGTGTTGTAAACCTCTGTGATATGCCTTATAACAGCAAACCGCGCATTGAAGGCGGCTTTATGAAGGATGAATGTGCCGCTTTACTGTCTGAGTTTTTTGCGGCGCTTCGTGTGCGTAAGGCTGAAGAAAAACGAAAAAGAAAAGAGGAGCTGAGCGGATGTACCTGCACCTCGGACAAGACACAGTCGTAACTTACGACGAAATTCTCGGTATTTTTGACCTTGAGGCAACAACCGTCTCCAAGGCAACTCGTGATTATCTTGCAAACGCTACAAAGCAGGGCAGGGTAGTCAATGTCGGCTTTGAATTACCGAAGTCGTTTGTTGTTTGCCGCGATAAGCTTGGCAACACAACGGTATATATATCACCTATCTCTCCGTCAACTCTGCTTAAACGAAGCAGAAACAGTCTGACGGGTATGAAATAACAGTAGGAGGAAGTCAGTTTTGGATAATCAGGAAAAGGTTCAGAACATTGATGCTTTCACAGAAGAAATTAACGAAGAGGGTATCGGCCCCGTTGAGCAGATGGATACTGCTGTAAACGAGGAATATGGTGCAGGTCAGATTCAGGTCCTCGAAGGCCTTGAGGCTGTACGTATGCGCCCCGGTATGTATATCGGCTCAACCGGTCCCAACGGTCTCCATCACCTTGTATATGAAATTGTCGATAACTCAATCGACGAGGCTCTTGCAGGCTTCTGTACTCATATCGAGGTTGAGATTGAGCCCGACAATATTATCAGCGTACGCGACAACGGCCGCGGTATTCCTGTAGATATGAACGAAAAAATGGGTATGCCTGCAGTTACCGTTGTTCTTACCGTTCTTCATGCCGGTGGTAAATTCGGCGGCAGCGGTTACAAGGTATCGGGCGGTCTGCACGGTGTTGGTTCATCAGTTGTTAATGCCCTTTCCGAGTGGTTTGAGGTTGAGGTTTCACGTAACGGCAACATCTACCGCCAGAAGTTTGAGCGCGGTGCAATTATGAGTGACCTTGATATCGTAGGTACAAGCGAGAATACAGGTACATTTATCCGTTTCAAGGCTGATTCCGAAATATTTACCGAAACAACAGTTTATGAGTTTGAGGTGCTTGAGCGCAGACTTCGTGAGTCCGCTTTCCTCAACGCAGGTCTCAAAATCACATTTACCGACAGACGTGACCCTGACAATGTCATCGAGCGTGTGTTCTGTTATGAGGGCGGCCTGAGTGAATTTGTCAACTATGTAAACGAAAGCCGCGGCTTTACTCCCGTACAGCCTGCTCCCATACACTTCTCAAGTGTACGTGACGACTCAAGTGCTGAAATTGCACTTATGTATAATGACGGATACAATGAAACACTTATCAGTTTTGCAAACAACGTCCGCACTATAGATGGCGGTACTCACGAAACAGGCTTCAAGACTGCAATTACAAAGGTATTCAACGATTACGGTAAGAAGTACGGTATCCTTAAAGAGGGTGACAAGAATCTTTCAGGTGAAGATGTCCGTGAAGGTCTTGTTGCAATCATCAGTGTTAAGCTGACCGAGGCACAGTTTGAGGGTCAGACCAAGGGTAAGCTCGGTAATACTGAGATGACAAAACTCGTTTCAAAGACTGTTTCCGACAAGCTTATGACCTATTTTGAGGAGAATCCGCAGGTTGCAAAGGCTCTTCTTTCCAAAGCTTGTGAGGCTTCACGTGTACGTGAGGCAGTGCGTAAGGCAAAGGAATCGGCACGTAAAACTGCTCTCTCCAATTCCAGCTCGCTTCCCGGCAAGCTTGCTGACTGTACAGATAAGAATCCCGAAAATACAGAGCTTTACATCGTCGAGGGTGACTCGGCAGGCGGCTCTGCAAAAGAAGGCAGAGATAAAAACTATCAGGCAATTCTTCCTCTCTGGGGTAAGATGCTTAATGTTGAAAAAGCAAGACTCGACAAAGTTATCGGCAACGAAAAGCTGACTCCTGTCGTAATTGCACTCGGTACAGGTATTGATGAAGATTTTGATATAACAAAGCTCCGTTATCACAAAATTATCATTATGGCCGATGCCGACGTCGACGGTGCTCATATCCGTACGCTTCTTCTCACATTCTTCTTCCGCTATATGCGTCCGCTTATCGATAACGGCTATGTTTATATCGCACAGCCTCCGCTTTATAAAATAAGCAAGGGTAAAAAAGTAGAATATGCATTCTCTGATGAGGAACGCGATGAGAAGATTGCCGAAATGGGTGGCAGCTGTGATATCCAGCGTTACAAAGGTCTTGGTGAGATGGACCCGATTCAGCTTCGCGAAACCACTATGGACCCTGCAAACCGTACAATGCTGCGTGTTACTCTTGAAGATGCAATTCAGGCTGACGAAACATTCTCAATCCTTATGGGTGATAAGGTTGAGCCCAGGCGTGATTTTATCGAAAAGAATGCAAAATATGTACAGAATCTTGATATCTGATAAATCGGAGGTATTTTAAAATGTTTGAAAATGTACTTGATTCAATCTCTCTTATCCGTGAAACCGATGCGGAAGTAGCAGATGCCATGCAGCTTGAGCTTGCACGTCAGAAGCGTAATATCGAGCTTATCGCATCCGAAAATATCGTTTCTCCCGCAGTGCTTGCCGCAATGGGCAGCGTGCTTACAAATAAATATGCAGAGGGTTATCCTGCAAAGCGTTACTACGGCGGCTGCGAGTGTGTTGATATCGTTGAAAATATCGCTATTGAGCGTGCAAAGCAGCTCTTCGGTGCAGAGCATGTAAACGTACAGCCTCACTCAGGCTCTCAGGCAAACTTCGCTGTTTATAATGCATTCCTTAAGCCCGGCGATACAGTTATCGGTATGAGTCTTGATTGTGGCGGTCACCTTACTCACGGCTCACCTGCAAACCTCAGCGGTAAGCTTTACAACTTTGTACCCTACGGTGTTACCGAAGAGGGCTTTATCGATTATGATGAGCTTGAAAGACTTGCTCTTGAGGTTAAGCCGAAGCTTATCGTAGCAGGTGCTTCCGCATATCCCAGAGTTATCGATTTCAGACGCATCGGCAAAATTGCAAAGCTTGCAGGCAGCCTCTTTATGGTTGATATGGCTCATATCGCAGGCCTTATCGCAGCTGATTGCCACGATTCTCCCGTTCCTTTTGCAGATTTTGTCACAACCACAACCCATAAAACTCTTCGCGGTCCTCGCGGCGGTATGATTCTCTGTAAAGAAGAGTATGCAAAAGATATTGATAAGGCTATCTTCCCCGGCAGCCAGGGCGGTCCTCTTATGCACGTTATCGCAGGTAAGGCTGTCTGCTTCGGTGAAGCTCTCAAGCCCGAATTCAAGGCTTATCAGCAGCAGATTGTAAAGAATGCAAAAGCTCTTGCAGCTGCACTTCTCGAAAAGGGATTTAACCTTGTTTCAGGCGGTACAGACAATCACCTTATGCTTGTTGACCTTCGTCCCTTCAGCATCACCGGTAAAGAGCTTGAGAAGAGACTTGACGAAGTGTTTATCACAGTCAATAAGAATGCAATCCCCAACGACCCTGAAAAATTCTTTATCACAAGCGGTGTGCGTATCGGTACTGCTGCTGTTACCTCCAGAGGTATGGTTGAAGAAGATATGGTCAAGATTGCAGAGCTTATCTACCTTGCAGCGACTGACTTCGAAAACAGTGCAGACACAATCCGTGCCGAAGTTACAAAAATCTGCGAGAAATATCCGATTTATTAATCAACTTTTAATTTATACAGCCTCGTGAGAGGCTGTATTTTTTTATCTTTATGTCACAGAATAGTCTTGAATATATAAAAAGGTGAATTGATATGAAGTCATTGTGGCGTAAAGATGTTGAAATGCCTGAGTTTCCGATACTTGAAGGCGATGTTAAAACAGATGTGCTGATAATAGGCGGCGGTATAGCGGGAATATTGACAGCACATTTTCTGCATGAAAAAGGAGTGCCGTATATACTTGTTGAGAAAAACCGAATCTGCAGCGGTACAACGCAGAATACAACTGCAAAAATTACTTCTCAACACGGATTGATTTATCATAAGCTGTTGAATGATTATGGTACAGAAAAAGCTGAAATGTATTACCGTGCTAATGAAAAAGCACTTGCAGAGTATAAAAAACTTTGCAACGGTATTGAATGTGATTTTGAAACAAAAGATAACTATGTCTATTCGGTATCGGATAGAAAAGTGCTGGAGCAAGAGATGACGGCACTCTCAAAAATCGGCTGTAATGCACGGCTTTTTGATTGCTTACCTTTGCCGATAAATACTGCAGGTGCTGTCTCTTTCGGCAATCAGGGTCAGTTTCATCCGTTGAAGTTTCTTGGGAATGTTGCAAAAAAACTTAATATATTCGAGCATACCTTTGTTCGTGAGATGAAAGGGAATATTGCAATTACAGACAGAGCCGTCATTAATGCAAAAAATGTAATTGTTGCAACTCATTTCCCTTTTATCAATAAGCACGGTATGTATTCACTTAAATTATATCAGCATCGCTCTTATGTGATTGCGCTTGAAAATGCACAGCAGACGGACGGAATGTATGTTGACGAAAGTAAAAACGGTCTTTCTTTCCGTAATTACGGGGATTTGCTTTTGCTTGGAGGGGGAAGTCACCGTACAGGTAAGGACGGAGGTAATTGGACAGAGCTTCGTAAGTTTGCTGCAAAGCATTATCAGTCATCATCGGAGATTGCGCACTGGGCGGCACAGGACTGTATGAGCCTTGATTCCATGCCGTATATCGGCAGCTATTCTGCAAATACTCACAGGCTTTTTGTTGCGAGCGGCTTTAATAAATGGGGTGTTACGGGTGCAATGGTTGCGGCAAAAATACTTTGTGATTGTGTTATGGAAAATAAAAATGAATACGCTCAACTTTTTTTGCCTGACAGAAATATGTTGAGAGTGCAACTCTTGCTGAATGTTGTTGAGTCTGCAGTCGGCTTTGTCGGCTTTACGGGCAAACGTTGTCCTCACCTCGGCTGTTCACTAAAATGGAATAAGGCAGAGCATTCTTGGGATTGTCCTTGTCACGGTTCGCGTTTTGATGAGAAGGGGACGGTGCTTGATAATCCGGCAAACGGAGATTTAAAAAACTAAATACAGTTACCTCACTGTTACTTTGAACCTTAACTATTTGTTAATAAATAGTTGACACGTGGTTTACAACTTGTTATAATTTAGTTAATAAAAAACTCGGAGGTGAAACAGTAATGGATCAGATTCTTGCATTTGTAGAGCAGCTCCTTTCTTACCTCAACGAGGGTGAGGCTGCAGATATCGTCGGTATGGTTAAGGATTCCGGTGTTGTTGAAATCGTTGTTAACTTCTTCAAGAGCATTTTCGAAATGTTCGCATAAGATTAACTTATATTTTTCCAACATAACAAAAAAGCAGGCTTTATAAACCTGCTTTTTTGTGTTTTTTCAACGTTTTGTTAAAGAAAAGTAAATTTTATTTGACAAACTGAAAACACAGTGATATAATCACACCTGTAAACGTTTGTATTATGGAGGTGAAACTATAATGGATCAGATCATGGAAATGCTTAAGAGCATCGACTGGGAGCAGGTTATCAACACAATTAAGGATATCATTGCTAAGATTGAGGAGTCCGGCATCATCGATAAGGCTATCGCTGCTGTTAAGGATCTCATCGGTATGATCGCTGGCTAATAAGCTGACGAAATTTGCTACATAAAAGAAGGCACTTCGCAAGAAGAAGCCTTCTTTTTTGTTTTGTAAAACTGATTTTAAAACAGGCTTAATGTTAATTCTTTTCTTCTTTGTCAATAATAACGAGGGAGGGGAGATAATTGAGCTTTGAAAAAATTCGTGTCGGCGCGAGGGTAAAACTTATAGGCAGGGTCAGAACAGGCAATCTTCTCGTACTGTTTTCTGCGTTTTTGCGGTTTAATGTGTATACACTTATTACTCTTCTTTTATTTCGTTTTGATGTTTTGTATAAGAGTGCTTTCGGGAAATTTATTCTTTCCTTGAGTGTTTTTACTTTGTGTTTAGCGGCATTATTGCTGTTATGTGCACGTACGGTTAAAGACAGGTGGTATGCGGCTATAAGTGAAGGATATTATATGAATGTAACTGACTTTATAGCAGGATTTACGCTTCGTGATGTTTTAAATGCTGTTATGTGCGGTGTGATTTCGTCGTTTTTGTCGTTGATACGTATTTTTATTTTTTGCAGTATTCCGTCTGTGCTTGCTGTATTGATTATTTTTCTTATGCGTGACGGTGTAAGCCGTGCTGTTCTTTTTATTTTGTTATTCGGATTTGTTACACTTACTGTATGTTCTGTGCTTTTTCTTACGGTGTCGCTTGGCTGTGTCAGCCTTGCACGCTCACTCTGCTTTTGCAGTACAAATAAATTTATCCGCATACTCAGCTCGCTTGAAAAAAACTGCTTCAGGCTTTTTTCTTTTTC
Organism: Clostridia bacterium; assembly: GCA_017516485.1. Lineage (GTDB taxonomy): Bacteria > Bacillota > Clostridia > Oscillospirales > Acutalibacteraceae > UBA8612. The sequence goes on from JAFXCH010000047.1 coordinate 31,749, forward strand.
ACTGTTTTTGAGTGCATTTAACCGTTGTTGCCGACGTTTTTCTAAAATAGAATTTGCACGTTTTATTCTGCTTTGTGATTATACTTTATTGTAACTTCAAATCGCTTTGGGCTGTTGACTTTTTTTGACAGTGATGTTATAATCACCTTGTTAATCAGCTTGTATGGGCTGAAATATTATTTTGTATAAAGGAGTCAACACTAATGAAAAAGGTATTCAAAAAAGCACTTGCAGTAGTTATGTGTGTTGCTTTGCTCATTTCCGGCACAAGCATTATGTCATTTGCTGCAACATCAGGTGAAAATGTATCAAGCGCTCTCAACGATTGGATTAACGCTATCTCCAACTACAAGTGGTCCGATTTCTTTGAGTTCATTACAACAATTCTCGGCTTCTTCGGCTTCAAGGGCAGCTTTGAAGGTGTTCACAGCCTTCCCGAGCTTATGACCGAGTGGTTCGAAATGCTTGGCCCTATCGGCGAAATTTACGATAACTTCATCAACAGCGTTAACACAAGCGAGTTCCTTGCTTTCCTTATGGGCTTCCTTGGTTAATTAACTGACAGCGTAAATAAAAGCCTCCCAAAGAGGGAGGCTTTTTTAATAGAAATTATTATGGAGTGATAGTTCATGTACGAAAATAATTGGGAGTCCCTGAATTCCCGTCCCGTACCCGAATGGTTTGCCGATGCAAAATTCGGCATTTTTATCCATTGGGGTATCTATTCCGTACCTGCATATGCACCTAAAAAGGACTATGCCGAGTGGTACGGCTATGCCTGCAATATGGAAAATCCCGAAACTGAGGCACAGGTAAAATATAAGGCTCACCATGCAAAATATTACAATTCAAGACCTTATTATGATTTTATTAATGACTTCACCGGTTACCGTTTCGATGCTGAAAAATGGGCAGATCTCTTTAAGCGTGCAGGCGCAAAGTACATAAACTTTGTTTCAAAACATCACGACGGTTACTGCCTTTACGAAACAGAGTACGCACCGGGCCTCAACTCTGTAGAGTGTGCTCCGAAGCGTGATTTTATGATGGAACTGAAAAACGCTATGGAGGGTACAGGTGTACGTTTCGGTGTTTACCACTCGGTTTATGAGTGGTGGCATCCCTATTACCTTGAAGACCCCGAAAAGTATGCTCTCGAGCATCTTCATCCCATGTTAAAGGAACTTATAGAGAAATATCAGCCCAATACACTTTTCACTGACGGTGAGTGGGAGCATGAGAGCTCTGTATGGCATTCAACCGAGTTTTTACAGTGGCTCTATAATGAGTCATCTGTTAAGGATTTCATCGTACCTAACGACCGTTGGGGTAAAGAGACAAGAGGTAAGCTTGGCGGCAATTTCACTACCGAATACGGTATTATCGATGTTTATCAGGGTCAGCTCAGACGCATTGAAGATGTTGAGCTTGACAGACCTTTTGAAGAGTGCCGCGGCATAGGCAGCTCATTCGGTATTAACAAGGAAGAGGATTGCGCAAACTACCTTACTCCCAAAGAGCTTCTGGAAACGCTTTGCTCACTTGTATCAAAGGGCGGCAACTTCCTTCTCAATATCGGTCCGGATGCTGACGGTACAATTCCCGTAATTATGGAAGAGCGTCTTCTTCAGATGGGCGACTGGCTTCGTGTAAACGGCGATGCAATCTACGGCACCCGTATATATACCAAAAAGCTGCAGGACGGTGTATATTACACCAAGAAGGGCGATGATGTTTATGCAATAATCAACCGCTTTCCCTTCGGCTCACAGGTGCTTGAGCACGTGCCGTATTCAGCAGACCTCAAAGCAACTCTTCTCGGCAGTGATGCTGTGCTTGAGGTTAAAGATAACGAGGGCAGAACAGAGGTTATTTTCCCTGCAATCAACCCCGATACAGTTGACAGCAACTGGCTGTACACAATTAAGCTTTCAAAATAAAAAAGATTTTACGCTCTTTGAAAAACGCAAAGAGCGTAATTTTTTTGCTTTTAGCAGGAAATTTTGTATTTTATAAATAAGTATTGAATTTTGTTTATAAAAAATGTAAAATGTAGGAGGTTATAATTAAGAATATGTCCGAAGGGAGTTTTTGTTATGGCAAAGCTTAAAATGGCAATTATAGGTACAGGTGGTATCAGTAACGAACACATCAGCGGTTACATAAACAATCCCAACACAGAACTTTATGCATTCTGTGATATAAATCCCACACAGCTTGCAATGATGGCAGAGAAGTACGGTATTCCTGCCGAGCGTACATTCACCGATAAGGATGAAATGCTCAAGACACTGCCCGAAATCGATGCTGTAAGCGTCTGTACGTGGAACAGTGCACACGCAGAGTGTACGATTGCCGCGCTCAATGCAGGCAAGCACGTAATCTGTGAGAAGCCTATGGCTATGAATGCCGATGAAGCAAGAGAGATGCTTGAGGCTGCAAAGCGTAATAACAAGCTTCTTATGATTGGCTTTGTCCGCCGTCACGGTAATGACTGCGAAGTTGTACGCGAAAACGTTGATTCAGGCACTTTCGGCGACCTTTATTATGCGAAGGCTACATATCTCAGACGTAACGGTAACCCCGGCGGTTGGTTTGGTGATAAGTCGCGCTCCGGCGGCGGTCCTCTTATTGACCTGGGTGTTCATGTTATCGACCTTGTGCGTTTTATCTTCGGCAACCCCAAGCCCGTATCTGTTTACGGTGTTACATTCCAGAAGCTTTTCAACCGTCCCAACGTTGTAGGCGGTAAGGCGTGGAAGGCAAGTGCTGTAGGTGTACAGGATAAGTGTGATGTTGAGGACCTTGCAAGTGCAATCATCCGTTTCGATAATGGTGCAGTGCTCAGCGTTGAAGCTGCATTCAGCCTCAATATAAAAGAAGACGAAGGCAATATCGAGCTCTTCGGCACAAAGGCAGGTGCAAAGCTCAGCCCGAATGTTGAGATCTTTACTGAGCTTAACGACCGTATGGTAAATATAAGTTTTGCTCAGCCTACTGCGCTTAATTTTAACGGTCTTTTCCAGAAGGAAATCGATAATTATATAGATGCAATCCTCGGCAGAGCAGAGTGTCTTGCTCCTGCTGAAGACGGTGTTGAGATGATGAAGATTCTCGATGCTGTTTACGAGTCTGCAAGAACAGGCCATGAGGTTGTACTGTAATATCAAAGAAATGTGTGATAAAGCTTGAAGTTATCAGCAGTGAAAAATATTCCTGCAAAAGTGTTGAAAAAGGACTCAGAGCGATATATAATGAATTCTGTAAATAAAATCAAGGAAAGAAAGGTATAGAAAGATGAAAGTTATTGTACTTGAAAACGCAGCACAGATCGGTGAGGAGCTCGGCAAGTTTTACGTTGATTTTATCAATGAGAATCCCTCTTGCGTACTCGGTCTTGCAACCGGTGCAACTCCCGTACCGACTTATAACTACATAACAAAGGCTTATGCCGACGGTAAGGTCAGCTTCAAAAATGTAAGCACATTTAACCTTGACGAATACTGTGACCTTCCTAAGGATAACAAAAACAGCTACTACACATTTATGTTCCAGAATCTTTTCAGCCACGTTGATATCGACCCTGCTAACGTAGGTTTCCTCGACGGTAACGTAACTGATTACGATGCAGAGAGCAAGCGCTATGCCGAGGCTATCAAAGCAAAGGGCGGCATCGATGTACAGCTTCTCGGTATCGGTCATAACGGCCATATCGCATTCAATGAGCCTGCCGATGCATTTACAGACGAGGCTTTCCGCGTAACTCTTTCCGAGAGCACAATCAATGCAAACTCAATCTATTTTGACGATGCTCCGATGCCGAGATATGCTATGACAATGGGTATCGGCTCGATTATGCGCTCAAAGAAGATTGTTCTTGTTGCTACAGGTGCAGGCAAGGCACAGGCAATCAAGGGAATGATCGAGGGCGAGGTTACACCTCAGCTTCCCGCATCAATCCTCCAGACACACGATGATGTAGTTGTATATCTTGATAAGGATGCAGCTTCACTTCTTACGAAATAAGTTTTTTTATAAATCCTCGGCGATAAGTCGGGGATTTTTTTGAAAAAGAAAAAGGGGAAATCAAAATGAAAAAAATTGTTTCCGTACTTCTCAGCGTATGTTTATTATGTTCTTGCTTTGTTTTCGGTGTAAGTGCCGAGGATGATGCGTTACGCTTCGGTGATGACGGCAAGTTTACGGTGCTTCAGATTACAGACCCGCAGGATGATGCTTACCCTGCACACGGATTAAAAGAATTTATAGAGAAAGCGATAGAAGAAACCGACCCCGATTTTATTGTTATAACCGGTGACATTGTTGAGGACTCGCGTGCAGGTGATATATCGGACGATAAAATTTTTCAGGAGGGTGTAACCGTTGACGGTGACTATGCCGCAACGCTTGCCAATACTCAAAAAGCCTGTGAAGATTTCTTTGCACCTATCGAAGCATCGGGTATTCCTTATGCGGTTTCTCAGGGCAATAATGACTATAACAGCGATGTTACAAATGAAGACTGGCTTAAGATTTACTCTTCGTTTCCGAATAATATGACTGTTGATATGTCAGACGATGCAGAAGGTAAAATCGACTGTTATATTCCCGTGCTTTCATCCGATTCCGATGAGCCTGCTTTTGGCTTGTGGATGCTTGACAACGGCAGAAGTTTCACCGAAAGTCAGCTTGAATGGTTCACGGCTTACGATAACGGAAATGTACCGTCTCTTGTTTTTGAGCACGTACCCGTTGACGATATAGGCAATCTCTATGAAGAATGCAATATCTGGGATGAGGGTGCAATTATTGACGGTACATCGACTTACCGCCTTAAAGCTGACGTAAGCGGTCACGCAGAGGGAATTGTAAAGCCCGGTACTACTACGGAGGAGTTTACCGCCTGGAAGAATAAAGGCGTTGTCGGCGCGTTTTTCGGCCATTGGCACACAAGCGGATTTACCGGAGTGTGGGACGGAATCACACTCGGTATGACCTACGGCTGTCAGTTTTCCAAGGCAGGCCCCTACGGTGTGCGTGCGATAACTATTGATGAAAACAGCAGCACAGTAGAAACAGAGCTTTATGTTTATGAAAACGGTGAGTTTACTGTGCAGACAAACGAGCCTTATGCCGAGTATGACAATGCTTTTGAGCAGACTATGGCAAGTGTAGTCAACTTCTTCAAAAACCTTTTTACAGCGCTCGTTTATCTTCTGAAATTCTGATATCAAAACAAAAACAGCAGAGCTTTCCGCTCTGCTGTTTGATTTTATATGCTGTATTTTTCTTTCATTTCTGCTGCTCTGCCACAGGTGAGTCTGCCCTCGGGGCAGTAGCCGTCAACATAACAGCTGGGGCCGTAATAACGGAAAAGCTCGGGCTCTTCGTTGCGGAGTATCTCAAGCATTTTGTTTGCATAAATCTGAATTTCCCACTGTGCTCTTGTGCAGCTTCTCAGCTTCATAAACAGCATAAGTTCTCTGCCGTTCATTGTTGATACAATGCTGAGTGTGTTGCCGCTTAAGATAAGGTAGGGCAGTGCCTCTTCTTCGCCTGCAGCTTTAAGCTCTTCGAAAAGTGCAACGCTCTTTTCAAAGCAGGCGTTGTATTCTTTACAGATATCAGCATTTGAGGTAATGCTATCGGGTTTGACCCAGTCGTTGCGGTCAACAGTATTAAGCGAAGGAATCTGAATTGAATGTATTCTGTGCCTTGCAAAGTGAGTGAGAGTTGAGAGTGAAACCTTGTTGAGTGCGAATGTAAATTGCACGCTCTCAAGTGCTCTCGGGCGAGAACATTCGGTAACAGCTTTAATGATTTTTGCTCTTGTTTCGCTGTCTTCAACCGATTTTTTTACGGTTTGTGCACTGTAAACATTTGCCTCGAGCATTGCTGCCGTTGCAACCGTTTTTGCCGCATCCTTACTGCCGCTGATGTATTCAACAAGCTCATCGGGTGAAGCTTTGCGGTCAGCTTCAATAAAGCTGAGGTCAAGCGTATCGGATTTTTTTGGCTTTCTTTCTTCAAAGCCTGTGAGTACACCGGGTGCAATCTTATTTACCTGCTCAAAAAGCTGTTTGCCGAGTGCATAAATCTCGGGTATCTTACTGCCTCTGCCGTGAAGCATAGCGTGAAGCACGTGAAGCATTTCTCTGCCGCCGATTGAACAGAAGAAATTGCTCAGGAAACAGTAGGGGAGCACAAAGCGAGCATCTTCCTTAGGCACACCTGCATCGGTCATCTTCTTATATGTTTCAAAAAGTGAAGAAATATGAGCGGAGAATTTTGCTTTGTTTTCTTCACGTCTGAAGCTCGGCATATAAAAGCCTGCATCGTAGAAGTCAACATATCTGCGTGACTTTACGGTAAATGATGCAAGTCTGAACTCAATCATAAACTGCTCAACAATAACGGAAACGTCATTAAAAGCGAGGTTGAACATAATGTGTTCAACGGTTGAGTTGTGACCTGAGCGTGTAACTTTATCTATAAGGTTTGCGTTCTTTTTGTCGTCCTGTGACTTATCCCATATGCCGAGTGCATTACCGGGCTGTGTGGAAATTCTGCCACCTGCGGCACACATTTTTTCTCCGCAGTTGCTGTAGCCGAGTACATATACGCCGGATTTACATTCCATATCTTAAACCTCCGTCTGAGAGTAAAATTTCGCATATTTATTATATAATAAATCATCCACAGGTGAAAAGTCAAGAAAAGTATTTTTATCTGATGATGTTTCGTTGAATGTTGATACGAAATGGGAAATATGCTATAATTAATCACTCCAAAAAATTTATATTAAAGAAGGCAAAGATATGGAAAAACACGATACACTGCAAATTCTTTTTATAAGGCACGCTCAGACGGATTACAGCGATATCGGTGACCGTGACAATTGTGACGGTGAGCTTACACCTGAGGGTGAAAAGCAATGTGTTGATTTAGGCGAAAAGCTCAAAGATCTGCCGATTGATGCGTATATTACAAGCTCGCTGTTACGCAGTTTCAAGACGGCTGTCGGTGTATGCAATGCAAAGTCAGACAAGCCCTTGCTTGAAATCTGCCCCGAACTTATCGAATGCGGCTGTACACCGGGCTATTTCGGTTGCAGTGAAGAATATCTTCAGATTTATTATGAGAACACAAAGATGTGTGAAAGCCTTTTCGGTACGGAAAGCTATGAATTCGGATGTGAAGCGTTTGAAGATAATGTTGTTCGTGCTCAAAAAGTGATTTCTTATATAAAGAACCGATTTACATATGGTGAGCGTGTTGCGGTTTTCAGCCACCACGGTTTTCTTGAGTATCTTATTCCCACTGCTCTGGGAGTTAAGCCGCATATATTCAGATTCGCTCTTGATAACGTTTCTGTCACAGCTATTGATTTCTGCCCTGACGGTAATGTTGTGCTCCGCTGTGTTAATAAGTAGGGGAATCGATATATTGGAAAGTGATAAATAAGAATTTGACGAGGTAATATTATGATTACATATTCGATAATTATGTTTTTGACAGCGACACTTTTTGTTGTGATAGGTGTTGCAATATATCGGGGAAAAACCAATTTGATTCATGATTATCATCAAACAAACGTTA
>JAFXCH010000048.1 GCA_017516485.1 Clostridia bacterium
CCAGCAGGAAGAATAACCTTCCAATCCTCAGTGTAGGTATGACCTGTTGCAGCAATAACAACCTTTGTACCTGCCTTGATTTCGCCGCAATCAAGGCACACTATCGCTTCAGCGCCGTCCTCATTACAGCCGGCCTCTTTTATAACAACCACATCAGATGACCAGTTATGCTCTTCATAAAGAAGCTTACTGCAAAGCAAACACTTTCTGCCGCTTTCGTCCGGCTTATGAGGAGCAAAATCCTTTGAACCTGCCTCTGTTTTAGTATCACTTTCACTCTTGCATCTGTCACAGAGTGCCGTCACCGTACCGTCGCTGATACAAGTTGCGTTATTATCAGAAATATATCTTGTAAAGCTGTGACCCAAAGCGGAACCTTTGCTGACTCTTGTATCTTTTTCAGTTCGACAGCTGCTGCAAAAAGCAGTTTCTGTACCGTCTTTCGTGCAGGTTGCGTTACCGTCATAGATATATTCAGTGAAGGTATGACTAAGCTTTTCTGTAATTATTTCTGATGCCTCACTTACGCCGTTTTCATCAAGATAATTTTTACCGCAGGTAATGCAAGAATAATATTCAATATTACCCCTGTCGGTGCAGGTTGCTTTGTTTTCTTCGTGCTTTTCAAGGCTGTGCCCTGAAGCAGGGATTTCTTTAGTTTCAAAGTGAGCTTTATTATAGGCGCAGGTTCTTTTCATAAGACCTTTATCAGTACAACTTGCATTCTTAACCGTTGTCCAGTCGCCCCAGCTATGTTTTTCCGGGTCAATACCGGTTTTGAAAACTGCTTCTGCAGAGCATTGACAGCGCATAATGATACTACCCTCTGTACTGCAGTTTGCTTCAGTTTCAGAGCCTTCAACTTCAATATTATAATTATGCTCACCTGTTGCAGGTACAGCTATAGTTTCTCTGCTGAGTTCAGCTGTACAGACAGTACAGAAGCTGACAGAATCATAAGAGCCGTTATTGCCACAGGTAGGAGCTACCTCATTTTCGGTTTTGATGCTTACATTATGACCTACAGCAGTAACAGCAGTGCCCTTTTCCTTTAACTCACCGCAACATATATAGTACATGTCACCCGTATATCCATCGGTAACACAAGTAGCTGAAGCTTCATTTTTAATTATAAGCTCAGAAGAAGCATGGTTGCTTTTATCCAATTCGCCGTAAGCTTCACCACACTCAATGCAAACAGCTTTTGAAACGCAGGTTGCTCTTCCGCCACTATGCTCATGTATCTTTACAAAGCCGCAAAAAGTGCAGCAGTTGTTTTCATCGTAATCATGCAACCCCGTTGCCGGAATTATCAGGTCTTCCTCCGTAATCCGGTTACCATTCAAATCTGTAATGTAACCGCAAAAAAGTTTGCACCTCTTATGTGCAATACGCCCATTATCAGCACAAGTTGGCTCAATGCGTGCAAATGAGCGATAGCCCTCAAGGTGCATGCACTCCTCCTCTGAAAACGCATTGAACGGCAAAGCAGAAAGGATAAGAACAAAAGCTAATAATAAAGCAAACGATTTTTGAATTTTCATTGTTGTCTCCTTGTAAAATACCACAGCGAAATTAAACGCTGTGGTATAAATTCATTAAAGTCCTGTTTTTTCTCTGATATAGTTTCTAGCAAGAACCGCATATTCATACGGATTAGCCTTTGCAGGATCCTGCTCTGCTTCTACAACTACCCATCCTTCGTA
>JAFXCH010000049.1 GCA_017516485.1 Clostridia bacterium
ATCCTTGAACTGAAACGCCTTGCGATAATGTTACAAAAGGATGAAGCATTGCTTGCTGATATCCTTGAAAAGAAAACTAACAAAGATTTCTATGATGAGAAGAAGTTCCTTGAAGGAGAACTGCAAAAAGCAATAGTCCGTCAGCAAACAGTTGCTGGTCTATATGAGAAACTGTATGAGGATAATGCAACGGGAAAAGTTTCGGATGAATGGTTTACCCATATGTCCCATAAATATGAGGTTGAGAGAGCAGAACTAAAAATTAAGATATTTAACCTGAGAGAACAGGTAGCAAATATGCAGACTGTTCAGCACAGCAAGGATATGTTTATCGGTGCGATAAGAAAGTTCCTTGATATGGATACAGTCACAGCACCACTTATTCACGAGCTTATTGATCACATTGATGTTTATGAGGCAGAGGGCAAGGGTAAAAACAAGACACAGCGAGTTGTGATTCACTACAACTTTGTAGGATACCTTGAAATACCTGAATCAGATATGCCTTGCTTCACAGCAGATACCCGTCAGGGAGTAGCAATCGGTTATATTTCAAAACCTACAGAAAAGTCAGCATAACAAAAAAGTCGCACTCCGAAAGGAATGCGACGATACATAAAAACAAGAAAATATATATTAAACTCTTTTTTAAGTAAAAAAATTGAGTATTCACAGGTCAAATCCCTTATGAATACTCAATATGGTGCGGGTAACAGGACTTGAACCTGCACAGCCTTGCAACTATTAGAACCTGAATCTAACGCGTCTGCCAATTCCGCCATACCCGCATATTAACTTGTCTTGTGGTACGGCAGCCGTGTTACGCGTGACTCTTGCGGTGCCCAAAATCGTTTGCTCGCTGTTCGCTCACACGATTTTGACCGCTGCGCCTTTCCTTATCCTCGCTTCATCCGCCACAGGCGGCACTCGGACGGAAACTGCCAATTCCGCCATACCCGCATATTAACTTGTGCTGTTCAGACAGCATTAGTTATTTTAATTCATAAATACCTTTTTGTCAAGAGATAGTTTGAAATTAATGTATTAATTCATAACCGGTATTTCGAACAGAGAGAGATTGAAAATGTCAAACACATAGAAAGCCCCGGCGGCTGCAAGGCAAAGCCCGAGGATGATTTTTGATAATTTTGACGGCTTAATATTTGCGAAAAGAACGACGCAAGCCATAACCATAAGTAATTCACTGTAGAAAAATACTCTTTTGCCCGAAGCAAATATCGAAGATGAAAAGCCCATCATTATCGCACAACCAAGAGCGGCGCAGCAAATAAGTCCTACAGTAAGACCTGCTTCGGGACGGATTCTTACAATCAGTATAATCATAACTGCCCAAAGGATAATTACTGCGGCACAGATTGCTGCGGTCAGATAAATCCATATATCAAACGTGTCATTCATAAAACACTTTTTAAAATGCACGTCGACAGATTCTTTAACAATCAGACTGTGAAGCAGATTGTATCCCAAAGCTACGAAAGCTGTTGCGCAGGGTGAAATTATCGCGAGCTTTTTTATTCCTTTACTGCTGTAGCAGTTGCAGACAAGCAGCGACAGTAAACAAGTAAATACAAGTACTGTGAATACCGAAAAGAAGAATGTGAAGGTGCAGTAATTATAAAAACCGAGAAAAATCTTTTTGACAAATCCGAAACCGTTGAAAGCAGGGAAGGATGCCGCTGCTTCATATACACCTCTTGCTTTTGAACCGGGAGATATAAGCAGATGAAACGTAGCAAATACTGCAGGAATCAGCGGAAGATATGCTGTAATGCTGATTTTTTTACGGATTGCCGATACTGCAAAAAGGAAAACAAGTGCTGCACAGGTGCAGACCGCAGCCTGCTCCTGCGAAGCTGCAATTAATGCGAACGGAACAGCGAGAATTTTTATTGCTGTCGGACATTTTATTCCGAGCACGGAAAAAACGGACGGCGTAAGGGTTATAAGCATAAATCCGCAGGGGATAAGGAATGTGAAAGAGCCTGCATACCAGAATGCACCTGCATTGAGTACGCCGACAAAAATCATAAATGTTGATGCCGAGCTGAGCATAGCAATTTGTCTTTTGCTGTCGTGAACATCAAAATGTGAAGCAATACTGTAATTGAAATAAATGATATAAATAAAAAGTGAAGCAGAAAGAAGTTTCCAGAAAATAGGATGAATTTGCAGAAATGTCATCATAAGTGCTTCGCCGATTGTTCTGCCGGATAAATTGTTATATCTGTATTCCAGCCATTCTTTGAGTGTGAAGCCTTCGTTGGCAAGAATTCCCATAAAATGACCGTCGTCCATTTTGATTATCAGTTTGGAGCAGAAAAGCCATATGAAAAGCAGAAGAGAAACAGCGACGGCAAAGATGTCAATGTTAGGATATTTTGATTTGAGCTTATTCATTGCCGCTTACCTCCGCAGTCAGAATATAAGGTGTAGCGATTGTACCGTTTCCTCCACACACATAAGCCTGTGAACTGTTGATATAAACTACGGGGCAGACACCCATAAGTCCGTCATTTGCAAGGCTCTTATAGTAGCCGCCCGAGGTGGTTACCGCCGTTACGCTTGATGTGTTGGTTGATATGGGCGTACGTGTCCAGTACCAGCAGTATTTTCTGAACTGTATGTAAGTTGAGCAGTCGTTTATAACTGCCTTGGCGGTAGGTGAACGCTGTCTGTCCTTAAGGCTCATATCTGCAAGCATTGTCGTATCAGGCAGAGATACTTTGTCGCCATCTTTTTTTAGCAAAGAGATTTCGTCGGCGGTGAAATTATCGGGTGAGAGAAATCCGCCGCTGAATACAAGTGTATCGTTTTTGATTTTGTTTTCTGTACTGCATTCGAATACAAATTCTTTTTTCTCGGTTGAGTTAAGCCACTGCCTTATAGTAGATGTTTCCCAATTGCTGCTGTCAGCTTCAGGCTTATGACCCGAATCAAAAGGCATAAAGCAAAGTGCACGCTCACTCATAAGCAGGGCATGGCCGCTTTTGTTGACAGATATAACCTTCCACAAAATGTTTTCGCCGTTAAATTTGCCGAAGAATATGTAATCGTTCTTTTTTAGTTTTATGCTTTGGATTTTGTCAGAAAGCACGTAAGCCGAAATGTTTTCTTTGTATATCAGCTTCGCGGTAATTTTGCCTATGCTGTCTGAAAAAACAGTGCAGGCAATCAGTAACGCAAGCACTACCGCGGATATTGCCGTAATCGCTTTTTTCATGATCTCACCTCGCTATCATTATTGCAAATTGTCGGTGCAAAGTCAACAAAGATAAATATAAGTTTTAATAATTTAAGACATTATAATATTGTAATAATATTTTAAAAATGATATAATTTGTGATAGAAAACAGAAAGAGGTGTATTTCTATGAGTGCTTTCTTTGCAAAAATTATTGCGTGGTTTGCTTCGATTGCAACTTTATTCAGTGCAATTTTCTGTCAGCCGACAATAGTGCCTGAATATCCTGAGGTCAACACGCAGGAGAAAACCGCTTTTGATGAAGGCGAATTTGTTATGGGTGAATATGACCTTGTTGTATCGCCCAACGGTGATGATGCTAACGACGGCTCACTTGAAAATCCGCTTAAAACTTTTGAAAAAGCAAAAGAACTTGTAAAGAACAGTGCTTCTGACGAAGAGGTTACCGTTTGGTTCAGAGAGGGTACATACTTAATTGAGAACACTGTTGCTTTTACCGCTGAGGACAAAGGCAACGTTCTTTACCGTTCATATCCCGGTGAAGAAGTTGTTTTCAGCGGTGCCAAGGAAATAAGCGGCAGCTGGAGTGAAACAACGATCAACGGTGTAAATGCTTTCGTTACCGATATGCCTGTTGAGAGTGATGCCGATTATTTCCGCTCACTTTTCAAGGGTAATGTAAGACTTTCACGCTCCTGCTATCCTAAAGAGGGCGTTCTTAAGGTTGCCGCAGAGCCGAATGACAGTGAAAAGACCGTCAGCGAATGGGATTCCAATTTCTTTGTTTATTCTCCCGTAGTATATGCACATCCTTCGGATATGCTTGATTTTTCCAATGTCAAGGATATTGATGTAAAGCTCATGCATTTCTGGTGTGAAGATCTTATGCCTGTTTACTCAATCGATAAAGAAACCGGCAGAATCGTAACAAGAAAATCCACCGCAATGAAGACGAGAGTTGACGATAACTATATTCTTGAAAACGTTAAGGAAGCTCTTTCACTTCCGGGTGAATGGTATCTTGACCGTACCGAAGATAAGCTTTATTACATCCCTGAAGAGGGCGATACCCTTGAAAACACTGTGCTTTATGCAGGCTTAACGGAGCAGCTTTTAACCTTTGACGGAGCAAAGAATATTTCTTTCCAGGGTATTAACTTTGAAAAGACCGATTGGGACCATGTTGACGGTACGCATACCGGTAACCTTCTCGACCCTTCGGGCGAACTTTACGGTATTATTGAATACGGCACAGAGCATCCTCAGGCCGCATTTGAGGTACCTTCTGCAATTTATGTTCAGGCATCATCAAACATTGACTTTACCGATTGCCGCTTTGAAAATATTTCTTATTCTGCAGTAAAGTTTGATAAAGGTGCAGCAGATTGTGATATTACAAGCAGCCTGTTCAATGAAATAGGCGGTAATGCGGTTTTCATTCACGGCGATGATGTTGTTCCTGCGACAACTCAGAGAATAAACGTAACGGACTGCCATATAAAATATTACGGCAGAATTTTCAATAATGCTATAGGTATTCTGCTTACCCACGCTTATGATTGTGAACTTTCAAACAATGAAATTCACGATGGTTGGTATACAGGTGTTTCCGTTGGTTGGAGATGGGGATATGCAGAGCATCCTACCGATAAAATCAGAATCTGCGACAACCTTATTTATAACATCGGTAATGCATGGCTTTCCGATATGGGAGGTATATATACTCTCGGTGTTCAGCCGGGTACCGTTATCAGCGGCAATGAAATTTATAATGTAGGCTGTGACGAAGGTGCTTACGGCTACGGTGGTTGGGGTATCTACCTCGACGAAGGCTCAAGCTTTATGACTGTTGAAAACAACCTTGTTTACGATTGTTCATCCCAGACCTTCCACCAGCACTACGGTCAGGATAATATTGTCCGTAACAATATCTTTGCTTTTGGCGGCGAGGGTGATTTCAGAATTACCAGAAACGAAGAGCACAATTCATTGTTCCTTGAGAACAACATCTTTGTTACCGATAATGCCGTAATGTATTTCCAGTCAACAGACATGGATTGGTTTGTTGATAACTCAAATCTCTATTGGGATTACAAGCACGGCGGTAATGTCTATTCGGGTGATTCAACATCATTTTTCAAAAGAAAGAATATTCCTGCAATGGTTGGAAGAGGCTATTACAACAACGGTGTTTTTGCAGACCCGCTGTTCAAGGATGCCGCAAACCGTGATTTTACTCTTGCTACCAACAGCCCTGCACTTGACGCAGGTTTTGTACCGTGGGAATACAACGCAGGCACAAAGACACTTATTGATTAAGTCAGTTCAGTGAAATATTAATTTAATGGCAACTGCTGCTTTACTGCGGCAGTTGCCATTTCCATTATTTGTGCGTTGACGGTGAATAGCGTCGGATGTTAGTATTTGTTTGTCGAACGAAAGAGTTTCGCACAAAAAATAAGGAAAGGAACAGGTAAATGAAAATCAGAAAGTTAATTTCAATTCTTCTGGCGGCTGTAATGTGTCTTTCACTGTCATCGGTTGCTTTTGCCGTCAACGGCGAGGAAGAAAGCACAGACGAAATTGTCACCGATGAAAGCACAACGGCAGAAGAGCCTACCTCTGAGAATGTAAGCGAAGAGCCCGCACCGGAGGAGAGCACAAGTGAGGAGGCACCCTCAGAGGAAAATCCGACAGAAAAACCCTCGGAGGAGGAGTCAACCGAGAAACCTTCAGAGGAGGAGTCTACAGAGAAGCCTTCCGAAGAAGAATCTACTCAGGCTCCCGATGAGGATGATGTAATTTCTCTTATTATCAGTCTTCTCGGTAAAATCGACCTTGAAGAGGTAAAGGATGCATTCAATGATATCAACGAGGCGCTCGGTCTGCCGAGAATTGAGAGCTATACAGATATCCCTGCTTATGCAGATGCACTTTACGAGAAACTCGAAGAAATGGGTCTCGGCTATGGCGATATTATAAATGGCCTTGCTTCAAGTGACCTGCTCGATTGGCTGAATAAGCTCATCTTTGGCGGCGGCTCATCAGCCCCCTCGACAACTGTACCTTCAGAGGACAGCTCAGATGATTTCTTCGATGAGATTCCCGACTCCGAAGAAAGCCCGATTCCCGATACAGGTGTTTCGTTCGGTGTTGTTGCTGCAGCAGTTGCCGCAATGGGTGGCTCAGGTGCACTTGCACTTATACTGCGCAAACGCAATTCCGACGAGGAATAATAAAAGGGTTAATATCAGAAAGGTCAAATATTTGTAGAGTAAACGTTCACCGCAATTCCATTTATTTGGGGTTGCGGTGTTTGACTTTTACCCAAAGGTCAAAGAAAGTCAAAAATAAAGCAAAATGAAGAAAAACCGAGAAAATGGAAGCTAATTTCAAAAATTGGCGGAAAACAAAACTGATTTGACCTTTATTGACCTTTGACGACAAAGTCAAAAAGAGTTACAATACAGTCAAGGTCAAGGAAAGTCAAAGTCAAATTTGAAAGGAAGTGAGCGAAGTGAATATCAGTAACACTATCGCAAAACTTATAATGGATATGCTCGAAGCTGACGGCTGTGCCGAGATGCAGCGAAACGAGCTTGCACAGACGGTAGGCTGTGTGCCCAGCCAGATTAACTACGTTATTGCTTCACGCTTTACGCCCGAGCAGGGCTACATTGTTGAAAGCCGACGCGGCGGAGGCGGATATATACGTATCACACGTGCAAACCACAGCTCGCCCGGTGCACTTGTAATGCACGTTATAAATCATATTGGTGCAGAGATTGATGAAAAAACAGCACGTGCGCATATAATCAATTTGGCGAATGCTGATATAATTCCTATGCAAACAGCCAAAATTATGTTAGCGGCAGTGCTTGACAGCTGTTACCGTGAGCTTTCGGTACAGCTCAGAGACAGAGTGAGAGCGGCGGTATTCAAACAGATGCTGCTGCAAACCATAAACAGGTGAATTAAAAGGAGGAGTACTAATTATGGTATGTCAGAATTGCGGTAAAGCACAGGCAACTACACACATCAAGCGTGTCGTAAACGGCGACACAACAGAGCATCACCTTTGTGCACGCTGTGCAGGTGACCTCGGCTATACGGATATGTTTTCGGGCTTTGCTCCGCTGAGTCTTAGTGATTTCTTCGGAGATCTGCTCGGCGACGTCAACAAAAAATCACTCGGCACAAAGGTTGTGCGTTGTCCGAAATGCGGTAACTCGTTCAACGACATTGTGCGTGAAAGTCAGGTAGGCTGTGCAGAGTGCTACAGGCTTTTCTTTGACAAGCTCGCACCGTCAATTGAGCGTATTCACGGCAGAGCATTGCACTCGGGTAAAAAAATTGAGGTTACCGTTGAAGAAAAGAATGAGCCCACAAAAGAGGAGCGTATAGCACAGCTCAAATCGACACTGCAAGATGCAGTTGAAAAGCAGGAGTTTGAGCTTGCCGCAAAGCTCCGCGATGAAATCAGAGATATGGAAGGAGGCGAAAACGCATGAGTAAGTGGTATATAGGAGGTGGCGAAAAGAGTGAGGTCGTAGTCAGCACCCGTATCCGCCTTGCAAGAAACCTCGAGGATTATCCTTTCCCTGCAAAGCTGAATGCTGCAGGTAAAAAGCAGGTCAATGAGCTTGTGCGTGACGCTCTTCTCGGCGGTTGCGATGAAGACCTCAGCTATATTGAAATGGAGAGTCTTACCAGAGCACAGGCAATTTCTCTTGCTGAACGCCATCTTATAAGTCCCGAGTTTGCAAGCTCGGTTGGCGGCAGAGCACTTCTGCTCTCCGATGACGAATCGGTCAGTATTATGCTCTGTGAAGAGGACCACATCCGCCTTCAGGTTATGGAGTCGGGTCTCGCACTTGACAGTGCCTATAAGCGTGCAGACAGTATTGATAACGCAATTTCTTCAAAGCTCAAACTTGCGTTTGATGAGCGTATCGGTTTCCTTACACGTTGCCCCACAAATCTTGGCACTGCAATGAGAGCGTCGGTTATGCTTCATCTGCCGGGTCTTGGCAAAAGCGGTCAGATTACAAAGATTGCCGCAACCGTATCAAAGCTCGGTCTTATTATCCGTGGTGCATACGGTGAAGGTACATCACCAAGCGGTGATATGTATCAGCTGAGCAATCAGGTTACACTCGGTATCAGTGAAGAAACAGCACTCAGTAATCTCAAATCGATTGCACAGCAGCTTGTTGCTCAGGAGCTTGCAATAAGAGCACAGATGCTCCAGAATCCCGTGTGGGAGGATAAGATTTTCCGTGCACTCGGCATTTTAAGAAGTGCAAGACTTCTCAGCGGTGAAGAATTTATGCAGCTTGCTTCGCTTGTACGTCTGGGTGTAGCTCAGGAAATTATAGATGTAAGTATGGAAAAGCTCAGTGAGCTTATGGTTGATATGCAGCCTGCTACAATAAACGCAAGAGAAGGAAGGAATCTTGAGCCGGCTGAAAGAGATGCAATCAGAGCTAAAGCAGTAAGGGAGGCGTTGGCTTAAATTAAGCAATAGAGTAAGATTTTAAAAAGGAAGGTTTTGACGATATATTTACCTGACGGCAAATGCGATATAATCTCATTTTATTCGATTGCGATATAAGCTCGATAAATCTCGCTTGCGATATGATATAAATTCCGTGCGGAATTTATATCGCTGCAGGCTGTTGAGCCTGCAAGGAAGGAGTAGTGATTTTATATGTACAAATTTACAGGTTTTACAGAAAAGGCAAATGCCGCACTCAACAGTGCTATTGAGGTTGCCGAGAGTATGGGCCACAGCTATGTTGGCAGTGAGCATCTGCTTGCAGGTTTGCTTCGCAGTGACGGTGGTGCCGCCTGCCTGGCCCTGAATGCAAGGGGTATAGGCAGTGAGGATGTTGAAAATGTCCTCAAATCAACAATAGGGGTCGGTACACCTACTGTGCTGATTCCTGACGATTTTACACCCAGACTCAAGTATATAATCGAGCTTGCAATAGCAGCGGCACGCTCAATGGGTCATAGCTATACGGGTACGGAGCATCTGCTTATGTCGCTAATAAAGGAAGGCTCAAACTGTGCCGTAAACATTATCGGAAAGCTCGGTGTGTCAGCATCCGATGTGCTGAGTGATACTGTCAAAGCGGTAAACGGCAATAACCCTAAACAGGGTAAGGAAAAGCACGGCGAAAAAGGTGGTAAATCCGAAACCCCGACACTTGACCAATTCGGCAGGGAACTAACAAGCCTTGCCGCACAGAATAAGATTGACCCCGTAATCGGCAGAGAAGAAGAGATAGAAAGAGTAATACAGATTTTGTCACGAAGGACAAAAAACAATCCGTGTCTGATAGGAGAGCCCGGTGTCGGTAAAACCGCAATAGCAGAGGGACTTGCACTCAAAATTGTCGCAGGCGAAGTGCCTGAAACACTTGCGGATAAGCGAATTGTTTCGCTTGACCTTACGGGCATGGTTGCAGGTACAAAGTACAGAGGTGACTTTGAGGAGCGTATAAAAGCCGCACTCGAAGAGGTCTCAAAGTGCGGCAATGTGATACTGTTTATTGATGAGCTTCATACGCTCATCGGTGCAGGCTCGGCAGAGGGTGCGGTAGATGCTGCAAATATCCTCAAACCCTCACTTGCAAGGGGTGAAATCCAGGTTATCGGTGCGACAACGCTTACCGAATACCGCAAGCATATCGAAAAAGATGCCGCACTTGAAAGACGTTTCCAGCCTGTTACCGTAGGTGAGCCGACCGAGGAAGAGGCTATAGAAATTCTTAAAGGTCTGCGCGATAAATACGAGGCACACCACCGTGTGAGAATCTCGGATGAAGCGATTATTGCTTCTGTCAAGATGTCTGTACGCTATATCGGTGACCGTTTTCTGCCCGATAAGGCAATCGACCTCGTCGATGAGGCAGGTTCGCGTGTAAGGCTTCGTGCCTTTACAGCTCCGCCCGACTTAAAGGAGCTTGAAGAAAAGATAAAGTCGCTGTCGGGTGAGATGTCCGATGCAGTGAATTCGCAGGAGTTTGAGCGAGCCGCATCTCTTCGTGACCATAAGCGTGAGCTTGAACTAAAACTCAGAGAAGAAAAGGATAACTGGCAGCAGAGAAGTTCGGGTACTGCAGGCGAAGTAACCGCAAACGATATAGCTGAAATTGTTTCGGGTTGGACAGGTATCCCTGTTGTCGAATTAACGCAGGAGGAAAGCCGCAGGCTTCTTAATATGGAGAGCGAGCTTCATGAGCGTATTGTCGGACAGGACGAAGCAGTTAAAGCAGTGTCACGTGCAATACGCCGCAGCAGAGTAGGGCTCAAAGACCCGAAGCGACCGACGGGCTCATTCATATTCCTAGGACCTACCGGTGTAGGTAAAACGGAGCTTTGTAAATCACTTGCCGCATCAATGTTCGGTGATGAAAATGCAATGATAAGGCTCGATATGTCCGAGTATATGGAGAAGCATACGGTGTCCCGTCTTGTCGGCTCGCCGCCCGGATATGTCGGTTATGATGAGGGCGGTCAGCTTACCGAGCGTGTGCGTCGTAAGCCCTATTCGGTAGTGCTTTTTGACGAAATTGAGAAAGCTCATCCTGATGTTTTCAATATGCTTCTGCAGATTCTTGATGACGGTATACTAACTGATTCTCAAGGACGCAAGGTCGATTTTAAAAACTGTATCATAATTATGACATCGAATATCGGTGCAAAGCAGATTGCGGGCAGCGGTGCATCATCACTCGGTTTCGGCTCTGAAAAAGGTGGCTCAATGAGTGATGAGAGAATCAAAGAGGCAGTAATGGGTGAGCTCAAAAACGCTTTCCGTCCCGAGTTCCTCAACAGAGTTGACGATATAATTGTTTTCCGTAAACTTCAGAAGGAGGATATCGAGCAGATTGCAAAGCGTATGCTTGATTCACTTGCAAAGCGTGTTGCATCAATGCAGGTTACTATCAGTTTTGATGATGCGGCTGTCAGCAATATTGCCGATGCAGGATTTGACCCCGTCTACGGTGCAAGACCGCTTCGTAGAGCAATACAGTCAAAAATTGAGGATAAGCTCTCGGAAGAAATTCTTGAGGGCAGAATAAATCCCGGTGATACCTGCGTATGTAAAGCTGACGGTAAAGAGTTTCTTTTTGAAAAGGTATAAGGAGTTAAAATAAAAAACTGCAAGGAATTTTAAAATTCCTTGCAGTTTTGCTTTGCTTATTTTATTCGCTTGCTCTTTTTGCGAGGTTGAGCATATCTTTGCTTGTAAAGTTATACACCTTGTCACAGAAATGGCAGGTTACGCTTGTAACGTCGTCGTTTGCCATATCCTCAAGCTCTGCCTTGCCGGTCGTAATAAGTGCCGCTTCAACACGCTCTCTTGAGCAGTTGCAGCGGTATTCTGGTGCACTTTCATCGAGCAGGTCAAGCTCGAATTCGGGCAGTGCACGCTTGCAGATTTCTTCAAGTGTCATACCTGCAGAGAGCATCTGTGTGACTGATGGAAGACCCTCAAGTCCGCGCTCAACAGCGTCTATTGTTTCTTCGCTTGTGAAAGGAAGAAGCTGAATAAGAAATCCGCCTGCCGCTCTGATAGAAAGGTCAGGGTTGACGAGTACGCCAAGTGCACATACGGTAGGTGTCTGCTCACTTGTTGCGTAGTAGCTTGTTATATCTTCTGCAATTTCACCCGATACAAGCTGCATCTGTGCAATGTACGGCTCTTTAAGTCCGAGGTCTTTCATAACAGTGAGTGTGCCGTTACCGATTGCACCCGAAACGTCAAGCTTTCCTTTGTTGTTGAGCTCAATTTCAACTACGGGGTTTGAAACGTAACCACGGCAGTTACCGCTGCTGTCCGAAACGGCTATAATTGAGCCTGCAGGGCCGTCGCCGTTGATTCTGAGTGTCAGTGTGTCGTCCTTGCCCTTGAGCATATCGCCCATCATTGATGCGGCGGCAAGCAGCCTGCCGAGTGCCGCAGAGGTGACAGCGGATGTCTTGTGAATCTGCTGTGCTTTTTCAGCTATGTCTGTTGCGTCAACAGCCATTATCATAACTTCTCCGGTAGTGGAGATGTTTCTTATAATTCTACCCATTTACTCTTTCCTCGCAATTACAAATAGTCTTTCTGAATTTTCTTGCGGTGCATCGTGGCTCAACTCGTCATATACCGCAACAGTTTCAAATCCTGCCTTGGTCAGCATCTCTTTTATATCGGATAGGGGATAGGCGCGCTCGCAGAAGCTTTCCTGCATACGCTCGTATATTCCGTCTTCAATCTCTTCAAAAATATCAAGGTCAATCTGTACCGTATCACTTGATTTGTCAAGCGTATTCTGCCATACGCAGAATACATCGTCGAGGTCATATACAAACGTGTTGTCGGCAAGTATGTTGCGATGTTTGTATACGGTATTGATGTCAAAAACAAATATGCCGCCCGGCTCTGTAAAGAGGGAAACCTTGTCGAATGCTGCCTGTACGTCTTGCTCTTCAGTCAGGTGATTTATGCTGTCGAGAGTGCATATTGCGGCGTTTATTGTGCCGTACAGGTCAAGCTCCTGCATCGTCTGGCACAGAAACATAATACTCTGTTCACTCTCTGCGGCATTGTTCATAGCAATGCTGAGCATTTCACCGCTTGCATCTACGCCGATTACCTCATATCCGCGCTTTGACATCTCAACGCTGAGTGTACCTGTGCCGCAGGCAAGGTCAAGCAAAATGCCGCCCGTAATACCGTTTTCGGCAAGCAGGTCGGCAATGTACTGAGCACGTGCGGCGTAATTAACATTTTCGGTCAGTGTGTCATAAACGCTTGAAAAAAAGCTGTATCCGTTCATTTTATTTGTCGCCCTTTTCGGCAAGGCGCTTGAAGATTTCGTCGTAGCCGTTGCAGCCGTAGATGAGTGAGCGATTAACACGGCTGATTGTAGCAGTGCTTGCACCTGTTTCTTTAACGATTTCGCTGTATACTCTCTTATCGCGGAGCATCTTTGCTACAACAATGCGCTGTGACATAGACTTAAGCTCTGTCATTGTGCAAAGGTCTTCAAAAAAGTCGTAACCTTCTTCAAGGTCACGAAGCTCAAGAATAGCCTCGATAAGGAATTTGATGTTGTCATCTTCTCTGATATTGCGGGGCATAACAATCCCTCCGAAATAATATTTTAAATTATTTTACCACATTGAAGTAATAAAATCAATGCAATATTTTAAAAATTTACAGTGTTAAAGCGAGAGAACTTCAGCAAAATGTTTTTCTTGACATTAATTGGTCTATATTATATAATATTATGAATTCTAATATAATTAAAAATCAATTTGAAAGGATTGACGGATAAATGGCACAGGAATTTACCAGAGAGGGCTACGAAAAACTTGCTGAGGAGCTCGAATATCTCAAAACAGAAGGCAGACATAAAGCTGCCGAAGATATTAAGGAAGCACGTTCACACGGTGACCTTTCCGAAAACGCAGAATACGATGAGGCTATGAACGACCAGGGTCGTCTCGAAGCACGTATCACAGAGCTTGAGGGTATCCTCAAGGATGCTATCATTATCAGCGATGCCGAGCTTGATGCTGTTCACGTCGGCTCTGTTATCGTTCTTAAAGATATGGATGATGGCGAAGAAGAAGAGTACGTAATCCTTGGTGAAAACGAGTCTTCAAAGGATGAAAACTACATTTCTGCCGAGTCTCCTGCAGGTAAGGCTATCATGGGCAAAAAAGAGGGCGAAGTTGTTCAGGTTGAAGCACCCGGCGGTGTATTCAGCTACCAGATCGCAAAAATCATAAAGTAAGTATTTTACTTGAGAGGATAATCAAAATGGCAGAAGAAAATATCATCCTTACTCCCGAAGAAGAAGTAAAGAGCGAAAACGAGCAGAGAGCAATCCGCCTCGAAAAGCTTGAAGCACTTCAGCAGGCAGGTAAGGATCCGTTTGAAATAACACTTGCAGAGCAGACAATTACTGCTGCCGAGATCAATGCAAGATTTGAGGAGCTTGAAAACTCCGAGGTTACAATCTGCGGCCGTATTATGACATGGCGCGATATGGGTAAGGCGAACTTTATCGATATCCGTGACCGTTCTGACCGTATGCAGATTTACGTGCGTATTAATGACATCGGCGAAGAGAATTTTGCCGAGTTCAAGAAGTGGGATATCGGCGATATTGTCGAGGTCAAAGGCTTTGTTTTCCGCACACGTCGCGGTGAAATCTCTGTCCACGCTCAGCAGATACGTCTTCTCTCCAAGTCACTTCTTCCTCTTGCAGAGAAATACCACGGCCTTACAGATACCGATACCCGCTACCGTCAGCGTTACCTCGACCTCATTATGAATCCCGAGGTTAAGGATACATTCTACAAGCGTTCAGCTATCCTTCGTGCAATCCGTAAGTATCTCGATGGCGAGAATTTCATCGAGGTTGAGACTCCTATCCTTGTCAGCAACGCAGGCGGTGCTGCTGCAAGACCTTTCATGACTCACCACAACGCTCTTGATGAGGATTTCAAGCTTCGTATTTCACTCGAGCTTTACCTCAAGCGCCTTATTGTCGGCGGTATGGAGCGTGTTTACGAAATCGGCAGAGTTTTCCGTAACGAGGGTTGCGATACAAGACACAACCCCGAATTTACTCTTATGGAGCTCTATCAGGCATATACAGACTACAACGGCATGATGGACCTTACAGAGAATCTTTACCGCTATGTTGCACAGGAAGTTCTCGGTACAACAAAGGTTGTCTACAACGGAGTTGAGATGGATCTCGGCAAGCCCTTCGAGCGTATCACTATGGTTGACGCTGTTAAGAAGTACGCAGGCGTTGACTGGAACGAGGTCGAGACTCTTGAGCAGGCTCGTGAGCTTGCAGACAAGCACCATGTCGAGTATGAGAAGCGCCATGGCAAGGGCGATATCCTCGCTCTCTTCTTTGAAGAGTATGCAGAGGAGCACCTTATTCAGCCGACATTCGTTATGGATCACCCGATTGAGATTTCTCCGCTCACAAAGAAAAAGCCGGGCAATCCCGACTATGTTGAGCGTTTTGAGTTCTTTATGAATGGTTGGGAGATGGCAAACGCTTACTCCGAGCTGAACGACCCGATCGACCAGCGTGAGCGTTTCAAGGCTCAGGAAGCACTTCTCGCACAGGGCGACGACGAGGCTAACACAACTGATGAGGACTTCCTCACGGCACTCGAGTACGGTATGCCCCCCACGGGCGGTATCGGCTTCGGTATCGACAGAATGTGTATGCTCCTTACCGATTCCTCCGCTATCCGCGACGTCCTCCTCTTCCCCACAATGAAACCCCTTTCAGAGTAATCTTAAGCCGAAAGCGCTTATTTCAAGGCGTTTTCGGCTTTTTCTTTATCCAAATTATTGCTTAAAAATGTGATTTACGACAAAACGAGCCATTCGTAAAAAGACGAATGGCTCGTTTTATTTGTTTTAGGATTTGTTTACAATTTTTTTGGTTGCTTTGATTTTTGCATCGCTGTACTTAACCACATCTTTTATGGCTAATTTCTTGATTGCAGATATGAAAGTATCCATAAACGCAAAATCAATTTTGCCATCCTTTTCGGGTAGTCTGATCTCCTTATGTTTTACAACATTCCATCCACCCAATTTGTTCTTGTAGGAGTAAATCGGCAAATCTGTCACCTTGTTAATACACATAACCATAAACAAATATTGGTTAGGTGTAGGTTTGTTATATGCCAATTTCCATTGGATAGCATAAGAGTCCGAAAGAACGGTAAAGTCTCTTGACTGATAATAAGCTCTGTAAACATCGCTGTTAGAAGGGAGAGAAATTACATCGCTTATGACAGTCGCTCCTGCTTTAGGAGCATAATAATTCAACCCTTGATTTTGGAAACTGGAGGTAAGACAAGGAAGTACACAATCGTCAGTCGGCTGTTTTGGTAGTTCCTTTGCCTTGTACGGTAATTTCTTTGTCGTTACCTTTTCAAAGAGATTACCTACAGTATATGTACCCCAATTATCGTCGCCAAGTTTAGCAAATTTCTGAAGAGTTTTGAGCTCTTCATTCGATAATTTGCAATTATCGAATCCGCTTACTTTTAAGTAAGCGGATAGCTCAGCTATCCGCTGAACTTCCAGCTCAGCTATAAAGGATTCCATAAAGTCAAAATCAATTTCACCGTTTTTTAAAGGAAGTTTAATTTTATGTTGTTTAATATCTTCTAACTTGTACCCGCCTTGCTGTCCATCATATAACGATACAAATCTTTGGATGTTTGCAATCATAAAATATGCAATCCTTTTATTCCATTTTTGAAAAATGTTTCTAGGGGAAAGTTTATTTATATTTTGCGAGCAGTAATATTCTTCCGTTTGATATTTAACATATTTGTAGTTGCCGATAACAGTTGCAGTTATTGTATATGGTTCATTTGGCTCAAATTCTCTTCTTTGGATTTTTCCTTGTATGCCGTTGTTTTCAAAAGTTCTTCCTACAAAATTTACACCCGTATCAGTAAAATCGATAGCATTACTGTCAAGAGACTTCGTTCCTGTAATATCAAATAACTGCTGTAGCTCGTATTCGCCCCACTTAACTGATAGTAGCCTTTTGTTAAGTGAGGCTTCTATTTTCCCAGGCGGTCGTCCTCCGGATTTTGATGTCTTAATAGTGTTGATACTTCCCAAGCGAGGTAATCACTTACCGTCTTTTTGAAATCATCTAAATTTGGCTTCGTATCAATAGGCGCAGTTTGATTCCAGTCGTTTCCGTTTTCGGGATCAATACACCCTTCGTAGTATTCTTTTTCTGTGAAAATTTCAAGCTTTGATTTTCCGAAACGTACTAAATCAACGATTTCTTGATAACGTTCTTTTGCCCTATCTGTATCAAATAAATTTTGACTTGCTTTTTTGCGATCGGAACGTGTATATCCATCATTTGAAAAATCAATAAATTTAACAATGTCATCTTTCTGATGAGCTTCACCAACACGGAATACATACACATTTGTTTGTACGCTCGATTTGCCGATAAACAAATCTATTGGCATTCTAATACTTGCAAGAAGTGTACTGTGTGTCAGAATACTCTTGTTGTATTCTGTTGCTTTGCCTGAACCTGCGGAATTTTGAATGATAATTGCTGCATAGCCCTTTTCCATCATCGAAAGAGCTTTTTCAACAAATATCATTCCGTTGCCTTCGGCAGAGTATGGGGGATTCAAAACAAAAGCATCTGCAGGGAACTTTTCGTCAGTCTTGCCAAATCCATAATGACCGTCAAAGTTCAAGGAGTCTTTGTTCAAAATGTTTGAGCTACCGTCACCCATCATAATCATATTGAGAACAGCAAGCATATAAACATTTGAAAGAATTTCCAAACCGAGCAACTGGTTAGCTTTAATCTCTGCTTCTTTAATAGCTAATTTTTCAGGAGACTTTATTGTGTTTTTGGCATCTATCAGCATTTCGTTCATAGCGGCAACAAGCAAACCTGCCGAACCCGTTGCAAAGTCCCATACATAAGAGTCTTTATTAACTCTTGCGAGGCGACATAAGAGGGTTGCTACATAAGAAGGAGTCAGCACAACATCATTAAGCTGATCTTGTGTAAAACCGAGCCAAGAATACATTTCATTGAACAGCTTACCCGTAAAATCAGTTGTCAAACCAATTTTATAATAAATTCCGAGATCATCAACAATTTTTATAAATACACGCTTTAACTGGCTTTCGCCATCTTCAACTTTGTTGATATTATCCGTAGTGAGCGTATTTTGGAGAGTTCTTACAATCAAATCTTTCTTATCTTTAGGAAGCTTTTTAGCATTGAGGAAAGAATTGATTTTTCGAATCATAATATCGCCGTCTCTATCACCTTCTTCGTCAGAAGATTTCAGCTCAGCTTTGGTCAACGGATATACTTTGTTATCAACATCGCCGAGTGTTGCCATAATTGAAGCGGCAACAAGATAAACACGGTCATTTTCGCTAAGTCCTTTTTCACTCTTAAAAATATCATTATTGAGTTTTACGAGGCTTGCCGTAATTTCCTGTTCTCTGCGTTCCTTTAATTTTTCAATTTCTTCTTGTGGGAGAGATAACTGCTTTACTTTTTCAATAAACGCAGAAAAATGCTCCTTTTTAAGGAAAGAAAGGTCGGTATAATCAGCAACTTTCTGACCAACACCAAAGTTACTCTTAGAAACATAATAAACGCCAATTTGATGAATAATCTTTCCGTCGGCAGCTTTATGTCCGGTAACACCAATAGCAATAACATCTGTATAGCTTGTGTAATGCAATACGGCGTTTGCATAGTGAACAGCACCATTTACTGCATAAGAGTTAATATTCGCAAAATCGGGTTGATTCTTTGATGTTTTGTTGGCAACATTGCCCTCATCATCCAATTTGACAAGTTTATCTTTATAACCTTTGTACTCAATAAGGATGGGATAATCCTTGCCGTCATTAGCTTTCAAAATCAGCTTAGCATCAGGACGATTACCGCCTTTGCCACCATTCTTAGAAAAATAGTCATTAAGAGCCTGATCTATCTCCGTGTTCAAAGACTCTTGCTCCAATTTATAACTTATTTTATATGATTTGAGCCAACCGTTTACTAAATCAGCAATATTAGGCTCGATAGACTGAATTGTATTTTTAGCCATTTTCTTTCTCCTTTTTCTGCTTTTTTAAGTATTCATCTGCTGCTTTGTTGAACAAATCGGCCATGCTGTGCATATTGTCGTCTAGGGCAATCGCAGATAGCAAAAGTTTCACTTTTTCGGGGTCCATTCTAAACTGAACTTGTCGTGTGCGATTTGCTTTATTAGTACAATCCAAAACGCTCATCCTCCTATCACAAATGATATCATTATATCTTGATATAATGATATCATTAATTGATGAAATAGTCAATATTTTTTGATAATTTCGACAGGTGTTTCTTTGCTTGACATAGTAAACACCTTCAAATTTTTACGACAGATTTTACGACAAATGGGATGAAGTTATGCCGCCTTATGACAGGCTATGTTTTACAATGAAAGCACTTTGGATTAACGAAGTCGGCAAAAGGCAGGATAAATAAGGGTATAAGATCTATCCCGCCTAAATCCCCACAATGAAGAGCCTGGATAAATAAAATTTCATCACATAAATTAAAAATCCTGCCTGAATCAACAGGCAGGATTTTTGTTGTTTATCAGAAATGCTTAAAGAGTATATTCACAGTCTTATTGAGGTATTTGAGTATTACTGTGAATACGTTTTCAATTGCTGTCGGTGATTCGTCTGCGATTACGCCGGCATTGACAAGTGCCTGCTCAAGCTCGGCATCTGCGGCATTCCATGCAGCCTGGTCAACTATTGTGTTTGCATACAGTGCCTCAACCTTTGCAACTGCTGCTTCAACTGCGGCGATGTTTTCTGTGCTGATACCGCTCTTGTCAGCTTCTTTCCAAGCCTTGATGTTTCCGAGTGCGTTGGCTGTGAGTCTGCCTTCGTTGAACTGCGGGAATGCAGGGTTGGAGTAAACATCCTTCATATTGTTGTCAGCCATAACTCTGATTGCGAGAGTAAGGGCGACGTCATTCTGCGGCAGCTGCTCGTGAGCCTGAGCCTTGAAGTACCATGTTGTGCAAGGTAGAAGACCTGTTGTTGCGTCTACAACACCGTCAGGTGAAAGGTGATTGTGCTCAGGGTTATCGCAGTATGTGCCTGCAGCCTTGTAATCATCACCGAGTGTTGTGCCGAGGTCTGCAAATGTTGCACCCATTGAGGGAGATGCAGCGTGAATAACACGGTCAGCATTCTTTGTTTTGTAGTTTTTGCAAAGAGGGAAGAGGTTTACGTCATAGCAAGCAATGTCGAATACTTCACAGCCTGTTTCACGAAGCTCGTTAAGGTTTTCCTCAAAGTTTGCTCTTGCATTCATAAAGTATTCAACGTCTTCAAGAATACCCGAAAGCTCGTCTCTGTCTTCAAGCCACATTGCTTTTGCATCTTCATAATATGCGTCGGGGCAGAGAGCCCAAAGCATTGTTGTGCGTACTGCTGCAACCTCTACAAGACCGTTTGCAAGTCCGCTGAGAGCAGATTTGAGAACATCGTCGGGGAGAATGCGAAGTACCATATTGAGAAGGTATGCAAGGTATGTATCACCGAGAAGTGTTACAAGAAGCTCTTCGTAAAGAGTGTCGTCGTCGTAGAAAACGCTGAGGTTGCCTGTGTAAAGGTCGCCGATGATGTCGGAGCCGTCAATAGCAGGAATTACGAAAACCATCTTCTTGATAATCTCGTAATCCTCGGGGTACATTTCGAGGTAGTTTACTGCTATTGTACCGCCAAGGCTGATGTGGCAGAGCTTTACCTGACCGTTGGGTGACTTGGGAAGTACAACGTCGTGGATGTAGTGGTGAAGCTTCTCTGTTTCGTACATAACATCGCCGAGTGAATCGTAGCCGAAGTAGTAAACATCATCTTCACCGACGATTTCGCTAAGCTCCTGAATGGGCAGGAAGTTGTAGTACTCTGCTTTTACAGCTTCGGGAAGCTCGCTCATAGGCATTTCGTAGCAAGGTGTTACAATGTTGTTGATGTACTTGCCGTCGTTATCCTTTTCGATAAGGCTGAGTGCATTGTATGTGCCCTCAAACATAGCCTGAGTCAGACCGACATCGCTTCTTGTTACGATTGAAGCGAGCATATTCGGCAGAGCACGCTTGAGAAGCGGCATAACGTCGATTTCGAGCGGCCAGCCTGTAACATAGCCTGTTTCGTCGGGCACCCAGTTACCTTCCTCGTCAACAAGGTATGTGTTATTCTGACTCATACCGTGTACGATAATAACAGGTGTTTCGGTATCGTAGTCGGGCGTGTAAGCTGAGCCTGCAACGCTGTCCGGGTCAGCAGCAAAAGCTGTGAAAGAAAACAGCATTGTGAGAACAAGGCATATGCTTATTACTCTTTTGATTTTCATAATTATATCCCCTTTATAAGTAATAAAAGGATTTTACCAAATTAATACAAAAAACTCAATGCGATTATATCACAAGGTTTAAGTGTTTTTTTTGGTGAAATATACAAAACGCTGTATATCCTGCGACATACAGCGTTTGTTTTATCCTTCAATTTCATTCATTATTTCATCATATGTAACTATATTGCCGTATTTTGTGAAATCAACCTTCTTGCCGAGGATTCTGATGTTGTCAACCATAGGTCTGCAGTTGGTGTAAATCGGCTTGCCGGGTGAAATTGGGTATATACCGAGGCAAGAGAAAATATACCACGCAGCCATTGAGCCGTTGTCTTCGTCACCGGGGAAACCGTCATCCTTCCAGGAGAATCCCTCTGCACAAATTTTTTTGAGCCAATACTCTGTTTTTTCAGGATGTCCGAGATAGGTGTAAATAAACGGAATGTGGAAGCTCGGCTGGTTGGATATTGCGCACTGACCCCAATCGCATGCCGCCATTTCTGTCATTTCGTGTATTTCGTAGCTGTAGCCGCCGATTCTGTAATCCGCAGGTGTGGCAAAGCATTCGTCAAGCTTCTTTAAAAGTCCTTTTTTGCCGCCGTAAAGCTCTGCGAGACCTTCGATATCGTGCTGTACGGCAAAACTTGTCTGCCATGCGGAGGCTTCGGTGTAGTCTTTGCCCCAGCTTGTCGGGTCGAAATCGGGTCTGAAGTTGCCGTTTGAATCCTTTGCACGCATAAAGCCTGTTTCACTGTCGAAGATGTTTTTGTAATTCTTTGTGCGTGCAAGGTACATATCACGCTTGTCGGTATAACCGAGTATATCCGCTACGGTTGCAATGCAATCGTCAAAGTATGCCGCATCAAGCGTGAGGTTTACGCTCTCTGAGTATTTGTCATAGGGGACATAGCCGAGCTTCAGATATTCTTCACAGCCCTCTCTGCCGTATGCCGCTATTTCAGAGGGCTTGTTTGCGTGAAGCTCCATACCTTCAAATGCTGTTTCCAGCAGGTCTCTTGATATCAGGTTTCTTGTAGCAACGTCGGCAATAACTGCGTCAATACCTGTGCTTGGCATACAGTTTTTGGCATCGCCTGCAGTCCAACGCGGAAGCCAGCCGCCGTCCTTATAATCCTGAATATAGCCCTCGATAATCTCGGGCAGTATATCTTTTGCAACTATAGAATAGAACGGATAGTTTGTGCGGTATGTGTCCCAGAATCCGTTGTCTGTGTATCTCACTCCGGGCAGTACTTTGTCTGCACTCGGCGAGTAGTGTATGGGTTTGCCGCTTTCGTCAGGCTCATATGCCTTATGAGGGTAGAGGAATGTGCGGTACATACAGCTGTAGAAGGTTTTCATAGTATCTTCATCAGCATCAATCTCAATCTTGCTCAGGTAATCGTTCCAGATACGCTCATTTTCTGCTTTAAGCTCATCAAAACTGTTGTAAAATGAATCGTGCTCAAGGTTTCTTACAGCCTGC
Source organism: Clostridia bacterium (assembly GCA_017516485.1). Taxonomy (GTDB): domain Bacteria; phylum Bacillota; class Clostridia; order Oscillospirales; family Acutalibacteraceae; genus UBA8612. Next base: position 22,696 of record JAFXCH010000049.1, read on the forward strand.
TCATAGCTGATGAATGATGTTGCAACGGTGAAAGTGACATCTTTTTCTTTTAGCGCGATATGTATTCCTGTACCTTCACCGTTTGTCTTAAGGCTGTGCTTGGTGTCGCAGGTGTTTCTGTGACCTGTGAGGATTCCGTCAACATCAACCGAGTCTTTGTCAAACTGAAATACGTAATATCCTTTTATAATGCCCTTATCGTGCTCGGCAATGCCGCGGTTACAGTCCGTCATACAGTAAAGTCGGTTTGTTTCGGTGTCATATTCGTATTCGCAGTTGTGGCTGACAGGCAAAACGGAAATATAACGCCTTAAATCTTTTTTGAAACTGAGCTTTATGCAAGCACCGTATTCGGTAGGTGTAAGCTCAAATTCGCAGGAAGGTCGCTTGAGATAACAGTTGAGATAATGCGGCTGAATTACAGCCTTTTCAGGGTCGTAGCCTGACCAGCAATCCTCAAACTCAACATAAGGGTTATCAACCTGCGGCATCATTGTGAATGCACTGTGGTCGCTTATCCACGGACTTGGCTGGCGTGTAAGGCGGATACCCTCAACCGAGCGGTCATCCGGATGATAATACCAGCTTCCTCTTGATGTCTCGGTCTGCAGGCAGAATGCCGCAAAGCTGAAAGGTCGCTGTACAAGCGGCAGGGTGTTGCCCTGCGAGAATCTGTGTAATGATTTTGAGCCCTGCTTTGTATTGACATATTTTATGTAATTCATAATTTTACCTGCTTTCGCTGATTATGCTGATATGATATCATAATTGTTTTATTTTTTCAATTTTTCCTAAAAAGATTTATAAAAAAGCAAGACCGTATCCTGCTTAAGGATGCGGTCTTGTGAAATCGTTTATCAGCCTACAAGCCACTTGTACTTTTCTACGCTGTAAAGCGGAATGAAAGGCACCATAATCGGAACGAATTTTACATATTTCTGATATTCGGGGTCTTTGCCGTAGTTTTTGTTCTGGCGGATTTCAAGACGGCGTGCACCGCTGAACATAACGAAGATGATACCGATGTAGCCTACAGCCACAAGTACCCACTGCCAGCCTGTAACTGCACCGACGGCGGAGATAACTACACCTGTCCAGAATATCATTTCACCAAGATAGTTGGGGCAGCGTACAAGGCGGTAAAGACCTGTATCTACAAAGCGTTTGGGATTGATTTTCTTTGCCTTGTTTTTCTGAATATCTGCAACGGACTCGAGTACAAGACCGAGCAACATAATGCCTGCACCTATGTAAACAGCAATATTGTCCTCAGCTGCGTTGAACATACGGTAGAATACGCCTGAAACCTGTGTGACATAAAGCAGTGCGCAGGTAACCCAGATAGCGATTTTAACACCAAAGGGTACGGATTTACCGTCTTTGATTTCGCCCTTCATATTCTTTTTATAAGAGCTGCTGCCGAATTCGCGTACTGCAAGGTATCCGCCGAGTCTGCAACCGTAAACCATAAACAGCACACAGCATATAATTGTGCCGATTGTGAGCTGACCTCGGTAAAGAATCATCATCAGCAAGCTTTCGCCTGCTATTGAAAATCCGTAGCCGAGCGAAATAAACCATACATAATTTTTAAAGCCGATAGAGCTGATAACCATAGCCGCAATAAACAGCCACAAAAGTCCGAGAGTAAAAACCATAATCTTAATTTCCTTTCTTTGATATAATACATACTATACTACATTTTGAAAATTTATTAATTGTATTTTGGAAATATCATTATATTATCCCATACGCATTTTATATACTTGATTTTAAATATTTTTTTTGATAGAATGTTTTACATGTAAAAATTTCATCAAGGTGGTTAGACAAATGCAAGAGTTTATAAAATTTCTGTTTACTATTTTTACTACTCTTTCAGTCTTTTTCTCAAATCTGTTAGTCCCTGCAACGGTGTATCCGGAAAGTGAAAACTTTGATTTTTCATTTCTTCAGTATCCCGATGAAGCGATAATAACACTTGAAGAAGCGGGGCTTACCGAGCAGGAGCTTGTAGGCCGTGCTTCGGCAGAGCTGCCCGAGTACGTACAGTCGGGCGGATATGATGATATGAACGGAATTACTATTTCACCGTATTATACCGCAAAGGTCAGCGGCGAGGAAATTCCTGTTTATGCTTCGGTTGTTTTTATCCGTGTAGACGATACCGGCACGCTTCATTCTTTTTCCGAGATTTATGTTGATTCAGAAAAAGATTTTTCATTCAATATTGAAATAACGGGTGCCGATGTTGAACTGAAAAATGCAATAGTACTGCCCGAATCACACGGCGTAAAGGCACAGTGCAAAGATAATACAGTCACCGCATCAATCAACAAAACAGGTGTTTATACATTCCTTTTCAATAACGCAAACCAGTACTACGGCTATACGCTTATGGTGCGCGAAAAGGTTGACGAGGATGCGGAAATAGCAGCATACATAGAAGAATACGGAGAAGATAGCGTCTGGGTCCTTGATAAAGGTGTTTATAATTACGACTATGTCAACCTTGTCGGACACAATAATCTTGTAATCTATCTGCGCGAAGGTGCTTATGTTATGGCAAACCACCTTTACGATATTGACTGTGCAGAGGATGAAAACAAATACTTTGAGCCTACTGCACCCGGTGATAACTCAATAGGACTTACGAGATATCCCTTCATCAATTTCTACAACTGCAATAACATAACGCTTGCAGGCAGGGGTGTTATAGATATGACACGCCTTGACAGAAGAGAACGCAGAGGCGTTGTATTCACCTCATGCAACAACGTAACCGTTCGAGACGTTAAAATTATCAATTCACCCGAGTGGTCATTTATTTCCTACGGCTGTACGGATGTTGATATTGACAATGTAGATATCATAGGCAACCGCGGCAACTGCGACGGCTTTGCAATTTGTAACAGCCATAACGTTACCGTTGACAACTGCTTTGCACGAGTAGCGGACGATACCTTTGAGGTTAAAGCACTCGGCGGCTCGATGGACAGTAAAAATATAACCTTCACAAACTGTATAGCATGGGGCGGATATGCAAGATGCTTCGGCATTACGGGTGAAGTAATTAATAAGATTTCCGACGTTACATTCCGCGACTGTGCTGTAGTTTACCGTGACGCAATCTGGAATAACGACAGAATAGGTTCACTTGTTGTAGTTGCCGAGATGACCGAAGGCGGCATTGACGGAGTGCTTTTTGAGAATATCGAGATATTCCGTGATGAAGGCAGACCTATTCTTGTAAAGATTTACGATGAAGAGGCTGAGGATTTTGAGATTAAGAATGTTGTTTTCAGAAACATTTCTTACACCTCATATATGAGGCCGAAAATTGCAGGTACTGACAGTGATACAAACACGGTGCAGGTCGAGCTTGATGGTATTACCGTCTGCGGAAAGAAGCAGTCATTCCCCAAAACAATGTTCACTATCGGTAAATACTGTGAAGTAACTTCAAAATAAAACAAGAGGATTATCAGAGCCGATACTGGATTTTATATGTCTCGTTTTTGAAAAAAACTATTGAAATTTTGTAAAATTGAGTGTATAATACAAAACGAAATAAATACAGGGGAGCTTGTGTGAGCAGGCTGAGAGGAAGTAATCAAACTTCGACCCTATAACCTGATGCGGATAATGCCGCCGTAGGAAGTCATACAAATGAGTTTTTACAGGAGGCATCCGAAAAGGGTGCCTCTGTTTTTTTATTTCATAAATTCCGGGGAGCCGTTATGGGCGGCTGAGAGGCAGGTGAACCTGCGACCCGCAAACCTGATCCGGATAATGCCGGCGTAGGAAGCATAAAGTATAACAGTAATCTGCAGTAAACTGATATTACTTCAAGTTGCCTTCGCCGTTTTCCGGCGGAGGCAATTTTATTTTGGAGGTAAAATTTATGAAAGCAAGTATCGCAATCCAGGTTCTTCCCAAGGCAAAAGACGAAGATGAGCTCATTCGCATTGTAGATGAGGTTATCGCATTTATCAGAAGCAGCGGCTTACACTGCCACGTAGGTCCTTTTGAAACAACGGTTGAAGGCGAAGACTATGATCAACTTATGGATATTGTCAAAGAGTGTCAGCACGTAGCTGTAAGAGCAGGTGCCGAAAGCGTTTCAGCTTATGTCAGGGTTGTTTACAGACCCGAAGGTGAAATACTGACCATTGACAAAAAAATCAAAAAACATGCCCAAGCGTAATTTACCGTCTGTTGCCGCCGTAGCCGCGTTACTGTTTATATGGCAGCTTGTTTGCTCGTTGGAGTTGGTACCGTCGTTTATGTTGCCGTCACCGATAGAGGTAATGCAGGCTTTTGTAAGCGAATTTCCTCTGCTGCTTGAGAACTCTGTTATCACTTTGCAGGAGGCATTTATCGGTCTGTTTCTCGGAGTAAGTGTGGGATTTGCCGTTGCTGTGTTAATGGATACATTCGGTTTGCTTTATAAAGCGTTTTATCCTTTGCTTATTATTACTCAGACAATTCCTTCTGTCGCAATCGCACCGCTTCTTGTGCTCTGGTTCGGTTACGAAATGACACCGAAGATTGTGTTGATAGTTATATCTACCTTCTTCCCCGTAACCGTCGGACTTCTTGACGGTTTCAGAAGTGCGGACAAAGATGCAATAGGTTTACTTCGCTCTATGGGTGCGAACCGAATAAAAGTTTTCCGCTATATCAAATTCCCTTCGGCATTACCTCAGCTTTTTTCGGGTCTGAGAATAGCTGCGGCATACAGCGTTGTCGGAGCAGTCATAAGCGAATGGCTCGGCGGTTTCGGTGGTCTGGGCGTTTATATGACACGTGTTAAAAAAGCCTTCGCTTTTGATAAGATGTTTGCCGTAATTTTTCTTATCTCAGCTATTTCTCTTGCACTTATGGCTCTGGTCGGATTTGCGGAGAAAAAATGTATGCCTTACCGTAACTTAAACAAAAAAGGAGAAAAACTATGAAAAAAATAATTGCTGTGTTGCTGGCAGTTGCAATAATTCTTTGCTTGCCTGCCTGCAAGAAAGATGAACCAAACAAAATTACAATAGTTCTTGACTGGACACCCAACACAAACCATACCGGTATATTTGTTGCCCGGGACAAAGGATATTTTAAAGAAGCAGGTCTTGAAGTAGAGATTGTTCAGCCGCCCGAAGGCGGTGCGGAAGCACTTGTAGCATCGGGCAAAGCACAGTTCGGTGTTTCGTTTCAGGACAGCCTTGCACCTGCTTTTATAGGTGAGAGTGCAATTCCTGTTACTGCAGTTGCCGCAATAATTCAGCATAACACTTCGGGTATTGTTTCACGTAAAGGTGAAGGAATGCATACCCCCAAGGGTCTTGAAGGCAAGAAATACGCAACATGGGATATGGATGTTGAGAAGGAAACGATCCGTGAGGTAATGAAGGCTGACGGCGGTAATTTTGACCTTGTTGAGCTTATTCCTTCTACCGTTACGGATGAAGTGTCAGCACTGAAAAGCAGAAGTGTCGATGCAATATGGATTTTCTACGGCTGGGCAGGTGTAGCCTGCGAAACTGCAGGTCTTGAGACCGATTACTTTGAGTTTGCAGATATAGACCCCGTATTCGATTATTACACGCCCGTTATAATAGGCAACAATGCGTGGCTTGAAGAAAATCCCGAAACAGCAAAGGCTTTCGTTGATGCGCTTTCAAAGGGATATACATACGCGGCAGAAAACTCCAAAGATGCCGCAGATATTCTGATGAATGCGGCACCCGAACTCAAATCAAACAGCGAGCTTGTCTATGCAAGCCAGGAATACCTGGCAAAAGAATATATATCCGATGCTTCAAAATGGGGAGAGTTTGACCCCGAGCGTTGGTCAGCTTTCTATAATTGGCTGAATGAAAAGAATCTTCTTGAAGAAAAAATCGACCCTGATTTCGGCTTCACAAACGAATATCTGCCCGAATGATATGAATAAGTTAGAAGTAAAAAACGTAAGTAAAAGCTTCGACGGTAAACCTGTGCTTAAAGACATTTCGGTTGAACTTAATCAAGGTGAACTTGTGTGCCTTCTCGGTGTGAGCGGAGGCGGAAAAACAACGCTGTTCAATATTATTTCAGGTCTGCTTACACCTGACAGCGGTCAGGTGCTGCTTGACGGAAAGGATATCACCAATCAGCCCGGAAACATAAGCTATATGCTGCAAAAGGATTTGCTGCTGCCTTACAGGACAATTGAGGATAATGCCGCATTACCTCTTTTACTGAAAGGAATAAAGAAAAAAGAAGCGCGAAAACAAGTGTCGCCGATGTTTTCACAGTTTGGTCTTGAGGGTACGCAGAGGAAATATCCTTCGCAGCTTTCGGGCGGTATGCGTCAGCGTGCGGCATTACTCAGAACATATATGTTTTCAAAGGATGTTGCTCTGCTTGATGAGCCTTTCTCTGCACTTGATACAATAACGAAAAGTTCAATGCACAAATGGTATCTGAAGGTTATGGGTGAAATTAAGCTTTCAACGCTTTTCATTACTCATGATATTGATGAAGCAATACTCATTTCGGACAGAATTTACCTGTTGTCCGGCACACCCGGAAAAATAACGGGCGAAATAATCATCAAAGAACCTAAACCTCGATGCGAAGATTTTAACCTGACAGCAGAGTTTCTGGAATACAAACGCAGGATTCTTTCACTGCTTTAAGTGCTGCCGATAAAAATTAACTGCCCCTACTGTACGTATGATACAGCACGGGGCAGTTTGATTTTACCGAGTTGTTAAATTATTTCTGTTACCTCATATCCGTTGTCGGTTATGAGCTTTGTAAATACATCGTCCGAAACAGAGGCAGATAAGATTACGACCGCTGTACCCTCTGTATGGCTTACAATTGCCGAGTCAACTCCGTCGGTTTCTTCCAGTATCTTTTTGACTCGTGCCTCACAGTGCGGACACATCATGCCTTCAATCCTGATTGTTTTTTCCATTGTTTTCTCTTCTTTCTTTGGTTGCTGTTTAATTTTTTTATCTTTCTTTGCCGAATGAATATTACATAAATTGAGTCTGAGTGCATTTGTTACTACGCAGAAGCTCGAAAGGCTCATTGCCGCCGCACCAATCATCGGATTAAGAGTCAGCCCTGCCCACACAAAAGCACCTGCTGCTACGGGAATACAGATTACATTATAGCAGAATGCCCAGAAAAGATTCTGATGAATTGTGCGCAGGGTTGCACGGCTGAGACGTATAGCTGCAGGCACATCGGAGAGAAAACTGTTTACAAGTACAACGTCTGCCGCATCCAATGCAACGTCGGTGCCTGCACCTATTGCGATGCCTGTATCGGCACGGGTGAGGGCAGGGGCGTCGTTGATGCCGTCGCCGACCATTGCAACCTTGCCTTCTTTCTGCAGCTTTCTGATTGCCGCCTCTTTACCGTCGGGTTTAACACCCGAAATAACTTCGTCAACGCCAACTTGTTTTCCTATAGCTTCGGCAGTTGTTTGGTTGTCACCCGTAAGCATAACAACACGGATTCCCATAGCTTTAAGCTGAGAAACAGCTTCGGCACTGTCTGACTTTATTGTATCTGCAACGGCAATAATACCGAGCACTTTTTTGCCTTTTGCAAAGAAAATTGCGGTTTTGCCTTCACGCGAAATTCTGTTGGCTTCTTCAAGCAAATCTTTAGTAACACTCGCATACTTGCCGACAAATTCTGCATTACCGCCGCATACCTTTTCTCCGTTAATCTCGGCAGTCAATCCGCCGCCGGGAAAAACTCTGAAGTCCGTTGTAGCGGAAGGGGAGATATTATTTTCATCACCGTATCGCACAACAGCTTTTGCAAGCGGATGTTCACTTTTTATCTCAAGGCTGTAAGCCGTTTCAATCAGCTCTTTTTCGCCTATAATGTCCGTCACCTCGGGCTCGCCTTTGGTGATTGTGCCTGTTTTATCTAAGGCAACAATCTGCGTTTTGCCTGCATTCTCAAGGGAAGCGGCAGTTTTGAAAAGAATTCCGCTTTTAGCACCCTTGCCGTTGCCGACCATAATCGCAACAGGTGTTGCAAGGCCAAGAGCACAAGGGCAACTGATTACAAGCACGGATATTGCTCTTGTAAGTGCAAAGCCTGTGCTTTTGCCGAGAAGAAGCCATACAGCAAGCACTATAACGGCAATCGCGATAACACACGGTACAAAAATGCCCGACACTTTATCGGCAATCTTTGCAATAGGTGCTTTTGTTGCCGCTGCATCACTTACCATTTTTATGATTTGCGAAAGCGTTGTATCTTCGCCGACACGCGTTGCCTTGCATCTGATATAACCCGAGCTGTTTATTGTAGCACCGCTTACGCTATCGCCGACAGCTTTTTCAACGGGAATGCTTTCACCCGTCAGTGCACTTTCATCAACCGCGCTGTTGCCCTCAATAACAACACCGTCAACAGGAATGCTTTCGCCCGGACGGACTGCAAAAATATCGCCCTTGCGTACTTCTTCAATATTAACGCGGATTTCTTTTCCGTTACGGATAACCGTTGCCGTTTTCGGTGCAAGATTCATAAGGCTTTTCAGTGCAGAGGTTGTTCTGCCCTTTGAGCGTGCCTCAAGCATTTTTCCGAAGGTAATGAGTGCGAGTATCATCGCGGCAGACTCAAAATAAAGTCCGTGAAGAAAATCCGTCGGCATTGTTATAAGCATATAAACACTGTATACAAAAGATACACCCGAGCCGAGTGCAACAAGTGTATCCATATTCGGTGAGCGATGAATAACACCCTTAAAGCCGTTGATGAAAAACTTTCTGTTAATTATCAATACAATTAAAGAAAGTATCATCTGCAGGATTCCGATTGCCAAATGATTATGCTCCAAAATCGCAGGCAGAGGAAAGCCCCACATCGTATGTCCCATTGACACATACATCAGTAACAGAAGGAAAAAGAACGAAGCAACAAGCCTTTTGAAAAGTGCAGGCGTTTCTTTATCGGCAAGAATATCTGACTGCTCAGCTTTATTTTCAGCATCTTTCTTTGAAGCACCGTAGCCTGCTTTTTCTACTGCGGCAATAATTGCACTCGCATCTGCAGTGCCCTCAACTCCCATTGAGTTTGTAAGCAAGCTGACTGAGCAAGTTGTAACACCCTTTACACCGAGTACAGCTTTTTCGACTCTTGCGCTGCACGCTGCACAGCTCATTCCGCTTATATTGTACTGCTCCATAACGGACTCTCCTTTCCTTAAGAAGCTACAATATATATTTTATCATATATTTATAAAAAATTCCACAGCGACAGGAAGAATAATTCTTCTTGCCGCTGTCAGTTCAGTCAGTTTTTTTATCGGAACATCCACAGTTGCATTTATCGCCGCACTGCTTTGCATAAGGGCAACCGATACATTTTTCACCGCGTTTTTTTGCACGGATAAGGTACCATATTATGCCTGCGGCAATTGCAACCAAAATTAAAATAACAATAATATTTTCCATAATTAATAATCCTGTGATTTAATGGTGATTTTCTTGTTTTTGCGAGTGTTTATAATCAGGCCGACTACAACCGAAGCCATAGCAGCTACTCCGACAAGGCCGCCGATTGCCGCACCGATATTAAGTGTACCGCCGGTAACAAGAGTACCGATTGTATAAATAAAATAAGCTACCGTATAGCCGACTGCAAGCTGGAGACCGATACCGCCAAAGAGCCATTTTTTGCTCTTCATCTCGGAATTCATAGCACCGATAGCCGCAAAGCAGGGCGGTGAGTAAAGATTGAACATAAGGTATGCGAGTGCTGCAACCTTGCTGATTGCCATTATACCTGCAACCTCTGTGCCTGCACCCTCAATCATAGCCAACTCTTCGGTATCAATAAGATTTTCGAGGCCGACGAAGCAAACTGCCAGTGTACCGACGACGTTTTCTTTAGCGATAAAGCCTGTGATTGCTGCAGCCGCCAATTGCCACGACAAAACACCGACAACGGGTGCAAGCAGATAAGCAAAGGGTGAAGCGATAGAAGCGAGGATAGATGAATCTGCACTTTCCGCAACAGTGAATCTCCAGGTAAATGTCTGCATAAGCTGAACTATCATATTGCACAGAAGAATGATTGTTGCAGCCTTAACTATGTAAGCCCAACCACGGCTGCACATAGACTTAAATGCACCCCATAAAGAGGGAGCTTTGTACTCGGGAAGCTCTATAATAAAGAATGATTTTCTTGCCTTGTGGCCTGTAATCAGGTTGATAAGCAGAGCACCAAGGAAAATAAGGGCGATACCTGCAAAATACATCAATGCACTGACCCACCAGGCATTCTCAAAAAATGCACCTGCAAACAGTGAAATAACGGGGATTTTTGCACCGCAGGGCATAAACGGAGCAAGCATTGCGGTAGCTCTGCGCTCACGCTCGTTTTTGATTGTGCGGCTTGCCATAATACCGGGCACTGCACAACCGACAGTTATAACAAACGGAATAACCGATTTACCTGAGAGGCCGACACGCTTGAAAATCGGGTCAAGCACAACTGCAGCACGTGACATATATCCGCAATCTTCCAGAATGGCGATAAGGAAATACATTACCATAACAAGGGGAAGGAAACCTACAACCGCAACAACGCCGCCGATAACACCATCGACAAGAATTGAAGAAATAAGCGGATTGGCATTTTCAAGCAAACCGCCTACCCAAGCCTGGAAGCTCTCGAGAATCGGTACAAGGCCGGGAATAAACTTTCCGCCGACCTCAACACCCTCAGCAATCCATGCACCGAGTGTGCTTTGCGAGATGTAGAACACAAGGAACATTACAACAGCAAAAATCGGCAAGCCGAGCCATTTGTTGGTGAGAATATTATCAATTTTATCGCCGAAGTTTTTATCCTTTGTTAAAACCTTACGCTTTTCAACTTCTTTTACAATTTTGTTTACAAACTCAAAACGTTTGCGGTCTGCAGCTTCAACAGCAGCTTTGCTGTTCCGGTCAATATCAGCCTGAATATAAGGTGCTGTCTGCTTTTTGCCGATAAGACCGATTGCGGATTCAACCAGATTTTTAAGTCCGTCTGCCGAAGTTGAAACAGTTTTTATAACGGGACAGCCAAGTCTTGCGGAAAGAGCTTTTAAATCAATTCTGTTGCCTTTTTTCTTGCTGATATCAATTTTATTGAGTGCTATTACAACGGGAATACCAAGCTCCATAAGCTGAGTTGTAAAGAAAAGACTGCGGCTGAGATTATCTGCATCGACAATGTTTATAATTACATCAGGTTTTTCATTTTTTACATATGAGCTTGTAATGCTTTCTTCACTTGTAAAAGGTGACATTGAATATGCACCCGGGAGGTCAACAACAGTAATCTGTCTGCTGCCTGCATAGGCTTTTTTTAATTTACGTTCTTTTTTATCTACGGTGACACCTGCCCAGTTACCGACCTTTTCATTACTGCCGGTAAGAGCATTATACATCGTTGTTTTGCCCGAATTCGGGTTGCCTGCCAAAGCAATTCTCATCTTTTTTCTCCTGTTCTGTATGTGTCGGTTAGCTGTAGCTAACCGATAGGCAAAAAATACTGAAATATGTCAAAAAACAACTATCGCTTCCGCTAACGGATTATCAATGCTGTAGCGGCCGTCTTTAATAGAAACCGTGCAGCCGCTTCTGCGGTGCGATATGACCGTAATCGTTTCGCCGCTATAGCAGCCGAGCGAAAACAAAAACGCATTCAGCTCTTCATCATTTGTATTGATCTGCTGAATGATATATTCTTTGCCCTCTTCAGCTTGTTTTAAATTCATAGTTAAATCACCGTATTCCATTGAGTTAGCCGCTGCTAACTCGAAATTTAAAATATTAGTTAGCTGCTGCTAACTACAGTTAAATTATACCTGAATTTTGTTGATTGTCAAGGGAATTTCTTGAATTAATAAACATTTGTGAAATCTGCCTTAAGCTTTTGATTGATTTTCGTTTCAGTTTGTGATATTCTATAAACATAAATTAAAACTATTGGAGAGTTGATAATGGCACTTAAACCTTCAGGTGAAATGTACCTTGAAACAATATATGTGCTCAGTCAGGAAAAACCGTCTGTGCGTTCTGTAGATATAGCCGAAAAAATGAATTTTTCAAAGCCCAGTGTAAGCCGTGCGGTAGGTTTGCTGAAGAATGAAAATTACATTGCAATCGATACTGACGGCAGTATTACTCTTACAGCCGAGGGTGCGGCACTTGCTCGCAAGATTTATGACCGCCACACCGTGCTGAGCAAAGCACTCACAATGCTCGGTGTTGACGAAGAAACTGCGGCAGAGGATGCCTGCAAAATCGAGCACGTAATCAGCGATAAAACCTTTGAAGCTATAAAAAAGCTTATGTCCGACAAATAAAAATAATTACTCATAAAACAAAACTACCTTGACGGAATTTCCGACGAGGTAGTTTTTTCTTGAGTATTTACTTTGCTATTCTGCCGATTTTTTCAAGAGGTATGTTTTCGAAATCGGGAATCTTATTAAATACTTTTGAATCTTCACGTAAGTTGTAGTTGCCGTTTTGGTAGTCTGCAAATATTGAATCCATTTTATAAAGTGCGTAAATCGGATTTCCTGAAATATCGCTGTACTTCTTTACTTTTTTATCAATATCGCCGAGATTTAATTTGTTGTAAATTATGATATTGGAGTTGATTTTGCTGTCTGCAGGGTTAGGAATAAAGTCGGGGTTGTTTGGATCACTGTAATTGAGAGACCAATCAGCCATATATGGGTAAGCTGTTTGCCAAGCCTCACTCTGCCAGGGAGACTCGAGCAGGTGAGTGTACATATCAAGCCCTTCACGGCTGTGCTCAAACCAGTAATCGGGGTCCATAGCACCGTTTCTTGAACGTGCGTCATAGAAAAAAGCCTTATCGCAGTTGATTATGATGTTGTTGTAAATGTTGAGGTTTCTGCCGCCGCCCAACATAAATGCGTTACCGTTACAGTTAGCTATAATGTTGCCGTAAACTGTGTGACCGCTTGCGCCGTCATCAAAATATATTCCGTGCGGATAAAAGTCTTCGACACCTACATTGTAAATTGCGTTATAACGTACAATTGTGCCGACTTCGTCCCAGCGTCTGCCGGTATAGATTGCAGAGCTGTCGCTTGAAAGCAGAACAACATCGTGAATATTATTGTACTCGATTATGTTACTGTTTCCGCCAAACCATATAGCCTGCTGAGGTGTATTATAAATTTCGTTGTGAGCGCAAATATTGCCTACACCACCGATATTAACACCCTGGCCTTCGGTTATTGAAACCTCGGAAACATCGTGAATAATACAGTTCTCAACACGGTTTTCACCTGCGGTCAGAGTTTCTCTGTCACCGCCTCTCAGTTCTACGGCGGTAGCACCTATGTGTGTAAATTCACAGTCGGTTACAAGGTTGTGGTAGCCGTCAACGGAAACACCGTTACCGGAAAGCTCAGAAATCAGACAGTTTTTTACGGTTACATAATTGCTCTTGATAACAATGCCGTTGCTGCGCGTGCCGCGGAATGAAAGTCCGTCAAAGCAGATATATTCCGCATCGGTTACTGTTATAATATTTTTGTCGGAAAGAGAAAGTGTGATTTCAGCGTTGTTAATATCTTCGGGAGGATACAGATAGAGCATACCGCTTTCGCGGTCAAGATACCATTCACCTGCAGCATCAAGCTCTTCAATAGCATTGAAAATATAGTAAGTTGAACCGGGTACGGCGCCGAATCTGCTGACATAAGCAGGTTCCAGTGCTTTTGTTGCATAATCAAAGCTTTTTATCGGTACTGTTGTATCGGCCCACTCGTATATGAGTGCTGTCCATAGCCACACGTTATCAAGTGAAGAATATGAATTAAGTCTGTCAGCAGTAGCGGGGTCAACCGTAAAAATCGTTGTTTCGGGGTTGCGCAACTCTTCCCAGCCTTCTCTTTTTACATGCATATTGGCAGCGCTTTCCTCACCCTCTCCTTCACGGATTATTTCAACCGTGTTCAGGAAGCCCTCGTTAGGGTAGCGTGCGGTTGTAAGGGGATTGCCGTTGAAATAAAGATTGCAGGGGACGGGACCTTCAGTGTCACCGTCATACTTAAATTGTGTTCCGTATTTACCTACAGGGTAAAGCTTGCCCCAGTCGTCGGCAGTGAGTCCGAGCTTTGTGAGATCTGTGCAGATGATATTTTTCTCAGCGCCATCGGGGAGCTTTGCAAGTACTGCTTCATCCGTAACAGAAGAGAAATTTGAAGACTCAAGGTTTTTACCGCCATTTATCACAACTTTTCCGTTATATGCACGATAGGTTATCGGACAGTATGCAGTGCCCGAATCTTCTTTGGTAAACTCAAGGGATGATATGCGGTATTCTCCGCCTTCGATACAAACAGTTATGCCGTTTTTACCTGTTTTATCGGTGTTTCTTACAGCTTCCATCGCTTTTTCAATTGTGAGAAACGGAGCATCTTTTGTGCCGTTGTTTGTGTCGCTGCCGTTTGTGCTTACATAAAAGTCACCGTTAATCATTTCATCGTCATCCTCTTTCGTGTATGTTGAAAGGGCAGGTGATGGTGCCTTATAATCAGTGTAAAAATTATTTGTTATAATTGACTCTGCATATGAAAAAAGCAGTCCCAGAGCAGAAAAGATCGCAATAATTGCTTTTATTATACTTTTGCCGGGAAAACTGTTTTTGCCAATCGATGAAAAAACAGTCTTGATTATTTTCTCAAAGTCTGCCATAATTGACCACCTATACTGATTTATTGTTATATATAATACTATCATATTTTTATGTGCAATTCAAATAAATTTAATCAAAATTTTGTGTTGCATAAACAAAAAAGTCAACGCTTTAGCTAGCGTTGACTTTCGGATTATTCGGTCACTTGAACGGTTTCCTGAACCTGTTCATCTGTGTTTTCGTTTGTTTCGGTTTTTTCTTTTTGGATTCCGGGTTTAGGCGTGTTTACATACGCTTTGAGAAGTCTGTATGCTGCTGCTGTAAGAGGTACACCTATTATCATACCTGCTATGCCCATTACTCCGCCGCCTACAGTAACAGCTGCAAGCACCCAGATTCCGGGTAGCCCGAGCGATTGACCGACAACCTTCGGATATATAATGTTGCCTTCAATCTGCTGAAGGATGATAACAAAAATAATAAATACTAGTGCTTTAACAGGTGAACCGTCTACAAGTATAAGGAATGCGCCGATTCCGGCACCGATAAGACCGCCTACAATGGGGATAAGCGCCGTAAAGCCCATAAGTGCACCTATCATCGGAGCATAGGGAATCTGAAGTATAAGCATACCGAGTGTGCAAAGAACGCCGAGTATTACCGCTTCAGTACACTGGCCTACAATAAAATCGCGGAAACAGTCGCATATTTCAAGCCAGATGTAAGTAATCTTATGAGTTTTTTCTTCAGGAAAAATGCGGTTGAGAAGACGCTTGCACTGTGATATGATTTTGTCTTTTTCCAGAAGCAGGTAAACAGCGAAGATAATACCGATTACAAAATTGATAAGGGCGGTAATGATTGTTTTAATCGCACCGTAAGCAAGGTTGAATGCACCGCCAAGACCTTCCGTGACCGTAGAAACAACACTTTCGATGCGTTCCTGAGAAAAGAATTCACTCAGACGTGCCTTCCAGTTTATGGAATATATTGAATCCATAATATTATCAGGTACTATTCCTTTTTCCTGAAGTTTTACAAGGATTTTCTGAAGTTTGGGAAGAGTATAATCAATTGCGGCAGGTATCTTTGATATGAGAGTTTCTATACATTCTATAAGCTGCGGTGCAACAAGGCCGATTATGAGTGCTATTATGCCGAGTAATGTTATAAGCGCACTGAGCATACATACCGGCCTGCGTGTTTTGATAACAGCCTTCTTTTTCGAATTCGGAAAGTAAAACTTTTCATAAAAACTCATGAGTATATTTACAGCGTAAGCAACTACTATACCCATTATTATCGGTGCGGAGGCAGTACGGATTTTTGACATTAAATCTGATATACCCGGCCAGTAGTGTATGCAAAGATATATACAGAGAATAATTGCAATAATTTTTGCAACAGTTTTCCATTTGATTCTCAAGATTGATTTCACCCCAATAATTTGAAATAACGTATAGTTATTATATAATATTTGCAGAAAATGTAAAGAGCAATTTGATATTTATATAGTCAGTTGACCTTTAAGTTTATATGATTTATAATATAAAAAACGGAGGAATGAAAAATGTTAGAGTTAAAAAGTATTACGAAATGCTATAAAACCGGCAACAGTGAGGTTTTTGCTCTCAATAATGTCAGTATCAGCTTTCGTAACAGTGAATTTGTTGCAATTCTCGGACCGTCAGGCTCGGGTAAGACAACATTGTTGAATATTATAGGCGGTCTTGACCGATACGATTCGGGCGACCTTGTAATCAACTCCCGCTCCACAAAGCAATATAAGGATAAGGATTGGGACGGCTATCGTAATCATTCAATAGGTTTTGTTTTTCAGAATTACAACCTTATACCGCACCAGACAGTGCTCTCAAATGTTGAGCTTGCGCTTACTCTTTCGGGTGTAAGTAAACGCGAAAGACGCCGCCGTGCAAAGGAAGTGCTTGAAAAAGTCGGTCTCGGTGACCAGCTGAATAAAAAGCCTACCCAGATGTCGGGCGGTCAGATGCAGCGTGTAGCAATAGCGCGTGCACTTATAAATGACCCCGATATTCTGCTTGCCGATGAGCCTACGGGTGCACTCGATTCGGGTACAAGTGAGCAGATAATGGAGCTTATCCGTGAAATATCAAAGGACAGGCTCGTTATTATGGTTACTCATAATCCCGAGATTGCAGAAGAATATGCCAACCGAATAATAAATATCAAAGACGGTAAAATTTGTAACGATTCTAATCCTTATACGGTTTCCGTATCCGAAGAATCTGAAAAAAGAAAGAAAGAAAAGAACGATAAGCAAAGAACTTCGATGGATTTTGGTACTGCGCTGTCACTGAGTTTCAATAATCTGCTTACCAAAAAAGGCAGGACGTTGATTACCTCGTTTGCAGGCAGTATAGGTATTATCGGTATTGCACTTATTCTCTCGCTTTCAAACGGTATGCAGGCTTATATCAGCTCGGTCGAGCGTGATACACTTGCATCTTACCCGATTACGATTGAGGCAGAAACCTATGATATTATGCAGCTGCTCGGAGCTACAGTTGACTCGGATTTGAATATAGCCGAGCACGGCTCTGATAAGATATATAAGCGTCCTATGTTGCAGAATTCCGCTGCAGACCTTCAGTTTAAGGCACAGCAGAATGATATGGGCAGATTCAAGCAGTATATCGAGCAGAACAGTGATGTGTTCAAGCCGCTTTGTACTGATATAAAATACGGTTACGATATAGATTTGCAGATTTTTAAATCTGATACAAGTCAGAGCGTTACCCGTCTCAGACCAAACGATTCTCTCGAGAAATTCGGACTTACAACGGATACCGATGTATGGGAAGAAGTTATCGGCGATGCTGAACTTCTTGATGCTCAGTATGATATACTTGCAGGCGAATGGCCGCAGAATTATAATGAGCTTGTGCTTTTCCTTGATGAGAATAATGAAATTGACGATATAACCCTCTATGCACTCGGCCTTGCAGATGTAAGAGAACTGAATTACGCACAGAGTGATGTATCGCAGAATACCCAGGCTGCTATTGAACTTGAGAGCTACGGATACGATGAATTTCTTGGTCTTAAATTCAAGCTTGTTCCGTCATCGTATTATTATCATAAAAACGGCGATGTATGGGATGATATGAGCAAAGATGAAGTGTATATGAAAGGTATTGTCGATGCTTCACAAGAGCTTGAAATTGTTGCAATCGCACGACCCAAGTCAACTGCAAAATCTGTTGTTGAGGCAGGCACAGTAGGCTATATGAGCGGCCTGACCGAATATATAATGAGTGTTGCAAACAGAAGCGAAATAGTTAAACAG
The DNA here is from genome assembly GCA_017516485.1 of Clostridia bacterium. GTDB lineage: Bacteria > Bacillota > Clostridia > Oscillospirales > Acutalibacteraceae > UBA8612. Next base: position 40,712 of record JAFXCH010000049.1, read on the forward strand.
CAGATAGCAAACACAGAGGTTGATGTCTTTACAGGTCTCGCTTTTGAAGAAACCGATACGACCTATGAAGATAATATGAAATTGCTCGGTGCGGCCGATTCTGATGCACCTGCAACCATATCGCTTTATCCGCGTGATTTTGCTTCAAAGGAAAGAATTGTTGAAATAATAGAAGAGTACAACGAAGTTCAGATTAATGAAGGCAGAGAAGAGGCTACCATAACCTATACCGATTATGTTAACCTTATTATGAGCTCCTTGACACAGTTCATTGATATTATTAAATACGGACTTATGGCTTTCGTTTCTATTTCACTTGTTGTTTCGTCAATAATGATAGGAATTATCACCTATATTTCCGTGCTTGAGCGTACAAAGGAGATTGGAATTCTCCGTTCAATCGGTGCTTCAAAGAAGGATATTTCCCGCGTGTTCAACTCCGAAACAATTATTATAGGTCTGGCGTCAGGTTTAATGGGTATAATTGCAACGCTGCTGATAAATATACCGATAAATATAATTGTCAAAGCTGTTCTGGATATTCCTAATCTTGCCGCACTACCTTTCCTTGGTGCTGTTATACTGATTGGTATAAGCGTTGGTCTTACTCTTATTGCAGGCTTTATACCTTCCCGTGTAGCCGCAAAGAAAGACCCTGTACAAGCACTCAGAAGTGAATAAAAGCAACACAGCCGCATCCACTACAGATGCGGCTGTGTTTTTATTTAACCCACCTGAAGAAAAATCGACAGGTGGGTTTGTTAATTACTTATGATTCTTGATGTAGTGCTTATAGAATTTTACGCAATGTGCAACTTCGCTTACGCCTATGCTTTCGTTAGCTGCGTGCATTGCGGCAAGCTGTTCATTACTCATTTTAATCGGGCAGAATCGCAGGCAGTTGTCGGCGATTGCCTCGTAATGACGGCAGTCTGTACCACCTGTCATAAGGTAGGGGATAACGCCTGCATCGGGGTAACATTCGTTGATACACTTTGTAAGATACTTGAATTCTTCACCTTTGTAGTCAACACAGTTTGAAGCACTTCTTGCGTGAATTACTTCGAGCTCAAGGTCATACTTGTCAGCGTACTTCTGAAGTACTGCAAGTGACTGCTCTGCATTCTGGTGGGGTGATGGACGAAGGTTGCACACTACATAAGCCTCGGTCGGTATAACGTTGGGTGTCTGTGAGCCTTCAGCCATTGTGCAGGCAAATGTTGTTTTAACGAATGCTTTACACATCGGGCTTACAACGGGAAGCACCTTGGTAAGCAGACCTTTGAAAAGCCACATATTGCCGAGTACCATTCTCAGCGGAAATCCGAGATAAGGAGCAGCCTCTTTAAGCATTGCATAAACGGAGCCTGAAATTTCAGCCTTGAAGGGCTGGTCGTTTTCGATATCGGCGACAAATTTTGCAAGCCTTGTCATAGGTGTGTTTTTGGGAGGAGTGGAGGAGTGACCTCCCTTACCCTTAGCCTTGATTTTGACGTCGATATAACCTTTTTCGAGTATACCGATTGCGGCACACCAGCCGTCCATTGTAGGAAGCTGACCTTTAAGGATTGCACCGCCTTCATCCATAGCTACATCAAGGTGTACACCCTTTGACTTGAGGTAATCAACAAGCATCGGAGCACCGCCGCCTGAAATCTCTTCATCGACTGCGGTTGCAAGGTAGATATCGCAAGGGGGCTCATAACCCTCTGCAAGCAGCTCTTCAATAGCCTGAAACTCTGAGAAAACCGTTGACTTGCAGTCCATAGAGCCTCTGCCGTGAATGTTGCCGTCAGCGATTTCACCGGAGAAGGGCTCTCTTGTCCAAGTAGGCTCATCAGCGGTAACAACATCCTGATGACCCATAAGAAGTAAACCGTTACGCTTCGGGTCTTTACCGGGCCAGCGGAAAAGCAAATTGCCTTCGATTTCCGTACATTCAAGTTTTTCAAAAATGAGCGGGAAATTCTGCTTCATTACCTCGTGCAGCTTATAAAACTGTGAAAGGTCTGTGTTTCCTCTGAGTGAAATGGTGGGCACTTTAATCATTTCGCTGAGCTTTTCAGCGTAATCAAGTGCTTCTTCATCAGTGGGCTTGATAGCGGGTTCGTTTGTGTTGGGTTTTGCTTTGAGCATTACGGCTCTTATTGCGGCAACGGCAATCAATGCGACAATCAGACCGAGAACGCAAAGCAGAACAATTCCTATAGGTCCCATAATTTTAAAATCCTCCCGGATAAATTTATACAAAGTAAAGTATTGACAGTGCAAGGCAAATCTGTGCACCGAAGTATGTGACTATATTGAATACTTTGAGTTTGAATTTTTTGTAACGCGTATCAAATGAAATAAGTGCAAGTGAGCCGTCTGACAAAAAGAAGCAGATGCCGCCGATAAGCAGAAGTAATGCAGGTACTGTCATATCGTCAGCGTTGCTTGCAAGCAATCTTATTCCCAGCAATGATGATTTTATCATCATCATTGTAACAAGGATTCCGTATACGGCACAAGGTACAAGCATTGAGCCGAAGCTTACTTTCTTGATAAGGCATACAGTAAGGAATACGGCAACAATCAAAACTGCCGTCAATAATTCCTGCCACGCAACAGCAGTGGTTGCAGGGAAGAATGAAAGCTGTACGCCAATAAATGCAAGGCAATAGAATATATGAGCGGCACCGAAAAATACCATGCCTATACAAAAGAAAACCTTTGTAGGCTTCGGGATGTGAAGCATAAGGTCACCCAACCAGGATGCAACAAAGCCTATAATCATCATCAGCGGATATCTGCCGAAGGTTCCCGCTGAATATGTTATAACAGCTGCGAGGGCGACATATGCACTTGCGCATACCATTTTATAGCCGAGTGAATGCCAATTCTTTGTCGGCCACATTTTTTTTAGATACAGCGGCACAAATATTATTTCAAGCACTATAAGTGCTGTGCAAACAAAACAGGTAAAAGTGGTCATTGTCTGCGTTTCTCCGTTTGTAAATATTGTTTATTTGTTTGTGAGTTTTCCTTGATAGGGTGCATCGACAAGCTTGGGGCTGCTGAGCAGAAATTTGCTGAACGCTTTGTAAGCTGTCGGATTTGGAATCATATTGCTTATTGAGGGTAATAGTTTTTCTGCTATGTAGCTGAGCTCGGGATTTGATGACGGCTTTAGCGTTACGGTATCACCGTCAAAAATAAATCTGAACTTGCGCTGGCTTATTGACTCGAGCGGTCTTATCCATACCTCGAGTGTATTTTTGTTAAGCCATGCAGCAGATGAACTTGCAGTGTAATTGATTTTTCCGAGAGTGATTTTGCTTTTTCTCGGGTTACCGTCAAGTCCGATATGTATGATGTTGCTTTCGTTGCCTTCAGTCCAGTACATTGTACATTCATTTTCGTAGAAGCTGAATCTGAAATTATCAACAGGACCGGGCTTTATGGCAGACATATATACTGCAGGAAATGTCAGTGCACTCAGCGGATAGCCGAGTAACTTGTATGCTGCAGCAGGTTTGAATTTTATTGTTCTGCCCGAAACAGCTTTTTCGGTTTCGGGCTGTCTGGGCATAGGCAGAATTTCTTCGAGCGGAGTAAATTCCGGTATTTCAACCGTGGGTGGATTTACGTTGTCAAAAAAAGCATCGGGGAAATAGCGACGGAAACATTCAACTGCTTTTGCTTCGCTGATTTCGTTGTTTGTAAGTACAACAACCGCGTCGTATTCTTTATAAATATATGCGAATTGAGAAAACATACCGTCAAAGCGGAATGTCTGCTCGGTGTCACAGCCCCATATCGAGTATCCGTAGCCGTCAACAGGTGAATTCGGAATACCTTGCGTAATATCCGAGGTTGCAAGGTCAAGCCACTCTTTTGGTATTATCTGTTTGCCGTCGTAAACACCGTCATTAAGACAGCACAGTGCAATCTTTGCCAGGTCTTCAGTTTTGAGATAGAGACCCCAACCGCCTGTTTCGACGCCCGTGTGGTCACACTCCCACTGATAGTTTGTGATTCCGAGCGGCTCGTAAAGACGGGGCTTGAGGAAATCGGTAACACTCATTCCCGTAGTCTTTGCTATCATGGCGGATACGCAGTATGTGTTTTCGTTTACGTATGACCAGCCTTCACCGGGCTCATAAGTCTGCTTTACTTTCATAAAATCGCGAACCCAGTGGTACGATGTTTTATCAGCAAGCAAACTGACATTTTTGCCTGCGGTCATCGTAAGCAGATGATGGAGTGTAATCTTTTCCAGTGATTCGTCGGGCTTTTCGGGCTTGCATTCGGGGAATATGTCTACCAGCCTTGTTTCGGGAGTTAAATACCCCTCGGTTACGGCAAAGCCTGCAGCAATTGACATAATGCTTTTGCTGACCGAATACAGGGTGTGAGGAATATCTGCTGCATAAGGTTTTCGATATGATTCGTAGGCAACCTTGCCGTGACGGATAACCATCAATGAATGGCTTTCGATACCGCTTTCTTCAATGTCACGCACATATTCCGCTATTGCAGCAGAAGAAACGCCGACTTCTTCGGGCCTGCCGGCTCTGGGTATGCTTGCATTGTTGCTGTTCATGATATCCCTCTTTTGCTTTTAAATTAAAATTTTATTAAGATTTAGCCCAACGCTTACGGAAAAAGATTTGCCAGCTGAGCACAAGTGCAATACCGAAAAGAGCCCAGCCGATTCTGGCGGGTGTGAATTTAAGGTCGCCCTTGATTTGTGAGCCGTCCTGAATTGTTATGTTGGCAACTGCTTCATCAAGTATTGCGCGTGCATCGGCCATAGCGTATGTAGCAGAGCTGCCGTCACTGAGCAGGGCTTGAGCTTTTTCAAGAGCTGATTTGTAGTCTGATACTCTGTTGGGTGAGCAGCCCTCTGTTTTTGTCGCAAGTGCCGCATTTACGCTGTCGGTGAGTTTCTGTCTTTCAGCTGTGTTGTCTTCAAGATAGTCTGCAAAATCGGCAGGGTAGGCGGTTTCGATTATTGTATAACCTCTTGCAATAAGGTCGTCCCAGCTTCTTTCGCTGTCTGTACGTTTTGCACTGCGTGTTGAATCGACAAATGAAAACATACCGTATGCACCGCGTTTGGCAAAGCTTGAGGTAACGGAATTGTGCAGAATAACACCGTCCTGATTATTGGTCTGCATCTGAATTATTGCACCTTTTGAAGCCTTGCCGTATGAGTTGATTGCTCCGACGGCAATAGGGTAAATATTACCTTTATAGTATCCGATTATTTTGGCGTTTTTACCCTGTGCCCAGGATGTTGCTTTGCTTGCACCTATGTTTATTCTGTAGTAAACGTCACCTTTTGCACCAAGTGAAGTGAATTCGGAATACTTCGCATCAGCTTGATCAATGCTGTCGGCATCAATAATGATTGCAGCTTTTCCGTCAACAGCCTTTACGGCATCTGCGAGGGTGAGAGTGCCGCCGATCGATACAAATGATGCACCTGATTCAACTGCTTTGATTACATCTGCTTGAGTTTTACAGTAAGCGGAAAATTTAACTTCTTGCTCTGCGGCATCAAATGCTGATACCTGTAGTGAAAAAGAAAGAATTGCTGCAATGGCAACAAAAATAATTACTTTTAAATACTTATGCATACTAACTCCGATTTATTTAAGGTTAATTTTGTGTTTCATAAACCATGATGTCATAAAGAAGAAGAAAACTGTTGCGATGACAGGAAATACAAGGTCACCTATACCGAATAACATTGTTTTTGTCGGGTCAAGTACTGAAAAGTCAGCGACGGTTTCTACACCTGTGAGACCGATTTTCAGTCCGAAGGGAATGGAGGAATTGATAATTGTCGAGATTATGGAAGTGCTTGCCCAAACTATAAAATAGATACCTATTGTTGAAAACATACCGAATTTGTCTAACGGACGTATATTGGAAAGAGAAACGGAGAAATAAATCTGAGAAACTGTGTGCAGAGTTGTAATGAAGAGATAAATTACAGCAAAAATAACTATGCTGATTATTGCGGAAAGTATATCTGCGAGGTTGGTCCAGGGTAAATTAACAACACCTGACAACATATTTATAATCAGATCTGCTGTGATTTCAATATTCTCTGCATCGTATTTTTCCATCAGCTTAAACATCATAGAGAAAAAGGCACCGGCTAAAAGCGCGAGAGTGATGATGTAGCTGAGAAGTATCCATAAGAAAGAGCAGAGTGCTTTGGAGAAAAGTAACTGATTGCTTGTGACCGGAAGGGTGAACGTAAGGTAACCCTGGTCTTTGAACATTGATTTGTTGAAGTTGGAAATTACTGAGATTATAGTGCATAAGAAAACGCAAATACATACAAAACCGATTCCTAATATCAGCAAACCTGCCTGCGGTGCATTTTCTGTTTCAGCAGCTTTGCCAAGGAGAATATAGAGTAAAGCGGAAATTACTGCTGTGACAATATAGATAGGGGCCATAAAATGAAGCCCTGCTTTGAGCTCGTTTTTTATAAGCTTACCAACCAAAGCTGAACACCTCCTTGAATATTTCTTCGACGCTTCTGCCACTTTCGCGTATTTCATCAATGCTTGAGTCGAGCTTTACCTTGCCTTCGCCTATCATAAGTACGGAGTTGAAAATACGTTCAACATCGTTGATAAGGTGAGTTGAGATAAGAACTGTTGATTTTTCGGCGTAGTTATTCATAATTACATCAAGTATGGCGCTTCTTGTTGCAGGGTCAACACCGCCAAGAGGCTCGTCAAGGCAGTAGAGCTTTGAAGCACGGCTCATAACTATGAGCAGCTGAAGCTTTTCCTGCATACCTTTTGACATTGTCTTGATTTTCTGATTGGGGTCAAGACGAAAACGGTTGAGCATCTCTGTTGCCTTAACCTTGTCGAAATCTTTAAAGAAATCGTTGAAATAGCTGATTGCATCTTTAGCCTTCATCCATTCGGGAAGGTAGGTGCGCTCAGGCAGATATGCTGTGATTGACTTTGTGTATACACCGGGCTCTTTGCCGTCAATAAGTACGGTGCCGTTGTAGTCGTGAATAAGACCTGTGAGAATTTTGATAAGTGAAGTTTTGCCGCATCCGTTAGGACCGAGCAGACCTATAATCTGGCCTTCTTCAAAGTTCAGGTCAATGCCGCGCAGAACCTGCTTGCGGCCGTAGGATTTTTCAAGTCCTTTGACCTCGATGATTTTACTCATTTTGTTTTACTTCCTTTCGTTTTCTTTTTTATTCCGGGTTCAGATGAAACTGCAGAGTTTTTGTTTTTGTCGGATGGTTTCCACAGGTGTATTACACCGTCATCATTGAGTACTTTTAAGATTGTTAAAGTCAACGGCAATAAGAATATGCCTAACACACCAAAAATTTTAAGACCCAGATACATAGCAATAAGTGTTGCTGCAGGGGGCAGACCAAGCTGACCCGCAACGAGCTTCGGCTCAATGTACTGACGCAGTACGGTGATAATAATATACATTACGAGCAAGCCTATACCTAAACCGTAGTTGCCCGTCAGTAGCGAAATTATTCCCCAAGGAATAAGTATCGTACCTGAACCGAGTATAGGGAAAATATCAACTATTGCGATACACATTGATATTACTACCTTGTATCTTCCGGAGAAAACTCCGAAAAGATCAAGGGCTGACAGACCGATAAGTATTTCCGTAAAAGTGATACAGATAATGAGGAAATAGGCTTTTGCCATTTTGCCGAGCGTTGAGAGTGCAAGTGTTTTTGTTTTCGACAGCGCATCTCTTCTGCCTTCGGGTAATTGACGCTTTAAGAATAAAACGATTCTGTCATAATCGACTGTTATGAAGAAAGTTGCAATAAAAAATACAATTATCGCTATGAGGATTCCGGGAATCTTGCTTGCTGTAGATATAACACCGGAAAGCGGAGTCACGATAGCGGAAATGTTCATTTCGCTTTCGATTTTGCCTGAGGTAATAATTGAAAGATCCTGCTGATTGTATGCTTCAAGCAGTTTGTATGAAAGATTGTTTACAGAGTCGGCAACGGAACTTTCGATAGAATCGGGCAAAGGCTCAATGAAATCTAAAGTCCATATTTGTGCTTTCAAGATAAAATCAGGTATACTTGTGAAAGTTTGAGAAATTTTATCGAAAAGCTCTTTAAGTTCATCGAAAACCGATTTACCTATAACCGTAACCAGAGCAGCAAACAATAACGTGATTATCAGTACTGCTGCAAAAGATAAAAAAGGCTTGTTGAAAGGTGTATGCTTTTCTATGGAGCGTATAGGCTTTTGCAGAAGCATTGCAATAAAAAATGCAAATATAAACGGTGAAAGTGTCCAGAAGGCGTAGCGCATAAATAAATAGAATGCACAAATCAGCAGAGCGAAATAAGCTACATTTATGAGTGTTGCCCGCCTTTTCTCAATGGTTGGGTTCAATGCTTATTACTCCTTCCAAAAACGAAAATATAATAAATATTATTATAATACAAAGCTATAAAAAAAACAACAATTAATTAAATAAAATTATTATTGATTGATGTTTATTTGTTTGCATCAGAGAATAACAGTAAATATAAAAACGTAAAGCAACTTGACTTTACAAAAACATTCGGTTTTGAGCAGTTGACAGAGATTTATTTTGAATTGTTAAAAACATTGAAACTGCGTGGGTTTACAACTTTAAAACTTTTCGGCTGTACGGTGATATTGGGCAAATGTAAAGCGCGCAAGCTTTACTTGTGCAATGTGCGTTTTACGTGATCTGTGCATTCTTGTTTGAGCGAAGTCGTTAATATTCACGCTTTTGCTTCAAAAAGCGAATTTATTTTTCGGAAGATTAAAATACCTGTTTGAAATTTAGCTTGTTATATGTTATAATAAATCGAAATAATAATGGCGGTACGATATATGTGCTCTTTGCCGTCTTTGCTTTACGGTTAAGAGTTATACTTTATTTCCCAAAGAAATGCTCGGAAGATTTATTAAAACTGAAAGGTTGATTTTGCAGTGAATAAGCATTTGCTTGCACTCGAATTTGATAAGATACTTGAAAAGCTTGCTGAGTATACCTGCTGTGATGACAGCCGTGAGCTTGCCCTTGCTCTGCGTCCGGTGCACAGGCTTGATGAAGCACAGGCACTTATGAATCAGACGAGGGATGCTCATATGCTCCTTGCCCGCTTCGGCGGTCCATCCTTCGGTGGACTGAAAAATGTCAATAATGCACTTCACCGTGCTGATGCAGGCTCTACGCTTTCAATGCGTGAGCTGCTTGATATTGCAGAAACCTTGCGTGTTATCCGCTCTCTTGTCCAGTGGAGAAGCACCAACGCAGGTGTTGAAAGCTGTCTCGACGTGTTTTTCGGTGCACTTACACCTAATAAATATCTTGAGGATGCCATAAATACAGCTATAATCAGCGATGAAGAAATGTCGGATAACGCTTCACCTGAGCTTGCGTCTATCCGACGTAAAATACGCGTGCAGGAGTCGAAGGTGCGTGAGCAGCTCGACAAAATGACACGCTCTTCAAAGTATAAGGATATTCTTCAGGAAAGTATCGTCACGATGCGTAACGGCAGATATGTTTTGCCCGTTAAGAATGAGCACCGCAGTGCAGTGCCTGGTCTTGTGCATGATACATCTGCCAGCGGTGCAACCGTATTTATAGAGCCGGTTGCAGTAGTTGAAGCAAATAATGAAATTAAAGTTCTGCTTTCAAAAGAACGCGACGAAATTGACCGTATTCTTTCTGCTCTTTCGGTTGAGGCAGGCAGTTTTGCCGCCTCCGTTAAGAGCAGCTTTGAGTGTGCGGTTGAAATCAATATAATTTTTGCCAAGGCACAGCTTGCCTACAATATGAATGCGGCGTCACCGTCACTTAATGACGAGGGTAGAATTGAGCTTAAAAACGCCCGTCATCCTTTGCTTGACAAGAAAAAGGCTGTACCGATAAATATCAGCCTCGGCAAAGATTTTGATACGCTTGTTATCACAGGCCCAAATACGGGCGGTAAGACTGTTTCAATCAAAACAGTAGGCCTGCTCAGTATAATGGCTTCGTGCGGTCTTATGATTCCGGTAAGCGAGCTGAGCGAAATATCTGTTTTTGATAAAATACTTGCCGATATAGGCGATGAGCAGTCTATTGAGCAGTCGCTTTCGACTTTCTCTGCTCACATGGTAAATATAATCGATATTCTTTCCGTTGCTGATGACCGAAGCCTTGTGCTTATAGATGAGCTCGGTGCAGGCACAGACCCCGTTGAGGGTGCGGCACTTGCAATGGCAATACTCGAATCTCTTGCACTCAAGGGTGCAAAAATTGCAGCAACAACTCACTATGCCGAGCTTAAAGCATATGCATTGCAGACTCCGAGAGTTGAAAACGGATGCTGCGAGTTTGATGTTGCAACGCTTCGTCCTACATACCGTCTGCTTATCGGTATGCCGGGCAGATCAAATGCTTTTGCAATTTCCGAGCGACTGGGTATGGATAAAGATATTGTTGCCCGTGCGGCAGAGCTTGTGTCTGCCGAAAACTCACAGTTTGAAGATGTAATCGAAAGCCTTGAATCAAGCCGAAAAGCTCTCGAAAAAGAAAAACAGGCTGCTTATGAGCAGACCCGCCTTGCCGAAAAAACACGTCTTGAAGCTGAAGAGAGAAAAGCAAAGGTTGAGCAACAGCGTCAAAAAGAAATTGACGATGCAAAAGCTCAGGCAACCCGTATTGTCGAGCAGGCAAAGCGTGAAGCGTATGCATTGCTGGGTGAAATAGAAAAGCTGAAAAAAGAAAAGGACAAAGCCAAGGATATGGCTGAGCTTGCACGCCGTGCAAGAGCAACTGTCAAAAAAGGCGTAGAGGCTATGGATGAAGCTGCTGACCCGGTAGAAGGATATGAGGATGACGGCAATTATGTGCTCCCGAGACCTCTTAAGGTCGGTGACAATGTCCTTATAGTCGGAATCAATAAGCAGGCAACCGTGCTTGCACTTGAAAAAGGCAACAATGTACAGGTAATGGCAGGTACAGCAAAGATGCGTGTGAAGGTTGAAAATCTTCGTCTGCTCAGCGAAAAGCAGAAACAGCCTCAATCCAACGCACCGCGTAAGAAAGGCGACAGCCTTGAGGGCAGAGGTACACTTGCCGCAGAGACGAGGCTTGACCTTCGCGGTATGATGGTAGATGATGCGCTTATCGAAATCGACCGATTTATTGACAGCGGATTGCGTACGGGACTGAGTGAATTTACGATAATACACGGTAAGGGCACAGGCGCACTCCGTGCGGCAACTCACAACTATCTTCGCAAGTGCATTTTTGTTAAATCTTTCCGCCTCGGTGTTTACGGTGAGGGTGAGACAGGCGTTACAATTGTAATCTTAAAATAAATAAAATGGCTTGTATCAGATATGATACAAGCCATTTTTTACATTTGCTCTAAAATATATTGCTTTACATCTTCGAGTTTGCTTTGTTGCCATTCGTTGCTGTCAGCCTTTTCTGCAAGCGGACAGAGGATAAAGAAGTCGAGCGTTTCGCCCGGTACACGACCGGTTCTGAGCGGCTCTGCAAAGTGCTCTGCCCATTCTTCTTCGGTTGCAATCCTAAATCGAGTTGGGTTAAGGAAAGTCATCTGTCTTTTTGTTGCGGCTATGTGCATTTTTGCCGATAAGGGAGAGAGAAGGTTGAACTCCTCCTCCTGCACATCGGTGAAAATTCTCGGCAGAGGCGATTTTATGATATGTTCATCACCGCGTATTATTTCAAGGCCCATAGGTTCCCACGTGAAATCGGTTTCGGTGAAATTCAGTTTAACAATCAGACCGAATTCGGTATTGTACTGTGAACGCTGATAATCGGTATCAAATATAAAGTTGCCGAGTGAATAAAAAATCACCTTGTCGCCAACGATTTCGTAGTTCATTGGTACGTGCGGATGGTGGCCTACAACAATGTCTGCGCCCATTTCAAGATACAGACGGTATCTTTCTCTTGTATAAGGTGAGGGCAGAGGAGTGAATTCTTCTCCTGCGTGTGCAACAACAATACACCAGCGGCAAGTCTTTTTTATTTCGTTTATTGTTTTCTGAATTTCATCAAGGTCACTCCAGCTGTAACAGCCTGCCTTGTTTTCGTCTGCCTTGCGGCACGCACGCTGGTAACCTACGCCGAACATTCCGATTCCGCCTGCTTCGTCGAGGATTACAGGCTTTCTTGCCTCGTGAATATTCATACCTGCGCCGATTGTTTTCACACCGTTAGCTTCGGCGATTTCAAGTGTACTTCTGATTCCGTATTCGCCTGCATCCATAATATGGTTGTTGCAGATATTCCATATATCGGCGTGCATATTGTTAAGCACTTTTACAGCCTTCGGGTCGATAGTGTGAAGTAATTGCTGTGCACCCTCGGTTGTTGTGTTTTGCTCAGCGACTGCAACGGGGCCTTCAACATTTGCAATAACGTGGTCTGCACTGTGAAGAAATCCGAGTATCTCGTCGGAAATAAGCTCGCTGTCATCCCATTTGCCGTACATATATCTGTCAAAGCCTATGTCGCCTGTAAAAACAAGTGTGGATTTGTTTTTCATATTATAAATCCCTTTCGGTTTCATATCTGTTTTTATTATACAGCAAAGAGATAAAAAAGCAAGTTATATACCGTAATTGCCTGTTGACATATCCATAAACAGCGGTATTTCCGGCTGAACGAAAGTCAGGATAACGAACAGCAGCGCAATCATACATAATATAATAAAAGCAATACAAGGTGTTTTGAAAATCTCTGCCTGATTTTTTAAAAGCAAGGTTTCGACATAATATGATGTGCCTGCCGCGATAAAGAAGATAACTACATTGAACCAGTCTGCGATAACACCCAATGCACCCGTATAAGTGTAGAATAATACGGGTATCAAAAGCAACCCCGATAATGCACCTGTAAGTTTTGCACACCAAAAATTTTCATAATCTTTCCCGATATATGTGTACTCAATTGCGGCAAATGCAAATGTCGGGAAGAAAAGGAGCTTCATATGCTCCCATATCGATTCATTTACTGCCGAAAACGGTGCAACAATTATGCTGCCGTTTGTCAGGTCATAAAGAAAATGCAACAAGACTCCAGCTATGCCTGTAAAAATAAAACCGCCGATTTGCCATAGTTTCAATGATCTATTCAAATATATCACCCCAAGGTAATATATGCAGACTAAGTTGGTTGAATCCGCGATTAAAACAAAAAGCATCGGACATTTTATCCGATGCTTGGCATTTATATGAGTTTACATCCAACTTTCAATTATGTCTTTCAGATAATTCAGTTTCAGCTCTTTTTTATGGTCGGATTCCTGCCAGTAAACAAATTCACTTGCAATTCGTGCCAACGAGTTGTTAAAGTCTGAGGTATGTTTCGGGGCAAGTTCTGAAAGATAATCAGTGACAGCTTTATTATTAAGGATTTTAAAAAAACTGCGCAAAAATGATTTGGATGCTCTGTTTTCAAAAGCAATTTCTATTATCTCTGTTAATGTGTTCAGGAATGAGCGGTAAATTTTATTTTCGGATATACCTTCGTAATCTCCTGTTACAAAATCTGAAAATACCGCAAATAAGCTGTCAGTCAGTTGCTCACTTTGAGGAAAGTTTTGTGTGAGTTCAGTTTTTACACTCGTCAAATATGACAAGCATTCGGATTCAACACTCATTTTGCATACCTCCATTGTATTTTGAATTATAACAGAGATTTCAGATTAAATCAATTGTTCATCTGTCTTGTCTATTGGCAGTGCCGATACATAAACTTCTTCACTATTCATTATTACTTACTACCTAATCGACAAGTTTCATTAGAGAAGAGTGAAAAGTGAAGAGTTAAGAGTGAAAATGTAAAATCGACAAGTATCACGCGAAACTTGTCGATTTTGGCCCGCCCGAAGGGATTTGACTCTCGCACTGCGGTGCTCGGTCATTCGCGGCTCTCGGTGTCCACAGGACACCGATTCACTACCGCTCCTACTTCGAATCCCTCGCACCGAAAAAAAGCAGCCCACGCAAAAGCGTGAACTGCTTTATTTGGCCCGCCCGAAGGGATTCGAACCCCCGGCCTTCAGAATCGGAATCTGCTGCGATATCCAGCTTCGCTACGGGCGGAAATCAATCAACATTATAAACATAAACAGCTGAAAAATCAAGTCTGAAAATGGCGGATGTTATTTTAAAATTACAACTTGTCTGCTGTTGGTTGCTTTATTTATATAATTTTGATATAATAACTTTAACTATCCGTTTTTAGTGAGGTAGAAAATGAAAAAGATTCTTACAAGCTGTTTTGAAATTGATAAGCTCATACAGCGCTTTATTGCCGCCTGGTGCGGTCTCAATGTTTTTGTGATGCATCAAAATCCTATACCTTTTACGGATATTGAGTACGCATTCAATGTTGATGTTATAGATTACGCAATAGTTCTTTTTGGTTTATTCGGTTTCCTTTCGGTTGTACAAATTGCTTTCCCGAAAAGAAATACCGATTCGTGGGCTATGTCAATATTATTTGCACTTTTCAGCTCGTATTTGCTTACGGTAAGGCAGGATTTCTGGTTTTGTCTTAGTCTTATAATACTTGCTGCAATAATGCTTGTTTTTCTTCTTAAAGATGACAAGCTGTCTCTCGGCAAAATAAAAATCGGCAATAAGCTTACTGTTGCGATAGTTGCAGTGATGGCATTTGTTGTATTTTCGGTTATTGCTTTGCTTACCTGCCTCAGATATGCTACTTACAGCTCCCCTAATTTTGACTTTGGTCTGTTTGTAAATATGTTTCATCATATGAAGGAAACGGGTCTGCCTATAACTTCGAGTGAGCGTGACAAGCTGCTTTCGCATTTTGCTGTTCACATTTCACCGATATATTATTTGCTTTTACCGCTCTATTTTATTTTTCCGTCACCTTATACTCTGCAGATAAGCCAGGCACTTGTGCTTGCAGGCGGTATGCTGCCACTTTATCTGCTTGCAAAACATAAGGGGCTCAGCAATAAGATAATAATTCTCTTGTCTGTTGCATACGCATTCAGCCCCATAATCATCTGCGGTACAAGCTACGATATTCACGAAAACTGTTTCCTTGTGCCTCTTCTTCTTTGGGTATTCTATTTCTTTGAGCGCGAAAAATATCTTTTTATGTATATTGCGACATTCTTTGTTTTTTGCATTAAAGAAGATGCCTGCCTGTTCATTTTCTTCTTCGGACTTTTTGCTGTGCTTTCACGTAAGAAGTATCTGCACGGAATCATACTTGCTGTAGTTTCTGTCGTGTATTTTGTTGCTGCGGTTTCATTGCTGACACATTTTGGAGACGGTGTGCTTTCAAATCATTACCAGAATTATATGTACGAGGAAAACGGCCTTATAGGTATGGTGCGTATAATTCTCATAAACCCTGCCTATGTTTTTGACCAGACTCTCAAGGTTGAAAAGCTGAATTATATTGTGTATATGTTGCTTCCTCTCGGCTTTATGCCGCTTGCAACGAGGAAGGTTTCACACTTTATACTTTTACTTCCCTTTATGCTTTTCAATCTTATGACGAGCTATGTTTATCAGTATTCAATTGATTTTCAGTACAATTACGGTGCTATCACCTGTATGCTCTATCTTTTCATTATAAACGCATCGGAACTTGGTGAAAGACCAAGACGATATATTTCGAGTCTTGCAGCTGTAGCTGCTGTAATGTGCAGCTTTGTTACGTCAGGCACGAAACTGGGTGCGTATATCACTCGTTACAACGAATCTGATATCAGCTTTGCGGTTATGGACAGTGTTCTTGCAACTATCCCTGACGATGCTTCTGTCAAAGCAAGCACCTTCCTTGTGCCGCATATTGCAGACCGTCACGAGATTTACGAGGTCAATTCCAAAAATGAGACCGATTATGTTGTCTTTGATATGCGACCTTCACTTGTACACGAAACAGACCAGCTCAGAGAGTATTACTTTGAAATGGGCTATGAGGTCTATGAAGAGGCGGAGAATCACGTGCTGATTCTTAAAAAACCTGTATCGGAATAAAGGAGCAATAACAATGTCATACAGTTTTTTTGCAATGTTTTCACGAATGAAATATATCGACCGCTGGGCACTTATGCGTAACACACGTAAGGAGAATCTCAGTGAACATACTCTTGAGGTTGCGGCAATAGCACACGCTCTTGCCGTGATATCAAATGAAAAGTACGGTGCATCGCTCAACGCAGAGCGTGCCGCACTGCTGGGTATTTATCACGATATGCCCGAGATAATTACAGGCGATATGCCTACACCAATCAAATACGGCAACCCTCAGCTCAAGCAGGCTTACAAGGCTGTTGAGCGTGAGACTGCGGCTCATCTTGTTTCAATGTTGCCTGAGTATATGCAGGATAGCTACAAGGGCTTCTTTGTGAAGGATGATGCGGATTCAGAGCTCTGGAAGCTTGTGAAGGCTGCCGATAAAATCTCTGCATATATCAAGTGTATCGAGGAAGAAAAGGCAGGTAACACCGAGTTTAACAGTGCAAAAAAAGCAACCTTTGCCTTGATTTCACAGCTTGATATTCCTGCAGCGCAGACGTTTATTGACGAGTTTATTACTGCTTATAACCTCGATTTAGACGAATTACAGCAAAAAAGCTAATAGTTTTCGACAATTTTTCATCGCAGTTGTAAAAAATGTATAAATTTTTGCAAATTTATCGATAAAATCTATTGACAAATATTATTTTATAAAGTATTATAACTGTACTTGTCCCGATGAAAGTGAGGCACTGCAGCTTGAACGAAGCTCTTTTAAAAGAATTATCCGACGAAGAGCTTGTTGTTATGGCACGAGCTGACAGCTCAAGCGGTGCTGTAATTGAATTGATGAGCCGTATTTCCGGCTTTGTCAGCTATAAGGCAGCGCAGTTTGCAGGCTTCGATTCTCAGGACAAGCAGGACTTTCAGCAGCAGGGGTTAATCGGTGTTCTCTATGCCATCCGCTCATACGATGCGGATAACGGTGCTAAGTTTTCAACCTATGCTTGTCGCTCGGCTATAAACAGTATGATTGCGCTTTACAAGCAGCAGAATAAGCGCAGTGTCCCTACAGTCACTCTCGAGAGCCTTTATTCGACAGAGTACGGTACATATGACGAGTTGAGTTCATACGAAGCTGTTGAAGAGATTTCCGAAAAAATCAGAATCCGCCTTTCAGATTTTGAGAGGACGGTGCTTGCAATGTATCTGCGTGGCGGCAGCTATGCACAGATTGCAACACAGACAGGCAAATCCGTCAAATCAATCGATAATGCTGTGCAACGTATACGCCGCAAGCTCAAGGCTGATTGACGAGTAAGCATATATGCCCATGTAGCTCAAAAAGAGCGTGTTATTTAACAAGATGGCGGTGTGAGTCCGCCCGGGGTGTCAACAAATATTTTTTTAGCGAGGTAGACCAAAATGTACGAAGACAAGACTCTCATCTGTAAGGAATGCGGCAACGAATTTGTTTTCACAGCCGGTGAGCAGGAGTTCTATGCTGCAAAGGGCTTTGAAAACGAGCCTCAGCGCTGCAAGTCCTGCCGTGATGCACGCAAGAACGCAAATAAGCCCGAGCGCGAGATGTTCGACGCTGTTTGTGCAAGCTGCGGCGCAGAATGCAAGGTTCCCTTCAGACCCCGTGAGGATCGCCCTGTATACTGCAGCGAGTGCTTTGCAAAGATGAGAGAAGAAGCATAATTATATAAATTCTTTTTTTCTATTCTTATGCACAAAAAATCAGCCGTTCTCTTCGGAGGGCGGCTGTTTTTTTACTTTTTGGGCATATTAAACCTTGAAAGGCGATGATAATATGTGCACTGCGGTTACTTATAAAAC
Organism: Clostridia bacterium; assembly: GCA_017516485.1. Classification (GTDB taxonomy): domain Bacteria; phylum Bacillota; class Clostridia; order Oscillospirales; family Acutalibacteraceae; genus UBA8612. The sequence goes on from JAFXCH010000049.1 coordinate 58,594, forward strand.
AGACTGTTTTTATTTCGGCAGAACTCTTGATAACGATTTTTCATATAACGAGCAGGTTACGGTAACTCCGCGTATTTTTTCATTTGTATTCAGAAACGGCAGGGTGATTGAAGCCCACTATGCGATAATTGGTATGGCTTACGTTGTCGGTAATTATCCGTTATATTACGATGCGATGAATGAAAAAGGGCTTTGCATGGCAGGGCTCAATTTTGTAGGCAACGCACATTATTTTCAGCCTGCTGATAACAAAGATAATATAGCACAGTTTGAGCTTATACCTTGGGTGCTTTCGCAGTGTGAGAGTGTAAATCAGGCAAAAGTATTGCTCGGCAGAATTAATATAACGGGTGAAGCTTTCAATGAAGATTTACCTGTATCGCAGCTTCATTGGATTATAGCAGACAAAGAGCAGGCGATAACCGTTGAGTCGGTTAAAGACGGGCTGAAAATTTACGATAACCTTGCAGGTGTGCTGACAAATAATCCGCCGTTTAATATGCAGATGTTTAATTTAAATAATTATATGACCCTTTCACCTATGCCGCCACGCAATACTTTTGCACCTAATATTGAGCTTAATTCTTACAGCAGGGGAATGGGTGCAATCGGTCTGCCGGGTGACCTTTCGTCACAGTCGAGGTTTGTGCGTGCGGCTTTTACAAAGCTCAACAGCGTAAGTGACCCGGATGAAAAATCGAGCGTAGGGCAGTTCTTTCATATTCTCGGCAGTGTGGAGCAGACGAGGGGATGCTGTGCACTTGAAAACGGCGGCTATGAGATAACAGTTTACACTTCCTGCTGTAATGCCGACAAGGGGATATATTACTACACAACCTACAATAACCGACAGATAATAGCGGTAAATATGCACCGCACAGACCTTGATTCAAATGAGCTGATAATGTATCCGCTTGTTGATGAAGAGCAGATTGTGTATATAAATTAAAAAGGCTCCGTGAGGAGCCTTTTTTTATTACAGATAATTTCTGTTATATCTCGGGTTGATTTTGAATGTGCCGTCGGGTGCGATATCTGTCATAGTGACACCTTGTACCCATTTTTCTTCGCCCCAGCCTGTTTTCTCTTCGAGAGTATAGGTTTCGTAACCGCCGCACTGGTTGTATACGAGGTAAACGCCATCATATATAGCACAGAAGTCGTTTACGTGGTCGTGTCCGCTGAACAAAGCTTCGGTGCTGTCAAGCTTCTTTATGAGGGCAAAAAGGCCGCTGTTATGCTTAGAACAGCCTACGGATTCGTATACGCCGCCATAGAGTATCTCGCACTTGTCTGTGAAACCGAATTTATTGTTTTCATCCTGAATTACAGCGTATTCGTACTCGGGAATCGGAATATGCATATACATAAACGATTTTACTTCGCCGTATTTTTTCTCGAGCGATTTTATTTTGTTTTCGTACCAATTCATCTGGTTGTTTTTGATGAAGTCGTATGATCCGTACTCCCACGGACAGCCGTGCTCGTCACGGTATTCGTCGATTATATCTCTGCCCGAGTCAAACATAAACAGAGTTTTGAGAATTTCGGTTTCACTCTTAAGAATATTGATGCAGTAGTTGCAAAGACCGAAAAGCTCTTTTTTACCCTGACGCGCAAGGCAGTGGGGAAAGGTGGTCTGACATTTCATAAGCAGCTCCTTGAAGCGGCCTTTTTCTTCTCTTGCCTCGTGGTTGCCGAAGGTGAATGCCCAGTAAACGCCGATTTTTTCCATAAACTGTGCAAACTGAACTGCGTCAAAGTGCTGATATTTGCCGAGAATTATATCACCTGTGAGCACAACAAGGTCTGGCTTTGTGTCGGCAATATGGCGCATAAGCATACCCATACATTTGTCACGCAGTACGGGGTCATCACCGAAATGCAGGTCGGTTGTTGAGAGAATACGGAAGCCATTATCGAGAATCTTACCGTTTTCGTCAAACTTTGCAATCGTTACGCTGTCCTCATCTTCGCTGATGATTTTAACGTCTGTGCCGACATTTGGAATATCAAGGCTTGCAGTAAACATAATCTTTGCAAGCTTGCCGCCGCTGATACCGTAAACGCCTCTGCCCACGCTGAGCAGAGCCTTGTCAATTCCTATTCGTAGTTTTTCGTAGATAATGTTCATTTAAGTCACCTTTGATTATATAAATTGTTTTTTGCATATACAGGGTAGGGCAGGGGCTTGCCCCTGCCGTTCTTGTCATATCTCTTTTATGGCGGCAGAGGCAAGCCTCTGCCCTACATTCCCAACTCAATCAGGGTGTCAGATAATTTTATAAAGTGAAACAACAAATAGTTATTTCATCCATTTTCTATGTTAAAATGATATCACATTAAACCGACGGTTTCAATAAAAATAATTGTTTTGTCACCGATTGCCGACTTCATTCGTTTTATAAGTGAAAGGAGGAAGTTATGAAAGCCCGGGACTTTGAAAAAGAATTTGAAGAAAAGTATAACAGCTACGGCTCAATGCTGTATAAAATAGCTTTTTTATACCTTAACAGTGCAAGCGACGCCGAAGATGTATTGCAGGAGGTTTTTTCCAAGTATCTGCTGACAAGGAAGGATTTTAATAACAAAGAGCACGAGAAGGCGTGGTTTATAAGAATAACGCAGAATTACTGCCTCGATGTGCTCCGAAAACATGAAAGAAAAAACCTTGATATAGATGATTTGCCCGTAATGACACAGCCCGATAATGACACACAGCAGGATGTAGAGCGGAGCATTATTGCTTTGCCACCAAAATATAAAATGGTAATATTCCTGCATTATTACAGCGGATACTCTGTTGAAGAAATTTCCGCAATACTTAAAATCGGAAAATCTGCCGTAAAAAAGCGCTTGCAACGCGGCCGCGAAATGTTGAAACTCAGATTGGAGGATTATGAAATTTGAAAAAGGAAGATTTAGTAAAATATATAGACGGTATTCAGCCGGATTTATATATGGAAACAAGGTTGAAAGCAAAAATTGCCGACAGTAAAAAAAGCACATTTAAGCTGAAAAAATTCATCAGTTCTGTTACTGCACTGTGTATTGTTGCCGCACTTGTTGTCGGAGCAGGATTTTACGGTAAGGTAACGGATAATGTTGACGACAGTAAAGCCAATACGATAGGTAATGGTATAATGTCCGATATTATGGAAGCGTTTATTATTGTGGCAAGTGCAGAAGATTTTAAAGGAGAAGCCACCGTTGTAACCAAAACGCTTGAAGTGGATGAGTCGTATCCGTACGGCGTTTATTTTAAAACTTATGATGTGGACGGGATGAGTGAAAATGATAAAAAAGATCTGCTCCACAAAATGAATGAGGAACTGAACACCTATGCAGACAAAGAGGATTTCTCTTTCGGCAGAAGCAGTATAGTTGCTACGGATAAGCTATATATGGTTATATGCTCGGTGAACGAATTTAGGTTTGTTATACAGCAGGATAAAACATTAAAGAGCATAAATGTCAAAAACACTTCACCCTATGGGCAGATGGTTTATTCTTCGGGTAAGCGTGAGTTTTCAGCACCTTTGCACGGCGACGATATAACCGTAAACGGTGAAGAGTTTGACCCGACTACAGCAGGCTTTTATTGGGATTACACTGACGAACTTATAAGTGCTTTTGAGGAAAATCCCGAGACATCGTTTTCGACTTTTAATGACGTGATTACTTTTACGCTTGAATATACCGACGGCTCAAAATCTGTGGGAGTAGTAGAGCTTAATTTTGATACCCACGGCAATGCCGCAGCCGTATGTAAAAAGTATGCGAATCAGAAGGCAGGTAGTAAATAAAAAATATAACAAGGCATAAATACAGGGCAGAACAAAGGTGGGATTGTTCTGCCCTTTTAAAGTTTACTCTTTCACCATTTCCATTTTTGTTGCTTTCTGTCCCCAGGTGTTTGCCCAGCTTTCGCAGTAGAGCTTATAGTAAGAAACGTTGTTTTTCTTACGGTAGCCTGCGAAGAAGTTGCACCAAATTGCCGAAGGGATTGCAATTACAATATAGTAAAGCGGGCCGAGCAGCAGACACTGCCAGGTGTGGCCGTATTCGTGGATACGTGTGTTGTAAGTCCATTTTTTGCTCTTATGTTGGTCTTTCATAAATATAAATAAGCCCAGTGACAGTCCGCCTGATTTCCACGGGAGATAGACTATATACGAGTAACCGAAGCGCTGATAACGGCGCTTTTTTATTTTTGTGCAGATAAGGAAGGCTATACCGCCAACTAAGTTTACGGGCAGACCCCAGGTCCACTGCACGAGATAAAACAGGAAATCAGCCAAAGAATTTTTGAAGTTCTTTTCTTTTTTGTCGGGATGTTTTTTGGTTATATCAATCATTTAAGTTTGCCTCCTTCTCCATTTTTAACTCAAGGAGTATAAGGTAGTTGCCGTTACTGTCGGTGTCAAGACAGTGCGGTATTGTATCTTCTTTATCCGTTACCTGACCGAGCCATGTGTTTTCAAACTTCTGACCCGAAACAAGCTCACAACGCTGTTTCTGCTCGTCTGTCAGGGTTACGCTGCCGTATTTGTGCTTTGTGGCAATTGCCGCACGAATCATTGTGTGGTCTTCTTTTGTCATACGGAATCGTTTGAGAAGAATAAGCGAAATAATTGCCGCAACAATCGGAATTACGGCTACACATATTCTGACACCGGTTACTGCGTTGGCAGTTTGCTCAAACATTGTGTTGTGCATTTTTTCGTATTCGGAAACCTTATCGCCTGTAACAAGTCCGAAGCCCTGAAGCGTAAATCCTACCAAAGCCGCCATAACACCGCTGATACTTTTTTTGATAAGCGTGCTGAAGGTGGAGATAACACCCTCTCTGCGTCTGCCGGTAATCATTTCGTCGACGTCGGTGAGGTCGGGGAATATGTTGGTTGAAACAAAGCCGAGACCCGACATACCGAAGGGATAGAGTATCATACTGAGCATCATCAGTGCAGTCCAGAAAATTGAGCCGCCCGACTGCATAATAAGACCGATTGCAAGGCCTGCAACCATAAGGGGAGTGACGATGTTGCCGCATTTTTTCTTGCCGTGCTTCATTGTAAGAGCATAGTTGAGCGGGAAAGCTGCCGCTTCTGCAACACCTGCAACGGCATTGAAAACAGCATAGGTCTTGTACTGGTTTGCAAGGTATTTTATGTAGTAAACCTTTGAGTTAGCGTAGAAACCGGTTGCAAACTGGTAAGCAAGGCTCATGAAGAAATACTGCCTGAATGAGCGGTTTTTGAATACGAGTACATATTCGCGTATAATGTATTTTATATCCAGCTTTTCGTTTTTGTTATTAAGCGAGCTCGGCTCTCGTGTCTTGGCATAGGTCATAAATACGGCAAAGCCGAAGAAGACGGAGAGCGTAATTCCTATAACAAGAAAAGGCATTCTTGAAGCTGAAGTCAGGTTGTCGTTTGAACCGAAAATGCTGAGAATCAGTACGGCGATACCGAAAGCAGGTACCATACCTGCAGAGTTGAAAAGATAGCCGACGGAGTTATACTGTGTTCGCAGATTGTATTCGGGTGCAAGCTCCGGCAGCATTGCAGTATGCGGCACACCGATTATTGTGTATGCTGTTTTGTACAACATATAAACAAGCACGAAATAAAGCATGGCTGTTGTCGGGCTGCTTTTTGCATCAAGACCGTATGAATTCCACAGTAAGGTGTATGACAGCACCATCAGCGGAATTCCCCACAGCAGATATCGTCTGTGCTTACCTGTTTTGGAACGTGTGCGGTCTGTTATAATTCCCATTACCGGGTCAGTTACGGCATCCCACACGGTGGCAAGCATAACAATAATACCTGCCTGGTTAAGTGAGAGGTTTACGACGTCGGTAAGGAAAATCGTAAAATACATACTTATTATATAGCCTGCGCCGCCCATATATATGTTGGCGTAGCTGTAATTTATCATAGGCAGTATGGCTGTTTTGAAATCACCTTCAACGCCTATTGCTTTTTTTATTCTTTCACCCATAAAGTTTCACCGCTTTACAATTAAGGTTGTGATTATTCTATCATATACATTCTTTTTTATCAAGTAAGCCCAAATATATAATAAATATCTTATGTCTTGAAAAAACAAAAAGTAAATGATATAATTACTCTAATAGTGCTTTAAGGATGTGCTTGTAAAATGGTTTTTCCCGAAAACGCAAGGCTTGTTTCAAAAGCAGACACATACCTGAACTGTGCTGAGGTTTTTGCCTACAGAAGCTCGTGTCTCAAGCGAAAATACGGTGCAGTTATTGTTAAGGACGATGTTGTTATTTCTACCGGCTATAACGGCTCACCGCGAGGTTTTCAGAATTGCTGTGAGGTCGGCAGGTGTCAGCGTATTGAAAAAGATATGCATCAGGGTGAGGGCTATGCAATATGCCGTGCCGTGCACGCCGAGATGAATGCGTTGCTCAACTGCTCACGTCAGCAGACTATCGGTGCAGATTTGTACCTTGCAGGTGTGAATCCCGAAGATAATTCGGTGCATCAGGCAAAGCCTTGCCCGCTTTGTGCAAGAGTTATAATTCAGGCAGGAATCAGAAACGTGTATCTCAGAGCAGGCGAGGGTGCCGATAATTATATCGTAGTTCCCGCAGATGAACTTGAATGGTTACAAGGTGATGACAAATGAAATTTTCCGTAATTGTTCCGGCATACAACAGTGAAAAATACATAGAAGAAACGCTTGATTGTCTGCTTTCACAGACTGAGCAGGATATAGAGGTAATCGTTGTCAACGACGGCTCAACAGACTCTACAGGCGATATAATCAACCGCTATGCTGATAAAGACAGCAGAGTCGTGCCTGTTCATCAGGATAATGCAGGTGTTTCTGCTGCACGAAACAACGGTATTGAGCGTGCACGCGGCGAATATATGATTTTTATCGATGGCGACGATTTGCTCAGCAATGATGCTTTCGAGAAGCTCTATGAGGCACTCAGCTCAACTGGTGCCGACCTTGCGATTTTCAGAGTGCAGAGCTTTGGCGACGGTATGGTGCAGTACAATCCTGTTGTTGATGCACTTACACAGCAGAGTGAAATCGACTGCTATGATAAATGCTTGTTGCGCAACTTCCTTGTCAGCAACAAGGTGTATAAAACTGAGCTTATAAAGAATAGCGATATTCGTTTTCCGCCTATGCGCTATAGTGAAGACGGTGCGTTCTTTATGCATTTTATTCACAGCATTAAGCCGAAGATTACAGGAGTTTATGATGCGCTGTTTATGTATCGCAGGCACGCAGGCTCGGTTACCCACAGGGTTAACTCAATGCTTGTAAGCGAATTTTCAAAATCAATGGATTTTGTTTATTCAGTTGCCGAAAAATCTTTTGAAGATGCCCCCGGGCAGAAGGAAGCATATCTTCAGGAAATTCTGTTCAAAGACCATCTTGCACTTATGAATGAGTTTTACCGTCCGCTTTGGAAGGCAGAGGATGAGGATACTCTGGCTCTCATCGGTAAGCGCTACGAATACATAACGTCACGTATGACTGACGCGACAAAGGCAAGATGTGCGTTTGAAGTAAGAGATATCGGTAAGCTTTATTTTTCAAAGGATGAAATACTTGCAAATCCGTTTATCAGTGTGCGTGTGAAAAAGATGAACGATGAGTTCCTGGCTCAGCTTCATAATCAGTCAATGCCGATTTTTGAAATCGTCGGAAAGGACAAGCCCAAGGGTAAGGTTACTCTTAAATTCAGCGGTAAAGAAAAACTTGATCCGAGACTTTTTAAAACAGTTTCTCGTCTTAAGCGCTCACCAAGATTCGGAAGATTTCCTGATTTCCTCATTAAAATGGGTGCAAAATATTTCCTTAAGCTTTACGATTGGCGAACAAAATAAAAAACATCTGAAGCTCTTATCTGAGCTTCAGATGTTTTTTTATAACCATTCTTTAATAATATTGGCGATTCTTTCGGCTGCGTGTCCGTCGCAGGCACTGAGCTGGTCAGCCTTGAATTTCGCTGTTTTTTCTTTGTCGGGTGATGTTGCACCGCGTCTTACCGTTTCAAGCAGATTGTCGGGATTTGTTGTCAGCTCGCCCGGCAAATCGTCGGGGAAGTTGAGGTAAAAACCTCGCTCGTATTTTTCAAGGTCGGGGCAATAGAAAACACAGGGCACATCCATAAGGCAGGCATCGTAAATAACGGAGGAATAGTCGGTGATAATTGCTTCGCTTGCGGCTGTAAGCTCAATTGTATTTTCTGTGCTCAGGTCGATAATGTTGGGATACTCTTTATCCGTGAGTGAGTATTTCATAATCGGATGCCGACGGATGATGAAAATTTCGTCGTCTGCAAGGCTTGCACTTAGCTTAGCCCAGTCAATCTGAGTGTCAAACTTAACCTGTTTGCCTTTTACTTCGCGGAAGGTGGGGCAGTACAGATAAAGCTTTTTGTCTGCGAATTCGGGATGAGCGGCGAGCACTTTTTCACGCATCTTATCTCTGCCGCCGATAAGTGGGTCGGTACGGGGCAGACCGAGAGGCATACAGACATCTTCACTGATGCCGAAAGCACCTGCATAAAACTTTTTGCATTTTTCCGATGTTACCGCAACTGCAGTATACTGTGAGTGTGTCGCAACTTCTTCCTTGCGTGAAATCGGTGACGGTGCATCAAGACCGAACTTTTTGAAAGCACCGCAGGCGTGCCATATCTGAATAAGCTTCTGATTCGGACGAAGCTTTATTGCACGCATATATCTTACGTAGTCATCTGTTACTATAACCTTGCTTGTCAGCAGGTAGTAATAACAGAGCGGCTTGATTTTTGTTGAGTGCGGCAACATATGTGCAAACACTACTTTTTTACAATCGAGTGCATCGTATACGGCCTTGCTGTTGTCGGCAAGCTTGTCGTTAGCACGGATTGTGTAAAACAGTACGCGGTTCTGAAGCGGCAGACATCTGCATATCGCACACCAGACCTGATTGAAAAACTCAAGCAAATCACGTCTGCGTTTGGGGTTGAGTATTTTTTTAATTAAAGCTTTCATTTTTAAACCTCTGTTTTTCAGTCTTTGACATTATTTTAATACAAAACTCAAAAATTTACAATACCGAAAACAATTATAATGAAACTATGTTATAATACAGAAAAGATACGGAGGGGTTTATATGTTGATTTCAACCGAAATCGGCTCTGCCGCCAAGATTATCGGCGAGGAGAGAGCTGTTGAGCTTATAGCCAAAGCAGGCTTTGATGCTTGGGATTTTTCAATGTTTGAAATGTGCAATTACGATTGGGGAAGTCAGTGCTTACTTGAGAATAATCATCCGCTTTCCGGTAACGAGTACCTTTCTTTTGCACACAAGCTCAAGCAGATAGGTCTTGATAACGGTATTGTATGTAATCAGTCACACGCACCTTTCCCTACCAGCTGTGCCGCAATCCGCTCATACTACAAACGTGCTATAGAGTGTACTGCAGAGGCTGGCGGTAAAATATGCATAATACATCCCGATAATAACAAGAACGCAGAAGAAAACGCTGAAATGTATCTTGAACTGCTCCCTTTCGCCAAGGACTGCGGTGTTAAAATTGCAACTGAAAATATGTGGAACTGGAACGACGAAAAAGATGAGGCTGCTCCTGCAGCTTGCTCTGACCCGGTAAGCTTCAATGCTCACCTCGATGCAGTCAATGACGATTTCTTTGTTGCTTGCCTTGATATAGGTCACGCTGAAATGCGAGGTCTTGGCACCAATGCTCCTGAAATGATAAAAGCACTCGGCAACCGTTTGCAGGCACTTCATATTCACGATAACGATTTGTGGCATGATTCCCATCAGATACCTATGTCAATGGGTATAGATTTTGCAGCGGTCGTAAAAGCACTGAAAGAAATTAATTATCAGGGATATTTTACACTTGAAAGTGACAGATATCTTAACGGATATACTCCCGATAATATTTTTGAAGGTATAAAAAATCTTGCCGCTGCCGATAAAAAGCTTGCCGATATGTTTAAAAACGCATAATTTAACCAAAACTCCTTTTATCTTGAATAAAAGGAGTTTTGTTATATGATTGAGCAGGATACCGTAAAGTTACTTCGCGAGTGCGATGCAGGTGTAAAAATGGGTGTTAAGTCGATTGAAGATGTGCTCGGATATGTTCAAAGTGATTCACTCGAAAAATACCTTACCGATTGTAAAGATGAACACGTAAAGCTCGGTGAAGAGATAAACGGATTGCTTGACAAATACCACGATGACGGCAAAGAGCCCAACCCGATTGCGTCGGGTATGTCGTGGCTCAAAACTGGCGTGAAGCTTGCGTTCAATGAGTCTGACGGTACGATTGCCGACCTTATGACGGATGGATGTAATATGGGCGTAAAGTCACTTAATCGTTATCTCAACGAATATGAGGCCGCAGATGAAGTGTCGAAGGATATTGCAAAGCGGCTGATTAACCTTGAGGAACGTCTTGCTGTTGATATAAGAGATTATCTTTGATTATTTTGTGAGACTGCCGAGAAATCTGCATATACGCTTATGCGGGTTTATTGACAGTCTGAGACTTCGAGAAAGGTGACGGGATGCTGTGTTCTTTGCCCCGAAGCTGTACAAAGGTACCGCGAGAGGGCAAAAACACGGCAAACGCACAAAATTTGACAGAATAAAAACGAAAATCAGGAAGATTTAATTGGAATCTTCCTAATTTTTTAAGCTTTTTTGCGTAACGGTTTTTGAACGTTCCCTACATTTTTCTTGTGCGTGTTCCCGGTGACTTTATCGACAGTCTGAGCTGCCTTTTATAAAGGCAGCTTGTTTTTATTGCATTAAATGTCAAATTGTGTTATAATACCAAAAGTTTTGTAAGAAAGATAAAGAGGGTAAGCTATGGATTTTATAACGAAAATAGTTGACGGTGTCAATAATGCTATGTATACCTACATACTTGTTGCACTGCTTGTTGCTGGCGGAATTTATTTTACATTCCGCACAAGGTTTGCACCATTCAGACTTCTCGGTGAGCAGATAAGAGCAGTTACGGAAAAGCCGAAGGACGGTAAAGGCGTTTCTTCTTTCCAGGCTCTTATGGTTTCAACTGCTTCACGTGTCGGTACAGGTAATATTATCGGTGTTGCTTCTGCAATTCTTGCAGGCGGTTTCGGATCGGTTTTCTGGATGTGGGTTATAGCTATAGTCGGATCGGCATCCGCTTTTATCGAAAGTACGCTTGCTCAGATTTATAAGAAGCGAGGCGAGGATGGTACAAGCTACGGCGGTCCTGCTTATTATATTGAAACAGGTCTCAAAAACCGTCCTCTTGCCGTAATATTTACTGTTCTTATTATTCTTACATACGGTGTCGGTTTCAATATGCTCGGCTCATATAACCTTCAGTCAACCTTCTCTGTTTACGGTTTTTATGATTCAAAGACAACTCCGTGGATAATAGGCCTGATTGTTGCTGTTATTGTAGGTTACTGTCTGCTTGGCGGCGGTAAGCGCATGCTCAAGGTTACAAGCGTTATGGTGCCGGTAATGGGCATTGCCTATATTCTTGTTGCACTTCTTATAGTTGTACTCAATATTAAATCTCTGCCCTCTGTATTTACTCGTATTTTTACCGAAGCATTTGATTTTAAAGCTATTTTCGGCGGATTTACAGGCTCGTGTGTTATGTACGGCATCAAGCGCGGTCTTTTCAGTAACGAGGCAGGTGTCGGATCAGCACCAAATGCATCCGCTTCTGCAGATGTCAATCATCCCGTAAAGCAGGGCCTTGTGCAGGTGCTTTCCGTTTTTATTGATACTATTCTTGTCTGTACTGCAACTGCATTTATGTGTATGTGTTCAGGTATTGATGAAACAAAGTATGAAGAAAGTGCTACTTATGTTCAGGCAGCCCTCAGCGAAACGCTCGGCGGTTTCGGCCCGATATTTATTACTGTTGCGATGATGCTTTTTGCTTTCACAACTCTTGTGGGTAACCTTTATTATGTTGACAGAAGCTGGTTTTTCCTCTTCAAAAAGATGCCGGGTAAAACCTTTATGCGTATTTATTACATAATTGCGTCACTTTTGATTTTTGTCGGTGCAGGTCTTGAAGCAAATCTCCTCTGGGGTATCGCTGATATACTTATGGGTGCTATGGCAATAATCAATATACCTGTAATTATAAAGCTTAGTAAGTATGCAATCCGTGCCCTTAAAGATTATGAGGGACAGCGTAAAGCGGGTAAAAATCCTGTGTTTAAAGAGAAGACAATCCGTCTGCCGCACGAGGTAGATTACTGGCAATAAGAATTTATGTGAATAATGAAATGAAGCCTTGCAGAGTGAGTTCTGCAAGGCTTCTGCTTTTATTTTATTCTTGGTAACGCATTTATCATAGTAATCAGATTGGTGTAAAATTCATGCGTTTCCTGGGTGTTGCCGTCCATTCCGATTACAGTGCCGTGGTGACCTGTACGCGTCGGTAATACATGCCAGATTCCGCGTTCAATTTTTATACCTTGCTTGTAATCAGTATGACTTTCACCTTCGGGATATTTTGCTGATACTACATTTACAAGTCCGTCATTAGGCAACCAGCTTTCGTCGATTTTTATCGGCGCATCATCAGCTGTGTTGGTATATGAGCCTATAAGCGTTGCGGTTGGTTTAAGCACTAATATGGTTGAGTTTAAAGGAATCTGATTGTCCGAAATTTTAGATTTTTCAGTTGTGCAGTAGGAATAAGAAAAATAGTAAATGCTTTTAACAGTTTTTATACTTTGGTTGAGCTCTTTTGCACCGTGGGGTGAGAGATCGTAAAAAGCGTTATCTTTGCCGCTCATAAAGCTTTTGTTTATGAGTGATGTCGCATCCTGAGAGTCTGATGTAATTCCGAAATGCTCAAGCTGAAAATCAATCATGCCGCCTTCAATCTTATCGACTATACCGCCTGCAAACTGAAGTATTCCGAGTGCTGAAGGAATAAGATTTTCTTTGTCAACAACATAATAAAGCGTTGAACCGTTGTGAGGTGAGCAGAGAGTTGTTATGCTGTTGATCCATTCACCTTTGCCGCCTTTGAAAAGCGGAGAGAGGTCGTCAGGGCTTGCACTTTGCTCAGCCTCGCTGCCGTATTCCAGAAGGCTTGCAAGCAGTCTGATTGTTGTGCCGCCGAAGCTGTGACCGACAAGGTTAATTTTGTGAAGCTGGTCACCCGGAGTTTTTGTTCCCCAATCGGTGTATAGGGGAGTGGTGTATTCTTTTCCGTAGCGGTCATGGCCGTGCTCTTTACTGTGAGCGGCACCGTAGTCAACGGTCGTACCTGTAAGCTGTGCGTACAATTCGCAGGCTCTGTCCCACGCACTTGAAAAAGGACCGACGTTTACTTCATATACCTGATGTCCTTCACCGCGCAGATATTCTGAAAGGCTGCCCGTTGATGCACCCCAATAGGGTGAAACGGAGTTTATGCCGGCGCCTTCGCCCCAACCTCCCATTCCGTGTACAAGCACGTAAGGGTATACAACAGCGCTTTCGTTTACAGAAGGCTGCACAACAGCCGGGTCATCGTATTTTGCACGCAGCTTTTTGTAGCCTGCAACAGATATGGGAATTATCGCGGCGATTAATATACAACAAGCCAGTACTACGGCAATTACCTTTGCCTTTTTGTTGCGTGAGGACTTGGTGTTTTTTTCTTCGTTTGTTTCTGCTTCATTTACTTCTTCGTATATTTCTTCCGGATTTTCTTCACCAACATATACTTCTTCGTATATTTTTGCTTCAGGCTCTGCGCTTGTTTCCGATACGGGAGAATCTTCTTTACCGCAGAGAAGATAATCACTGCTTACTCCGAAAAGCTCGCATATAGCAATTACTTTGTTAAGGTCAGGTGTTGCACTGTCGGATTCCCACTTTGAAACCGATTGACGCGAAACGCCAAGCTTTTCGGCAAATGCTTCTTGAGAAAGCCCTGCTTCTTTTCGCAGCTGCATTATTCTGTCACCGATAGACATTGTTCTCCTCCTTATGAGTTTATATGTTAATTATAGTGTGTTTTGAAAGATTGTTCAACCAACTTAAGTTGACAATTGAAAAAAGTTATTTGGTCTTTATGCTTTAATAATATCACTTTTTTATATCAGCCGTCAATCTTTAGAGAGATACCGTATCTTAAAATAAATTATATACCGACCGAGCTTAAAAATCCATCAACTTTAATTTGCATTTAAAAAAAGCTATGTAAACTTTAGTTTACATAGCTTTCATCTTGTCGAAAAATACTTTTTCGACAAGATGTGAGACTTCGAGAAAGGTGACGGGATGCTGTGTTCTTTGCCCCGAAGCTGTACCAAGGTACCGCGAGAGGGCAAAAACACGGCAAACGCACAAAATCTGATAGAATAAATACGAAAATCAGGAAGGATTACTTGAAATCCTTCTGATTTTTTTAAGCTTTTTTGCGGAACGGTCAAAGATCGTTCCCTGCACTTTTTCTTGTGCGTGTTCCCGGTGACTTTATCGACAAGATGTGAGACTTCGAGAAAGGTGACGGGATGCTGTGTTCTTTGCCCCGAAGCTGTACAAAGGTACCGCGAGAGGGCAAAAACACGGCAAACGCACAAAATCTGATAGAATAAATACGAAAATTAGGAAGATTCACTTGAAATTCTCCTGATTTTTTTAAGCTTTTTTGCGGAACGGTCAAAGACCGTTCCCTGCATTTTTTCTTGTGCGTGTTCCCGGTGACTTTATCGACAGTCTAAAAGCTATGTAAACCGGAGTTTACATAGCTTTTTCACAGATTATATTAAAGGCTTGAAGTGTAGGGGATAACCCAGAAAACGAGAAGTATACCGGTTACAACAGCACCCAGAATAACTGAGGCGAGTACAGTTTTCTTAGTCTTTGTGATTTCCTTTATATCCTTTTCAGCTTCAGGAATTACAAACAAAGCTTCACGCTGTTTTTTCTCTTCGGGTGTAACCTTGGTGAGAAGAGTACCGACCAGCATACCTATTAAGTTTGCTGCAAGACCGATGAAAAACGGATCAAGGAAAACGGGTAAATCAAGCTCTGCAACTGAAGCATAAATCTTCATTCCGCCGCAACCGAGGAAACCGAAGAGCATTCCGCAGAAAGCACCTGTTTTTGTTACTCTCTTGCTCCAGATGCTTGCAATACAAACAGGAAGCCATGAGCAAGCAACAACAGTAGCACCGAGGAACATAATCCAGAAAACCTGAGGCGGATTGAAATATGCAAGCAGCATAACGATTGCAGCAGCTATAATAACAGTGATTCTTACTGTCGTTAACTTTTTGCGCTCGTCTTTTATGTCGAGAAAATCGTTGACAACAGAAGTGCCGATTATTGAAAGGAATGTTGTTGCCGAAGATATTCCGGCTGCGAGAATACCGGTAACCATTACTACGCCCAAAACGGTAGGAACAAGAGTTGTTGATGCCCAGATAATGATATGTGACTGGTCTGCCAATTCCGGTGAGAAATGATTGAGTAATGCAGCACCGCACTTAACTATAAATTCAAGAACAAAAACAAAGAATGCTGCCCATATAGATGAGCGGATTACCGAATGCTCGTTTTTAGCCATAAGGTATCTGCTTGCCTGCCAGGGAGCAACCATACATACCGACATCCATACAATACCGTAAGCAAAAGCCCAGATCATATTCTGAGTTCCCGTCGGATAAAGGTAATCCGGGTCGCCTGCCCACGAAAGGATTTCGGGCTTTGTCTGGGCAAGTCCCTCAACAATATTGAACCATCCGCCGCCTTTTACGGTGCATATAATTATTACAACAACAGTTACGATAGTGAACAAACCGAACATTATTGTATCGGTAATAAGAACACCCTTTGAGCCTGATGAAACGGTAAGAACAGAGAATGTAATTAAAGCCAGAATAATGCAAAGTTTATAATCTAATCCTGTAACCAGAGACATAAGAGTGCCTATACCCTGGATTGTAGAAAGAAGATAAACGATAATAGTTACAAGCTGAGTTACTGCCGCTAATTTTTTCAGTGCAGGGGAGTTGTATCTTTTTCCGAAAAACTCAGGAATGGTGTTACATTCACTTCTTCTGAGAAATCTGCCGAAGAATACACCGCCAAGCACATATCCGATAATAAGCATTGCGCCGAGCGTCATAAGTGGTGAGAAAATACCTGCAAAGGATTCGCCGGCATCACCGAAATACAAACCGGTTCCGCAATATGAAGCGACAAGTGAACCTACAAGCAAAAATGTAGGAGCACGTCTTCCGGCAACAAAAAAGTCGTTAGTGTTTTTAACACCTTTACCGATTAAAAATCCGATGATTATGTAGGCAATCATCGAAATGATCATACCTATAAGGAATACGTTCATTATTTGTCACCTTCCTTGTCGTTTTTATCTGTGGTGTCGAGATCGGCAAAATCTTTTTTGATTCTGTAATACGCTAATATACCTGCTGCGGAAATCCAAACTCCGACAAAAATCGCGATTGCATATTCCATAGTTGTTATTCCTCCTCTGATAATCTAATGGTTTCGTTATAGTATTTGTTCATTTTTTCATACCACAGTAATTTCCAATCAGAACAATTATTGCCTGATATATCCTGGAAAATTGACCAGACAAACCAGTAGTAATAATTAATGGTTGCACATCTGAGAATATGAAGCTTCTCCGACTTGGTAGGCAGTCTGCCAAAATAAAAAGCAAGGTAATTATCAATATCCTCAACCGGTGCATTGTTGGAAGTGAAAAGTTTACTGATATCGTAACCGGGATCGGAATCACCGGCGTACTCCCAATCAATAACATATAAATTGTCAGCAGATATCAGAAGGTTGGGCTCATAAATATCGTTGTGACAAAGTACTGTTGGCCAGTTATCTTTTTTGTTGCTTTCATTAAAAGCTGTTATACGGTCTCTGAGAGGTATAATTTTATCGGCAGCATTGTAATCAAGTATTTTGAGCCTTTCGATAAGCTTGTCTGCCTCTTCAAAATAGTCGAAAACGCTTCCGTATTGTACTCCTGCATTATGCAGAGCCTTTAAATGTGAGCAAAGCTTTTCCATGTGACTCTTATTTGTAAAATCAAAAGGTTCTGTAATATTTACAAAATAAGAAATCTTCCAGCCTTCGTTTTCATCTTCATACAGGTAAGTGTTATCCAGACCTAATTTTTTTGCAGTTTCAAGTGCGAATTTTTCTCTCTTACGGTCGATATATCCTATTGTGTTTTTTCCGGGGTTTCTGTAAACATATCTTCCGCCTCGAAGAGTAAATGCAAACGATGTGTTGGTAAGTCCGGCCTGTATAGGCTTAATGTCCTTTATTTCTTTGGGCTCGGCATTTAATACTTTGCAAATGTTCTGGATTACTTTAATATCATTGTGCTCTATATAATCAGGGTCAAATTCTCTCAGATTTTCTACGGAATCAAATTCCAGAATATCTTCATCTGTGCATTTGACGATATACATATGGAGCTTATCCAGGTTCTCTGCGTAAATGCCTTCCCAGTACATATCTTTTGTATCGGGTTTGCCGTAATATTCGTCCAGTATATCTGTAAAAACGCTGTTGAATTCTCTGTTCAGATAAGCGTGTCCCTGCATAGTCCACATATCTTTACAGGGCTTTGCAGTGTCTGTTATAAGACCGTTTTTATCAAATATCAGACCGCGTTCCGTTCTGCTGAGCCCTTTAAGGAACTGAGCACAGTATAAGCTGTGATATTCGTGAGAGTTAAACAGATTTTCAGGATAGTAGTTATCCGAACAGCAGATGTAAGTGTTTTTTAAATATTCTTTTGCCGCATATACGCTTGAATGTGTGTTCTTGACCTTATATTCTTTGTTTACAACAAGCTTAACATTGAATTTTTCCTTGAGGTATAAGAACTTCTCAAGCATATGTCCGACAACTACAATTATTTCCTCTACGCCTGCTTCTTGCAGCTGTCTTATCTGTCTTTCAATAAGTACTTCACCTTTGACGACAGTCAGACCTTTTGGAAACTCGTAGGAAATAGGTACGAATCTTGTGCTCATTCCGGCAGCTAATATAATGGCGTTGTCTACTTTGTACTCAGCAAGTACATTCTCACCTTTTTCGGTTAAACAACACTTTTCATCAAGCAGCCCTGATTCTTTAAGTTGTTTGAGTATTTTATTTACCGTTCCGAGAGAAACATCAAGCAGTTCAGCTAATTCTCGTTGAGATAAATATCCTCGCTTGTGCAGTAAATAGAATACGTCAAACTGAAGCTTTGTTAACATAAGAACTCCTTTCGCGTTCATTTTAAACACAAATCGCGGTAATTTATGAACATTATATCAAATGCAATCTTCAAAATCAAGTGTTTGTTGAAATGATTTATATTTATTTAATAATATTTGCTTTATAGCATCACACAATGTCTGTATCAACAGAAAAAAGCACACTTCAAATGAAGTGTGCTTTTGCAATAGTTTTTTGTACTTATCTTTCGTTGATGTACTTTGTAAGCTCAACGGGATCAACGATAACGCCGTCCTTGTAAACACGCATGTTACCGGAAGCGATTTCGTCGATAAGGATAACCTCGTCGTTGTTATAACCGAACTCAAATTTGATATCCCAGAGGTCGAGGCCGATTGACTTGAGGTCGTCAGCAACGATCTTTGTGATTTTGAGTGTCTGCTCCTTCATGCTCTCAAACATAGCGGGAGTCATAACACCGAGTGCTGCAAGGCCTTCGCCTGTAACAAGCGGATCGCCCTTTGCATCGTTCTTGAATGTGCACTCTACGTAGCCGCCCTCGAGAACTGTACCGTCTTCAATATACTCGCCGTATCTGCGGATGAAGCTGCCTGTAGCAACAAGGCGGCAGATAACTTCGAGACCGTGACCGAATACGGTTGCGGGAAGAACTTCCATTGTAGCATCGTCGATGTTTGCGCTTACATAGTGAGTCTTGATGCCTGCAGCCTTGAGAAGCTCGAAGTAGTGGATGGAGGACTTGAGGTTAGCCTTGCCGATACCTTCGATTGTAAGACCGACAGTGTTCTCACCGGGATCGAAAACGCCGTCTTTACCTGTGCAGTCGTCCTTGAACTTAAGCATTACATTGCCGTTGTCAAGCTCGAATACGTCTTTTGTTTTGCCTTCGTAAAGTTTTTTCATTCTGAACAACTCCCTATATGAAAATTAACATAATTACTTTATCACAATTTTTAATTAATGTATACAGTTTTTGTAAAAAAAATCAGACCAAAACTGCAAAAATTTCTTTTTAGTTTTGCTTTCGTTTTGTGAAAAAAGCTATCAAACGGTATAATAAAGATTGTAATTATAATTTGTTTATGTTATATTTACCTTAATAAAAGGAGATGTGGTTATGGCATTTATAAGTGTGTTTGATGTAATAGGTCCCAATATGGTTGGCCCCTCAAGCTCACATACGGCAGGTGCGGCATCTATAGCACTGCTTACAAAGAAGATGATAGGCGAGAAGGTAAAGAGAATTAAGTTTACACTTTACGGTTCGTTTGCCAAAACATATAAAGGTCACGGTACGGATAGGGCACTTGTCGGCGGTATCTTAGGCTTTGAAACGGACGATGAGCGTATTCGTGATTCGTTTGAGCTTGCCGAGGCTGCCGGGCTTGATTTTAAATTTGAGTGTGCTGATACCGATGAGGATGACGATATTCACCCCAATACAGTCGATATGCAGGTTGAGGGCTTTTCGGGCAGAACGCTGTTTGTCAGAGGTGAGTCACTTGGCGGCGGTAAAGTAAGGCTGACCCGAATCAATGGGGTAAAAGTCTCTTTTACGGGCGAGTTTCACGCGCTTATTGTTATTCAGCGTGACTATCCGGGTGTTGTCGCCGGTATAACATCCGTACTCAGCAGTTACGGTGTCAATATAGCATATCTTCGTGTTTTCCGCGAAGAAAAAGGCGGACTTGCCTATACAATAGTAGAATCAGACGAAGCAATATCAGAAGCAGCTGTTGAAGAAATGAAGAAAAATACAGCTATTGAAGATATTATGCTTGTCAAGAGATAAGGGGGGTGCGGATATGGATTTTCATACTGCCGAAGAATTACTGGCACTGAGTGAAAATATGTCGATTGCCGATATAATGAGACAGCGCGAAATTGTACAGGGCGAAACCGATGCCGAAACAGTCGAGCTTCGTATGAAAAAAGCGCTTAAGATAATGCGAGATTCCGCACACAAACCGCTTGAGAAGGTTTTTCCGACTACGGGCGGACTTATAGGCGGCGAAGCATCAAAGCTCAATGAGCACGCAAAGCAGGGCAAATCAATCTGCGGTTCTGTTTTAACAAAAGCGCTCATTTATTCTCAGGCTGTTCCTGAGGTGAACGCTTCAATGGGCGTTATAGTTGCCGCACCTACTGCAGGCTCGGCGGGTGTTGTGCCTGCAGTGCTGTTTGCTCTTGAAGACGAGTTTGGTTTAAACGAAAAAACATTGGTCGACGGACTTTTTACTGCAGGTGCAGTAGGATATCTGATGATGAAAAACGCCAGCGTATCGGGAGCTGAAGCAGGCTGTCAGGCTGAAGTTGGCGCAGCTTCTGCAATGGCTGCAGCAATGGCTGTAACAATGATGGGCGGCACTGCGGCACAGGCTTTCGACGCTGCTTCAATAGCACTGAGTAATTTGCTCGGCCTTGTTTGCGACCCTATTGCAGGCCTCGTTGAAGCACCGTGCCAGAGCAGAAATGCTATCGGTGCCGCAAATGCTATCACGTGTGCAGAAATGGCACTCAGCGGTATAAAGGCTGTTGTGCCGTTTACCGAAATGATGCAGGCAATGTACCGCGTTGGCTGTAAGCTGCCTGCAGAGCTTCGCGAAACAGCACTCGGCGGCTGTGCAACAACTCCCACCGGCTGTGCACATAATTGCCGTATCTTCGGCGGATGTAACTGAATTTTATATTTTAACCAATTTTATAAAAACACTAAAAGGAGTGTCGGTTATGAAAAAAGTGTTTCGAATAGTTTCGATAGCTATGGTATTAGTTATACTATCATCTGGTATGTCAGTAAGTGCAGCATCGGAAGAACTTGTTTCGATAACCGGAGCTAAGTATATAAAATATGGCGATTTTTATGACCATACTGCGGAATGGTTTTTTGGAGAAGACCGAATGTCTGTTTCTGTTCTTGATGAAGTGTGTTTGGAAACGATTGGTGATACAGACTATATCTATATGGTAGAAGATGGCAAAGCGTATTTAGTAAATGTTCATTTCAATGTAAGAGGTATACAAAACAGAACTTTAATTTTACCAGAAAAACTTGGTGGTTATCCAGTTGTTGCAATAGGTCATCCAAACTATTTGTTTGAAGTTTTTTGGTATATAACTTACGGAGAAAACTTTGACGAGTTTTCAAATTACTATTCATGGGTAAAAGATTGGTTACCACATGATTATGATCCTGAATTGAGATATGTAAATAAAATTATAATTCCCGAAGGTTATAAATACATTTATGAATATGCTTTAACAGGATATGCAGGCTCTTTTGAATTTCCAAAAAGCTTAAAACTAATTGAGAATTATTTATATATGGATGAATATATTACCGGTGTAGATTCGTTCTTGGGTGAAAATACATTTATTGAACCTGATTGTGAATTTGGTAAGAATTTTTATGCCGCTTTTCACTGCGATAATTTTATCTGTCAATCAAGATTTTCCGGTTATTTATTTGTTTCATCAGACCCTGATTCTATTGGTGCTACGGTATTCACTTCTATACCTAGAATAATCTGTGTACCGTATAATGTTACTGCAGAACAATCTGAATATGCTTTGTTTAAAAGTAAAGTCTCAAATAAACTTTTGGGCAATACGGTTATCTACTGTTCTGAAGACAGCCCTACATATGCAGTTATTCAAGCAAATAAAGAGCTTGGTGAATATCAGGTTGTAACCGATATTCCAAAAGCCGAATACATCGAATTTCCGGAAGAAACGGTGAATGTATGTGTGGGCGATGTTGTTGATCTTGAGGCAAAGACATATCCTGCCGAGGCTGTCTGGACAGCGTGTGATTACACTGTCAGCGACCCGAGCATAGTCCAAATCGACGATTATTCCGGCAGAATTACAGCACTCAAAGAGGGTACCGTAACTGTCACCGCAACACACTGCGAGCGCGGCTTTGTCGATACCTGCACAGTCAAAGTCACAACAGAGCCTGAGCCTGTTTCCGGTGTAAAAGAAATCAAGCCTGCAACCGACGCCCCTTATTTTGCCTACGGCAACAGAGATTACAAGCTTGAGCTGACAGGCAGCCCGAACAAAATCCAGCTTATCCGTGAAAACGGCACCACAACCACAATCGACCGCAGCAAGGCAACTATTACCTCAAACGGCGAAACAGAAACCTGGGTTGTAAATATGCGAGTTGGAGAAGGTGAGCACGCAATCCGCGCAAAGTACGGAAAGGTATGGGACGAGGCAAAGATTCCGTTTACCGTAACTTACGATACACCGAAAGCACATTCGTTTGATATCACTTACGAAAACGGCATCGGCGCTTTTGAGGTCGTAACCGATCCGCAGATAGCAAAGGTGCAGTTATTGCTCGACAGCGGCAGTACACTCACTTATTCGCAGAGCTACAGCCATATCGCCGAGGACGGTATGCGCCACTGGACGGTAACACGCAAAATCCCTGCCGGCACAAACTATACTCTTAAAACAAAACTCGGCTATACCTGGACAACAACCGACCTCAAAGTAACATCATAAAGTGAAAATGTCATTCTGAGCGTCAAGCGAAGAATCTTTACGTTTTTTAAGATCCTTCGTTTCACTCAGGATGACATTGTTTTTTATATTGCGATAAATTGGTATGTCAAAAGCTCCCTTTGGAAAGGAGCTGTCGAGCGTTAAGCGAGACTGAGGATTGATATAAAATAAAGAAACATAAATCTTTGCAATCCTCCGTCACGGCTTACGCCGTGCCACCTCCTTTAAAAAGGAGGTATGAGAAACGGCATATCTATTTTACCACGGGCGAACACAGTTCGCCCCCTACGGTATGCATAATAAAATAACGTATTAAAAATCGTAGGGGAGGGCTTCTATGCCCTCCCGTTGCTATTGGCTTATCTTCTGTAAAGGTAATTGAGTCTTTGCCAACGTTTTTTATCGATGGAATTCAACTGGTCGGCTGTTACGCGGTATTGCCAGTTGCCGTCAGCTTTACCGGGAATATTAAGTCGTGTATCCGAGCCGTAGCCGAGCAAATCCTGAATCGGAAGAATAACGGTATCTGCGTGTGAGGCGAAAATCGTCTGAATAATGCTCTGATATCCGTTATTCCAATCGGGTGAGGTGTAACCGCAGTATTCGAGCATACCTCTGCGTGCATCGTCCGAAAGCTCCCAAACATAGCCGAGCAGGGTATTGTTGTCGTGTGTGCCTGTGTATGCGATACAGTTATCGGTGTAGTTGTGAGGCTGATGAGGGTTATCGTTATCGGAAAGGAAACCGAACTGGAATACTCTCATACCGGGGAAACCGCTGTATTCGACAAGGTCGATTACTTCCTTGGTAATATCGCCGAGGTCTTCTGCAATAATCAGCTTTTCGCCTGCAATCTCCTTTGCCATATCGACAAAGGCTTCACCGGGACCTTTAACCCATTTGCCGCTTTTTGCTGTTGTTGCGTTGCCGTCAACGCTCCAGTAGCTTTCAATTCCTCTGAAGTGGTCAATACGCACTGCATCAAACATTGTCAGGTTGTGGCTGAGCCTTGCACGCCACCAGCTGAAGTTGTCAGCCTTCATCTTTTTCCAGTCGTATATCGGGTTACCCCAAAGCTGACCTTCCTCGGCAAAATAATCAGGCGGTACACCTGCAACGCAGGAGGGCTTGTTTTCTTTGTCGAGCAGGAACTGTTCTTTGTTTGCCCATACGTCACAGCTGTCAAACGAAACGTAAATCGGAATATCGCCGATTATCTGTATGCCTTTGCTGTTGGCATAATCTTTGATTTCTGCCCACTGTATGAAAAACTGATACTGGATAAACTTCCACATAAAGAGTACATCTTCGTCAATTTCTTCTGTTTCCCAATCAGTCCAGGGCTTTTCATTATTCGCTTTTTTGAGTGCCATAAAACGGCAGAACTGCTCAAGATAAACGTTTTCTTTGATGAAGCTTTCTGTTTTCTCTCTGAGTGAAGCATCGGCACGCTTTGATGCATTCATAAGTACAGCAGTGCGAGTATGATAAAGCCTTACGTATTCACAGCTGTAAGGTGTCTGCTGACGGCAGGAGTCAAGCTCTTCTTTTGTCATCAGCCCCTGCTCATAAAGTGTGGGCAGGTCAACAAAATAAGGGTTGCCGCCGAAGGCTGAATATGATTTGTAGGGTGAGTTGCACTCGTCTACAAGGCAGAAGGGGAGCACTTGCCACATTGAAAAACCACAGTCTGAAAGAAAATCCACAAACTGCTTTGCCTCTTTGCCGAAACTGCCGATTGAGTATTCGCCCGGCAGAGATGATATGTGCATCAGCACACCGCTTTTTCTTTTTTTGGTTTCTATGGTAATCAACTCCGATTTATATTATATGTTGTCTGCTTGATGATAATAAAAACCCGTATGGTATTGTAAGTACCGTACGGGCTTACTTATTTAATCTTCTATTGCTGATTTGAGCCTTTCAAGGCCAAGGTCAATTTCTTCTCTTGTGATATTAAGCGGAGGAAGCAGACGCACAAGTGTTTTTGCGGTCAGGCATATAACACCGTTTTTAATACCTTCTTTGACTACATCAGCACCTGATTTGCCCTCAACTTCAATACCAATCATCATACCCATACCGCGTATGGATTTGACATTTTTGAAGCCTGATACCTTTTCGCGGATGTATTCGCCGTTAGCTCTTACATTCTCGAGGAATGCTTCGTTGTTAACCTTGTCGAGCACATAGCTTGCACCTGCACATACAATCGGATTACCGCCGAAGGTTGAACCGTGTGTGCCTCCGGTCATAACACCGCTGAGTGCTTCGCTGCAAAGGCAGGCGCCAATCGGAAGTCCGCCGCCAAGACCTTTTGCAAGTGTTACAACATCGGGCTTGATGCCGTAGTTTTCGTGTGCAAGGAGCTTGCCCGTTCTGCCGATACCTGTCTGTACTTCGTCAATGATTACGAGCAGGTCTTTTTCTTTTGCAAGGGCACAAACTTCGTTAACAAAGTCTTTTTCAAGCGGAATAACGCCGCCCTCGCCCTGAATCATTTCCATCATGACTGCACAGGTCTTGTTGTTAATTGCTTTCTTTATCTGCTCAATATCCTTTTCGCAGTATACAAAGCCTGCGTTATAGGGAGCGAAGCAATCGGGATGAAGTGCATCCTGGCCTGTTGCGGTGAGTGTGGACATTGTTCTGCCGTGGAACGAGCTGAGAAGAGTGATAATTTCGTATCTGCCCTCACCGTATTTGTCAAAGCTGTATTTGCGTGCAATCTTGATTGCGCACTCGTTAGCCTCTGCACCGGAGTTGCCGAGAAATACCTTTGAGAAGCCTGTTGCTTTCGTAAGCTTTTCGGTGAAGAGAGCTGTTGCGTCGGTATAATAAAGGTTGCTTATGTGACTGAGTTTGTGAGCCTGAGTAGAAACAGCATCTGCCCAGCCTTCGTCGGCATATCCCAGGCAGTTTACACCTATACCCGATGTGAAGTCAATATATTCTCTGCCGTCAAAGTCTGTTGCAACGGCACCTTTACCGCTTGCTATACCGAGGTCGTAGCGGCCGTAGGTAGGCATAGCGGAGAAATTATTTATTTCTTTAATCTGTTCAAAATTCATATCTTCTGTCCTTTTAGTAATCGCTGATAAAATTGTTGTATGATTATCAGCGAGATGTTTTTTCGATAGGATATTCAAAAAGCGCAGGCAATACTTTGTGTATTAACGAGCATTTTTGAATAATTATAGCGGGAAAAGAGCCGCTGAGAATTATGCATTCGATTTTACTCAGCGATTACCCTTATTAACGGAACATTGTACCGATACCTGCATCGGTCAGAAGCTCGATGAGGATAGAGTGTTCAATTCTGCCGTCCATAATAATTGCGTGCTTTACACCGCGTCTGACAGCTTCGACACAGCAATCAACCTTGGGAATCATACCGCCCTTGATGATGTTCTGCATCTTGAGTGCGGGTACTTCGCTGACATTAAGCTCTTTGATAAGTGTGCTTTCGTCATCTTTGTCACGGAGCAGACCTGTGATATCTGTCATAAGTATAAGGTTTTCTGCACCGAGTACTGCTGCGATGCGTGAAGCTGCAAGGTCAGCGTTTACATTGTATGTGTGATCGCCACCTGCAACGGAAGAAATAACGGGAATATAGCCGCTGTTGAGTACGTCGAGCACGGGTTGGATGTTGATATCGGTAATATCGCCAACATAGCCTATATCTTTCTCACGGTGCTTTACAGCCTTGATCATACCGCCGTCAATACCGCAAAGGCCTATTGCCTTGCCGCCTTTCTGCTCAAGCAGTGCAACAAGGTCTTTGTTTACCTTGCCTGCAAGTACCATCTGTACTATTTCCATTGTCTCTTCGTCAGTGTAACGCAGACCGTCAACAAACTTGCTTTCTTTATTAATCTTTTTAAGCATATCGTTGATTTCGGGACCGCCGCCGTGCACAAGCACAACCTTGATGCCGACAAGTGAAAGGAGAACGATATCCTCCATAACAGCTTGCTTGAGGTCTTCGTTAATCATTGCGTTGCCGCCGTATTTGATTACGACGATTTTGTTGTAATATTTCTGGATGTAGGGGAGAGCCTGCACCAGAATCTGTGAACGGTCAAAATTTGAAACTTCCATTTGTTACCTCTTATGAACGGTAGTCACCGTTGATTTTTACGTAGTCGTATGTAAGGTCACAGCCCCATGCGGTAGCCTCGGCACTGCCATCGGAAAGTGTAATGTCGATAATAATTTCGTTTTCGAGAAGAATTGTTTTTGCAATATCTTCGTCAAACTCAATGCCTGCACCGTTTCTACACACTGCAATAGTGCCCTTACAGCTCTTGAAGTCAACATCAACGCCGTTGATGTCAAGGTCAGCACCTGAGTAACCGATTGCACAGAGTACTCTGCCCCAGTTAGCGTCGGCACCGAACATTGCAGCCTTGAGAAGTGAAGAGTTGATAACAGATTTCGCAACTGTCTTTGCGGTGGGGATATCCTTTGCACCCTTTACGCAGCATTCGATAAGCTTTGTTGCACCCTCACCGTCGCGGGCGATTTCGCGTGAAAGGTAACGAAGTGCCTCGAAAAGAGCTGCCTTGAATGTGTCGAATTCGGCACCCTCTTCTGTAATTTCACCGTTGCCTGCAAGACCTGATGCAAGGATTGAGCACATATCATTGGTTGATGTGTCGCCGTCGACAGATACCATATTGAATGTGTCGCAGACAATAGCGTTGAGAGCTTTTTTGAGCATATCTGCACTGATTGCGGCATCTGTTGTGAGGAAGCAGAGCATTGTTGCCATATTGGGCATAATCATACCGCTGCCCTTTGCCATACCGCCGATATGGCAGGTCTTGCCGTCAAGCTCAAACTTAACGCATACCTCTTTTTCGTGTGTGTCGGTTGTCATAATTGCAACTGCTGCACTGTGACCGCCGTCACGGCTTAAGCCGTCCTTAAGTGTACCCATGTGGCTTGCAATAGGCTCGATATTGATAGACGGGCCGATAACACCAGTTGATGCTACAACAACATCCTTTGCACTTATTCCGAGTGCATCTGCTGCAAGTGAACACATTGCCTCAGCCTTTTCGATTCCGTCTGCAGCACAGGTGTTTGCAATACCTGAGTTGCAGATTATTGCCTGAGCGATACCGTTTTCGAGGTTTGCGGCAGTAACTCTGTTTGGTGCACCTTTTACGAGGTTGCTTGTGTGCATTGCCGCAGCAGTGCAGGGCTTCTCGCAGTAAACGAGTGCAAGGTCGTGCTTTGTTTTATTTTTTCTGATACCGCAGTGGACAGAGTTTGCAACAAAGCCAAGCGGTGTGGTAACTGTTCCTTTAATAAATTCCATTGATTTGTTACTCCTTGAGTAGCGTTTGATTAATTAAAATGCAGGGGGGATAAGGTTGAGTCCTGCGTTTTCTTCAAGACCCATAATCAGGTTCATATTCTGAATTGCCTGACCTGCGGCACCTTTGACCATATTGTCGATTGTTGATACAACAATCAGCGTGCCTGTGCGTGAGTCGATATGAAGAGAAATATCACACATATTTGTGAACTTAACGTTTCTGAGGTTGGCTGTTGCACCGTCGGGAAGCACGCGAACAAACTGCTCGTCAGCATACTTTGTTTCGTAGGCTTTGCGAATCTGTTCCTTGGTAACTCCTTCTTTAAGTTTGAGGTACATTGTAGATACGATACCTCTGTTTACAGGCAGAAGATGAGGGACAAATGTGACCTTAATCTTCTTACCGCCGAGCTTTGAAAGAGTCTGCTCGATTTCGGGTGTGTGGCGGTGCATACCTACCTTGTAGGGTGAGAATGCCTCGTTACAGTCGGGGTAGTGAGTTGTCTGGCTGAGACCTCTGCCTGCACCTGTTACACCTGACTTTGAGTCGATTATAACGCTGTCGGTTTCGACAAGGTCATTGATAATTGCCGGAGCAAGACCAAGTGCCGCAGACGTCGGGTAACAGCCGGGGTTGGCAATTACGCTTACGCCTTCTGCTTTGTCTCTGAAAAGCTCGGGTACGCAGTAAACAGCCTCTTTATGTATCTCGGGTTTGTCAAAAGGTTTCTGGTACCATTCGGTGTATTCTTCTTCGCTTTCAAGGCGGAAGTCTGCACCAAGGTCAATGAATTTTCTGCCCTTTTCAAGACACTCTGCTGCAAGCGGCTCTGAAAGGCCGTGAGGCAGGCAGGCAAAAACAACGTCGCTCATATCAACAGCTTCACTCTGGTTGATACATACCTTGTCGCAAAGACCGAGGAATGATGGATATATGTCGCTCAGCTTCTGGCCTTCAAAGCTCTTGGAGCAAAGGGCAGTCAGCTCAACGTCGGGATGATTGAGGAGAAGGCGTACAAGCTCAGCACCTGCATAGCCTGTTGCGCCGATAACGGCAACTTTGATTTTCATAGTTTATCTTTCCTTATCAGGGTTATTTCTTGATTCTGTTGTTTACGCAGGTTTCAAGCTTGATAGCCTCGTAAACGTCTTCGCCGAACAGCTCGCAAACGCTCTGATACTTTTCAAGGGGCAGTGTTTCGAGTGTCAGCTTTTCTTTGATGCAGAGAGCTACAAGCTCGCCTGTTGCCTTATATGCATCGCGGAAGGGGAGGCCCTTGCCTACAAGATAGTCTGCACAGTCGGTAGCATTGATGAATCCTTCTGCTGCAGCACGACGCATATTTTCAGGGATTACTTTCATAGTTTCAATCATCGGGTCAAGTGCTGTCATACACATCTTGACTGTGTCGATTGCATCGAAAATAGCTTCCTTGTCTTCCTGCATATCTTTGTTATATGCAAGGGGAAGACCCTTCATAGCTGTAAGCAGTGCCATAAGGTCACCGAATACTCTGCCTGACTTACCTCTGATAAGCTCAGCGATATCGGGATTTTTTTTCTGCGGCATAATGCTTGAGCCTGTTGAGAATGCATCGTCAAGCTCAACAAATTTGAATTCCCATGAGCACCAGAGAATAATCTCTTCACAAAGACGTGAAAGGTGCACCATAAGGATTGAGAGTGCGGAAGCAATTTCAAGGCAGAAGTCTCTGTCTGAAACGCCGTCGAGTGTGTTTTCAACTACACCGTCAAAGCCGAGAAGCTGTGCGGTCATAGCACGGTTTATGGGGTAGGTTGTGCCTGCAAGAGCACCGCTGCCAAGCGGTGAATAGTTCATTCGTGCCTTTGCATCTGCAAGTCTGCCCATATCACGCTCAAGCATACTCACGTAAGCGGAAAGCTGCATACAGAATGTGATTGGCTGTGCACGCTGAAGGTGAGTGTAGCCGGGCATAATTGTGTTTTCGTTTTCATGTGCCTTGTTGAATATTGTATCTGTCAGGTGACGGAGCATATCCATAACCTCTTCGCATTCTTTGCGGAGAGTAAGGCGGATGTCGGTTGCAACCTGGTCATTACGGCTGCGGCCTGTGTGCAGGCGTTTGCCTGCATCACCTATACGGGCGGTGAGGGTTTGTTCGATAAAGGTGTGGATGTCTTCTGCATCGGGGTCGATGAGAAGCTCGCCCGAAGAAATATCCTCCTTAATCTGCTTGAGACCGTTTATAATTTTTTCGCAGTCCTCAACGGGGATAATACCCTGAGTGCCGAGCATTACTGCGTGTGCGATTGAGCCGTCAATATCTTCGCGGTACATACGGCTGTCGAATTTTATTGAAGAGTTGAAGTCGTTTGTTCTCTTGTCAGCTTCCTTTGCGAAGCGTCCTGCCCAGAGTTTCATTACATTTTTCCTGCCTTTTATTATGTTCGAAAAAAAACAACATTCGGGCGGAGAATCTCTCCGCCCTTGATTTTATTATTTAAATTACTTGTTACGCTCTGCTTCGAGGATTGCACGAACCTTGATCGGAAGACCGAAGAGGTTGATGAAGCCTGCGGAATCCTTCTGGTCGTAAACCTCGTCTGCATCGAATGTTGCGAAGTCCTCACTGTAAAGTGTGTAGGGAGAAGTTACGCCTGCGTTGATCATATTGCCCTTGTAGAGCTTGAGCTTAACATCGCCTGTAACAGTTTCCTGAGTCTTGTCAACAAATGCACTGAGTGCCTCACGAAGGGGAGTGTACCACTGACCGAAGTAAACGAGCTCTGCAAAACGGAGAGCAACCATCTCTTTGTAATGCTGTGTATCACGGTCGAGAGTGATTGTCTCAAGTACCTGATGTGCTTTGTAGAGGATGGAGCCTGCGGGATTCTCGTAAACACCACGGGACTTCATACCGACAAGTCTGTTTTCAACAAGGTCGCAAAGACCGATGCCGTTTGCACCGCCGATTTCGTTGAGCTTTGTTATCATCTCAACACCGCCCATCTTGACACCGTCAAGAGCTACGGGAACACCCTTTTCGAAGGAGATTGTAACATATGTGGGCTTGTCGGGAGCTGCTTCGGGAGCTACGCCCATTTCAAGGAAGCCTTCCTTGAGATACTGAGGCTCGTTTGCGGGATCCTCAAGGTCGAGACCTTCGTGTGAAAGGTGCCAGAGGTTCTTATCCTTTGAATAGTTTGTCTCACGGTTAATCTTAAGGGGAATGTTGTGAGCCTCTGCGTACTCGATTTCTTCTTCACGGGATTTGATATCCCAGATTCTCCAGGGAGCAATAATCTGCATATCGGGAGCAAATGCCTTGATAGCAAGCTCGAAACGAACCTGATCGTTACCCTTACCTGTACAGCCGTGGCAGATAGCGTCTGCGCCTTCAGCCTTTGCAATCTCAACAATTCTCTTAGCGATTACGGGACGAGCAAAAGATGTACCGAGGAGGTAATCCTTCTCGTAGACAGCACCTGCCTTGAGTGTGGGGAAGATGTATTCGTTTACGAATTCTTCCTGAAGGTTTTCGATGTAGAGCTTGGAAGCACCTGTCTTGATAGCCTTTTCTTCAAGACCGTCGAGCTCTGTGCCCTGACCGACGTCACCGGATACTGCGATAACTTCACAGTTGTTGTAGTTTTCTTTGAGCCAGGGGATGATGATAGATGTATCAAGACCGCCTGAGTAGGCAAGTACTACTTTTTTAATTTCTTTCATGGTTTTTTCCTCTTTTCGGTAAAAATTAATTTTTATTCATACGATGTGTATTATTATACAACAAATATACAGAAAATCAACTGTATTATTGCATAAATATACATCTTTTTATAACTTTTTTTGTGTAAATATGCATAAACCTTATTGTCTGCCTGTTGAACCGAAGCCGCCTGAGCC
This sequence comes from Clostridia bacterium, assembly GCA_017516485.1. GTDB lineage: Bacteria > Bacillota > Clostridia > Oscillospirales > Acutalibacteraceae > UBA8612. The sequence continues at coordinate 90,603 of JAFXCH010000049.1, forward strand.
TCTTTCAGTCTCGTCAAACTCTGTAACTTCAACAGCAGGTGCGGTGCATACAGGCATAACTACGAGCTGAGCAATTCTTTCACCGGGTTGAATTGTATAGCTCTCTTCATACTGGTTGATAAGACCTACACATATTTCACCTCTGTAGTCGCTGTCGACAACGCCGACACAGTTTACAGGAGCAAGACCGTGTTTGATTGCAAGACCGCTGCGTGCAAATATCATAGCGGCATAGCCGCAGTCCTCAAGAGCAATTGCAAGACCTGTGGGGATAAGAGCGTGACCGCCTTTGTCGAGTGTTATAGGCTCATCAATACAAGCACAAAGGTCAAGACCAGCACTGCCCGATGTTGCACGCTGGGGGATTCTTGCGTTTTCTCTCAGCTTCTTGAATTTGATTTGGGTTATCATCAGAATATCACCTTTTCTGCATTCTGTCTGAGTATGAGACCGAGGAATTCATCAATGCTCATAGCGCCGATGTCACCTTCGCCTCTCTTGCGTACGCCGACTGTGCCTTCTTCGATTTCCTTGTCACCCATAACGAGCATATAGGGAATCTTCTCGAGCTGTGCTTCACGGAGTTTGTAGCCGAGCTTTTCGCTGCGGCAGTCAGCACTTACACGCAGACCTGCTGCGGCAAGCTTTTCAACAAGTGCGTTTGCTGCTTCGTGATGTCTGTCAGCAATAGGCATAATTCTTACCTGCTCAGGTGCAAGCCATACGGGGAATGCACCTACATACTTTTCGATAAGAAGAGCAAGTGTACGCTCATAACAGCCGATAGAAGTACGGTGGATGATGTAGGGATTCTTCTTTGTACCGTCTGCATCAACATATTCCATACCGAATTTCTCTGCAAGCATCTGGTCAATCTGGATTGTGATGAGTGTATCTTCCTTGCCGTGAACGTTTTTAATCTGGATGTCAAGCTTCGGACCATAGAAAGCAGCTTCGCCGATACCGATTTTGTACGGGATTTCAAGGTGGTCAAGAATCTTTGCCATAATACCCTGAGCTTCATCCCACTGCTCAACCGTACCGATGTACTTATCTTTATCGTCGGGATCCCACTGTGAGAAACGGTAAGAAACGTCCTCGTAAAGGCCGAGAGTTTTGAGCATATAGATTGCAAGCTCAAGACAGCCTTTAAACTCGTCTTCAAGCTGCTCGGGAAGGCACATAAGGTGACCTTCGGAAATTGTGAACTGACGTACACGGATAAGACCGTGCATCTCGCCGCTGGATTCGTTTCTGAAAAGTGTTGATGTTTCGTTGTATCTTAAAGGCAGATCACGGTAGGAGCGTGCTCTGTTGAGGTATGCCTGGTACTGGAAAGGACAGGTCATAGGACGGAGTGCAAATACCTCATCATCCTTTTCCTCGTCACCGAGTACGAACATACCGTCCTGATAATGATCCCAATGACCTGAAACCTTGTAAAGATCGCTTTTAGCCATATAGGGAGTTTTTGTGAGAAGCCAGCCCCTCTTCTGCTCCTCGTCCTCAACAAAACGCTGAAGCAGCTGAATGATTCTTGCACCCTTGGGGAGAAGAATCGGCAGACCCTGGCCGATAATATCTGAGGTTGTGAAGAGCTCAAGCTCACGGCCGAGCTTATTGTGGTCACGCTTCTTTGCTTCTTCGATTGCCTCAAGATGAGCGTCGAGATCAGCCTGCTTTGTGAAAGCTGTACCGTAGATACGCTGAAGCATCTTGTTCTTGGAGTCGCCTCTCCAGTAAGCACCTGTTGCGGATGTGAGCTTGAAAGCCTTAACTCTTGATGTGTCGGGAATATGGGGACCTGCGCAAAGCTCGTCAAACTCGCCCTGCTTGAAGAAGGAGATGTTCTCACCTTTATCAGCGTGCTCTTTGATAAGCTCAACCTTATAGATTTCGCCCTTCTCTTCCATCATTGCAACAGCATCTTCGGGAGAAAGCTCATATCTTTCGAGAGCAAGACCCTCTTTTACAATTTTCTTCATCTCAGCCTCGATTTTCTCGAGCACTTCGGGTGTGAAGGAAACATCACAGTCAAAATCATAGTAGAAGCCGTTATCGATAGCAGGACCGATAGCAAGCTTTGCCTGCGGATAAAGTCTCTTTACAGCCTGAGCAAGGATATGGGAAGCAGTGTGGCGGAATGCCTTCTTGCCTTCTTCATCGTCAAACGTCAGAATCTCAACCTGAGCATCTGCATCAAGTGCAGTGCGAAGGTCGCAGACCTCACCGTTGACTCGTGCAACACAAGCAGCCTTATAAAGACCCATGCCGAGACTCTTTGCAATATCAGCAACGGTAGTGTTCTTTTCGTACTCCTTAACAACATTGTCTTTAAGTGTTACTTTGATCATCGTTTTTCATCCTTTCTGAAAAATAAAAAACTTCACCTTGTACAAATAAGTACAGGGTGAAGTACAATTTGCTATACTCCACGGTTCCACCCGTGTTGCGTAAAATTAATTACGCCGCTTTTTAAGCCTTAACGCAGCTTGTACGGCACAGCTTATTTGACTTTAGTCAACTTCGCAGGCACTCGGCAGTGGTCGTCATCGGGGTCGAATATCCGCCTCACAGCATATAGCGGACTCTCTGAAATCAGCCTTGTCGATGCACATTCTGCTTCAACGCTTTATATTATAATATATAACAAAGAGAATATAACACTTTTATTTTAATATGTCAATAGTAAAAATCAGTTTCTGTATACCTTAATTACCTGCTTGCGGCAGTCAATTTCGGTAATCTTGTAAGCACCGCCGTATTCACCGTCAAGAGTCCAAGCAACTTTGTCTGCTTTACTCTCGATAACAAAGTGGCTGCCCTTGGTAAGTGTAAACATATCCTCGTTGTAAGTATGGTCAATAAGCAATTCTTTTGCGCGTGATGTCCACATTTTTACACCGTGAGGCATCTGGGCGAGATTGAGCTCAAACAAACCGTCGTCAAAGTCGATATCCTCACGCTGATATTTGATTATACCGCCGATGTTGAGTGAACTTGAAATTGCACCGAATGCGTATTCACCCTCGTAAACATCATTGTCACATTCAATTCTCATCGGAATAGGCTTGAAGCCGATAAGCTCCTTAAGACCTGAAGCAACGTAGGCAGAGTAGCCGAAAAGATTCTTTGACCACTGTGAAGTGTTGTACGAGCATTTGGTGAAAACACCAAACGAAGCTGTATAGCAGAAAAAACGGTCATTGTTCATCTGACCCATATCGTGCAGCTTAGGTTCTACAGTACGGATAAGCTCGATTGCCTTAGGAGCATTTGTGGGAATGCCGAGGCTGTGAGCAAAGTCATTTGTTGTACCGCTGGGAATGTAACCGAGAGGCACGTCAACACCTGACTGAAGTATGCCGTTGACGGTTTCGTTAAATGTACCGTCACCGCCTCTGCAGACAATAAGGTCAAACTGTCCGGCCATATTTCTTGCATATTCCGTTGCATCACCACGTTTATGTGTGGTGAAAACAGTTGTTTCATAACCCGATCTTGTGAATTCATCTGCAATATCAAGCAGCTGATTGCGTACAGTAAGTCTGCCGGAGCAGGGGTTGATGATGACAAGTACTTTTTTCCCTTTGTTATTACTCATTGAAGCACATCCTTAATTATTGATTACGGTAAGCTCTTTGGGTGTGGAGGTGAGGTTTTCACAACCGTCTTCGGTTATCAGAAGCATATCCTCAATTCTTACACCGAATTTTTCGGGAATATATATGCCGGGTTCTGCTGTGATTATATTGCCTTCACGCAGAGTATAATCGCTTTTGGGTGATACGGTGGGCTCTTCGTGAATTTCGACACCTACGCCGTGACCGGTTGAGTGACCGAAATATTTTCCGTAGCCTGCTTCTTCTATAACGTTTCTTGCAGCAAAATCGACATCTTTCGCAGCGACACCTGCGGCAGCCTTTTCGATTGCTGCCTGCTGTGCCTCGAGCACTATGCCGTATATTTCAGCCATCATATCGTTGGCTTCGCCCATTGCTACAGTACGTGTCATATCGCTGTGGTAACCGTTTACAACTGCACCGAAATCCATTGTAACAAAATCGCCAAATTCAATTTTTTTATCAGTAGGCACTCCGTGGGGCTGAGAAGTCTTTTTGCCGCTTACAACTATTGTGTCAAAAGATACCTTTTCCGCGCCGTTACGCAGCATATAGAAGTCGAGTGCGAGTGCAACCTCTTTTTCTGTCATACCGGGCTTTATGTATCGGATTGCGTTTTCGTAAGCTGCGTTAGCTATTGCCTGAGCGGCCTTGATGTTTTTAATTTCATCTTCACGCTTTGCACTGCGCAGGTAACGTATCCATTTATCAAACCTGCTGTCAAAAACGGCATTGAAATTTTCTGCTTTGAACATCTTACTGTATTCACGCAGACCGCTGACAGTTACATAGTTTGCTTCAAGCGCAATATTGGAGCAGTTGAATTTTTTGAGATACTTGGGAATCTGCACCTTTGCATCTGTAAGCAGCACAACATCGCAACAGTCTATCTGAGCCTGGGCAGCTTCGATATATCTGCTGTCGGTGAGAAATACGTTACCGTTTTTAGATGCTATAAGGTAGCCGCTGTCGGCAGTAAAGCCGGTAAAATACTGCCTTGAAGCAGGGCTTTCTATGATGCCGCCATCAATATCCTTGGGCAGCATTTGTGTAAGTTCATACAGTTCCATAGGTTACACTCCGTTTTTTCTGCGCTCAAATTCTTCGAGCAGCTCTTTTTCGCCGTCTCTTGCTTTTTTGAAATAAAATTTAAATATTTTTTCGTCTCTTGCTCTGTCGGTGAATATTGCCGTTGCACCCGCAGTGTTAGCGGCAAGCATATCGGTTTTCAGCTGGTCGCCGACCATAGCAAGCGAATCTATAGGTAAGCCTAACTTTTCGGCTGCACGAAGCAGACCGTCAGACTTAGGTTTCTTTGCGCTGTATATATATTCTTTGATGCCGAGCCGTTTTGCCGTAATATAAACCCGCGGTGCTATAGCGTTTGAAACAATAACAAGCGGAATATCTTCACTCTGCATACGCTGCACCCACTCCTTGACACCGGGTAGGGGAGTAAGCGTTTCATCGTATATGAGTGTGTTGTCAATATCCAGCAAAAGTCCTTTAATACCTTTTTGCTTTAAAAAGTCAGCAGTTATGTCACATACGCTTCTGAAACGGTATTTCGGCATATAGCGGTCATCAAGCATAGTTATAATCCTTTGAAAATAATATGTAGCTTTTAAAGAAAAAAGACGGGCGTTGTTGCCCGTCTTTCGGTTCTTACTTATACTTGCGCTTGCGAGCAGCCTCTGACTTCTTCTTTCTCTTTACAGAAGGCTTTTCATAGTGTTCTCTTTTGCGAACTTCCTGAATAACACCATCTCTGGAGGTCTGTCTCTTGAACCTTCTGAGTGCGCTGTCCAAGGATTCGTTTTCTTTAACTTCTACTTTACTCATTAACTATTCCCTCCCTCCGCAATTTGCAGGGGCAAATTTCTCATTGTATAGATTGCATTATACAACAGATACTTACAACTTGTCAACAAGTTTTTTAAGATATTGGAATAAAATTTTCGAATTATATCTGTTTGAAACCGATTTTCTTCATGCACTTGTCAAGTGTACGCTGTGCAAGGCGTGATGCGCTTGCGGCACCCTTTGCCATACATTCGTTGACGTATGCTGTATCTGCAATAATTCTCTTGTAGTTTTCCTGCAGGGGACGAAGCTCTTCTACAACAGCTTCACCAACAGCAACTTTGAAATCGCCGTAGCCTTTGCCTGCAAACTCATTTTCGATTTCTTCATAGCTCTTGCCTGTGCAGCAGGAGTAAATTGTCATCAGGTTGTTGATACCGTCTTTGCCGTCTGCATAGCGTACGCAGGCATCGGAGTCTGTAACGGCACTTTTGAACTTTTTCATTATTACATTAGGCTCATCAAGTACTGAAACGGATGCCTTGGGGTTGGGGTCTGACTTAGACATCTTTGATGTCGGGTCCTGAAGTGAAGTAATCTTCGCACCCTTCTTGCCTATGAAGGGTTCAGGCATTGTAAATGTGTTACCGTGGATGCCGTTGAATCGGTCCGCAATATTTCTTGTCAGCTCAAGGTGCTGTTTCTGGTCTGCACCGATGGGCACGAAGTTAGCCTGATAAAGCAGGATGTCTGCTGCCATAAGTGTCGGGTATGAGAAAAGACCGACGTTTATATTGTCAGCGTGCTTCTGGCTCTTGTCCTTGAACTGAGTCATTCTTGAAGCCTCACCGAACTGAGTGTAACAGTTGAGAAGCCATGCAAGCTGTGAGTGCTGCGGCACATGGCTCTGCATAAATACTATGCTCTTATCCGGATCAAGGCCGTTTGCAAGAAGCAGAGCAAACATTTCTGTTGACTGCTTTCTGAGCATAGCAGGCTCCTGACGGACAGTTATTGCGTGAAGGTCGGCAACGCCGAAAAGGCAGTCGTAATCTTCACTCATAGCCTTCCAGTTTTTGAGTGCACCGAAATAGTTGCCTATTGTGGGCACTGCTGTAGGCTGTATAAGACTTAATACGCGGGGCTTACGCTCCGGAGCTTTGTTTTCCATTTTTGTTTCTCCGTTAAATTAATATTCTTTTGCAATATCTGCAAGTATGTTTACACCCTTGACGATTGCTTCATCGCTCGGTGTAGAGAAATTCATTCTGAAGCACTGTGTTGTAGCTGTCATATCGCCGAGGAAAGCTGAACCGGGTACGATTGTAACCTTGTTGTCAAGTGCTTTTCTGCAGTACTCTGCCATCGGGATATTATCGTTGAGTTTACACCATACAAACAGACCGCCCTCGGGACGTGTGTATGAAACATAGTCGAGTAATTTTTCTTCAACGAGGTCACACATAAGGTTGAGCTTTGAACGGTACATATCTCTGATTTTGTTGATGTGCTCGTCAATATCGTATCTCTTCATCCACTCGTCAACGAGAATCTGTGAGAATACGGGTGTATGTACATCGGAAACCTGCTTGCCTACAGTCATTTTTGCAACAACGGGAGCGGGAGCTACGCAGTAGCCTACGCGCACACCGGGTGCAAGAATCTTTGAGAATGAGCCTGCATATATAACGATACCGTCTTTATCAAGACTCTTGATCTGCGGTACGTCTTCACCTGTTACGCGAAGTTCTCCGTAGGGGTTATCTTCAAGAATCATAACGCCGTACTTCTTTGCAAGCTCGTATAAAGCCTTACGCTTCTCAAGGCTCATTGTGATTCCCGAAGGATTCTGGAAATTGGGTATTGTATAGATAAATCTTACGTTTTTCTGTGTCGTGAGTGCTTCTTCAAGCTTTTCGATATTGATACCGTCGCTGTCGACAGGTACACCGCAGAGGTTAGCGCCGAATGAGCGGAATGCGTTGAGTGAGCCGACGAATGAAGGCTCTTCACATATAACCGTGTCCCCGGGGTTTACAAGCACTTTTGTTGCAAGGTACATTGTCTGCTGTGAGCCTGATGTAATAATCAGTTCATCACTCTCTGTACCGATTCCGTATCTATCTTTGCTGAAATTACGAAGAGTTTCGCGAAGGGGAGCATAACCCTCGGTAATACCGTACTGGAGTGCGGTAAGTGCGTGGTCGGCAAAAATGTCCTTTGCAATCTCTGCGATTTCAGCAGCAGGGAAAGATTCGGGAGAGGGATTACCTGCGGAAAACGGGATAATTCCGGGCACACCGTTGTATTTGAAAAATTCTCTGATGAGTGAAGGCTGCAGAGTAGATATGCAGTCTGCAAATTTATAATCCATTGTTTATACACTTCTTCCGTTTAATTTTATTCTTCTGTATTTTCTTCGTCTTCCGCGGTTTCTCCGTCTACGGTTTCATCCGTTGTGTCTTCCGTCGGGTTTTCAGGTAAGGTTGCCGGTACTGTTGCCTGCAGTGTTACATTCGGCTCTGCATTTTCGGGTGCATCGGTTGCCTGCATTGCACTTATGTAGTAGCCGTTGCTGCTTTCACGCAGTGTTACCTTTACATATTTGCTCGGTTCAGGCTGAATGAAGTTACCTGCTTCATCCTGTGCCCATGCTTCTGCTGCAAGGTAGCCGACAGTGAGTACGACTGTGTTTGATGTCTTGTCAATCTCGGTTACTTTAGGTGTGTATATCGGCACTGTACCTGCAGAGGTGACAAGATAACAACGACTCTGCTCATTGAAAGTGAATTCGTCAAAGTGTCCCTTGACGCCTATATGTGTCGGTACAACATCGGTGCCGAACAGCTTTGTGAATTCTTTTTCAACATCTTCTGCGGGTATCATAATGTTACCCTGGTCGTCTGTCTCGTACTTACCTGGATAAATTTCGTCGTTTTTGATAATGCTCCATACTGCACAGACAGTTAACTGATTTAAGTCGGCTGCAGATACGTCATCAAACATTTCGGGGTCATACATTACGACCGGGATAAGCATTTTTTCGTATTCTAATTTTTTTTCCGAGTTATCAGTCAGCTCTTTTATTGCGTTTATGCCGGAGCCTACAGCAAAAACAACACCGATAATTGCGAAAATAATTATTGTAAGTCCGAGCGGAAAAGCGAGCTTGTTCAGAGCTTTTCTTTTATTTACTTTATCTTTTTTATTCTCTTTTGCCATTTGTTTGTCTTCCTTTCGGTCAGGTTGCGGCAAGTGCAATCATTACCGGCATTGTAATAATCGAGAAAAAGCTGACGAGGGCAACTGTTTTTGAAGCAGTACCTGTGTCAAGTTTATATTTACCTGCGAAGATTACGGTGTTGTTGGCACAAGGTGCAGAAGCTGATACAGCAATTGCGGTTGCAAGTACGGTTGGAATGTTGAACAGCTTGAATGCACCAATCATAATCAGCGGCACAGCAATCAGCTTGACGATGCCGACAAGATAAATGTATTTGTCGGTAAACATTGTTTTGAGGTCGGTGTGAGCAATATATGTGCCGAATATGAGCATCGCAAGCGGAGTGTTGAGCACGGCAAGGCTGCTTATGGGTGTTGCAATAACAGTAGGTAATTCAACACCGAAAAGATAAAGCGGCAGACCGATTGCTACACCGATTGTGCCGGGGTTGATAAACAGCTTCTTGAAGTCGAAACCGCCTTTTTCTGCCCCGATAATATATATGCCGTGGGTAAAGGAAAAAATGTTAAATATCATAATTACCGCAGAGCAGTAGAAAGTGCCTTGCGGACCGAGTACAGCCTGAGCAAGCGGCAACGCCATATAGCCGCAGTTGCCGTATATGCAGGCGTAACGGTAAATACCTGCCTTGGTATTTTCTGCTTTACGGAAAAACGGAAATACAAGAACAAGTACAATTCCTATCACATGTATTACAACGCCAAGTAGTGCTGCAATACCAAAGTTTTTAAGGTTTTCGGGTGAGTTATCAATTGAAAGAAAGCTGTTGACAATAACCAGCGGCGTTACAATGTAAAAAAGAAGGTTAGTGTTGAGCTTTGATGCCTTTTCGGTGTAAAGTCCGCATTTGTCGGCAAAGAAACCCACTGCGATAAGAATATAAAGTATAAATACTTGTTGTGCTGTAGTCAGCAGATTCTGAAGAAACAAGTGAAAGCAAACCTCTCGTTAATTATTCTCTTTTGCCTTTACTGTTGTTGTTTGGTAAAGGAAAAGCGGTATGAAAACTGCAAGTGCAAGGTCACAAGGCTCAAAGCCGTATCCGTTGACAATAAGTTCAGAATGACCTATAACCATAAGGAAAATTCTCGGTACACTGACGATGAATGCGGTGATTGCAGCAGGAAGACCGCAGCCGAAAAGACGCCACGCAACGGATTGGGGTGAAACGTTTGTTACTATCTGAGCGAATGCGATAAAGAACATTATCATAAACACGGTCATAATAAGCTCAAGCAGAAGGTCAGAAATGTTTACAAAGCTTATTTTTTCAAGAAATCTGTAAACTATTCTGCATATAGCCCATATTGCAGGTGCAGCAGAAATAATTTTACACGATGAAAGCACGGAACTTTTTTTGAAGCAAGAGATTGCGTATATGATAAAGAAGAAAGCTGTAAGTACAGCAAAAAGTGCTTCAAGTGCGAGCGGTGCAGCACCGGATTTTGTAAGGTAAGATGTGTAAACACCGTGCTCAAAAGCAGAATACTTGCTGTTGATTACCGTGAAAGCAGAAAAACTGTTAACAGCGTTAAATATAATGGTCATAGCTGTTACAGCAGCAACAATGCCAAGTGATTTGCTTGTTGCAAAGACATTGCGTGCACGGTTAGCCTTGCTGTTAAGAAAGCTGAGCACCATCAGTAAAAAGATTACCGCAGCGCCGATTCCGTAAAACAGCGGTATTGTGAAATTGGTTTCTTTAAAAAATCCTGTTTCCGGCTCAATAAGAGATGTTACCTGATATACACGAAGCGGCAACAGAGCACAAAGACTCAGTGCAGATATAGCGACAAGTGCACTCGGCTCGGGCTTTGAAAGGCTGCCCTTTATTTTTTTCATTATATATAATACCTCCGATTGATGATAGGTGAAGGCTTGGTGTTATTTGAGAACTGCACGAGCCTCGCTGGGGATATACTTGTCGGGATGCTTGACATTTTCGTCAGTACGCTTGTCAAGTGCGATGTAGTGATAGGGCAGAGCAACATTTTTGTATGCAGGGCGGATGATACGCTTGCCTGTTGTAAGCTCTTCAATTCTGTGAGCAGCCCAGCCTGCCATACGTGATACAGTAAACATGGGCGTGAAAAGGTCCTCAGGAATACCGAGCATATCGTAAATAAGACCTGAGTAAAGGTCGACATTTGCACAGATAGGCTTCATATCACCCTTGATTGAGCGGAAAATGTCGGGAGTGAGCTCTTCTATTAGCTCAAGCTGGCGGAATCTTCTTTCAAATTCTTCGCTGAATATGAAGTTGCGTGCAGCTTCCTTGAGAAGCTCTGCTCTCGGGTCGGACATTGTGTAGATTGCGTGACCCATACCGTATACGAGACCTGAGCGGTCGCCTGCTTCCTTTCGGATAATCTTTGCAATATAGTCGGCAACCTGCTTTTCGTCTGTTATATCGTCAATCTCTTCTGCCATAAGTGTGGTCATTTCCTTGACCTTTATGTTTGCACCGCCGTGCTTGGGACCTTTGAGCGAGCCGATACCTGCAGCGATTGCAGCATATGTGTCGGTACCGGAAGAAGTGAGTACACGTGTAGAGAATGTAGAGTTGTTACCGCCACCGTGCTCTGAATGGAGCATCAGGCAAAGGTCAAGGAGTTTGGCTTCTTCGTCAGTGAAAAGTCTGTCTGAACGGAGTGTACGCAGAATTGACTGCGCTGTGCAAAGCTCACGTTTGGGCTGGTGGATATACATACTCTTTTTGTAGTAATGGCGACGTTTTACCTGATATGCATAGCTCATAATTGAGGGGAGCTGTGCGATGAGCTGTATGCACTGACGCAACACATTTTCGGTTGCAATATCATCGGGGTTATCGTCGTATGAGTAGAGTGCCATTACAGAGCGAGCCATCTTATTCATAATGTTGGGAGACGGCGCCTTCATAATCATATCTTCAATGAAGTCTTCGGGAAGTTCACGGCATTCAGCAAGTACATTGCTGAATTTTGCAAGCTGTGCAGGTGTAGGAAGTGCACCGAAAATAAGAAGCCATACAACCTCTTCAAAACCGAAGCGGTCTTCCTTACGGCAGCCCTCTACAATTTCTTTTACATCAAGGCCGCGGAATTTAAGTTTACCGGGACGGGGCACACGCTCACCGTCTTCAATGTAGTAGCCGTCAACGCTGCAGATTTTTGTAAGGCCTGCCATAACGCCTGTACCGTCTGCATTTCTGAGACCGCGTTTGACGCCGAATTTAGTGTAATCATCAGCTTCGATTCTGTCATTTATCTGTATTTCGTTGCATAAGCTTATAAGGGAATCGTTGCTGATGGGGGACATATATCTTGCCATATGTCATTTCTCCTTTCCTTTGAGAATACTATAAAAAAGCATATACCTATACTTATACAATATTATTGAGAATACATTATACTATATACTTATTACAAAAGTCAATCATTATTAATTAAAGTGAGGAATAAAAAATGGGAATTTACAAGTTTATTGCCGTAGTAATCGCTCTTGCAATGATACTTATGCCGCTTGTTGCGGTTAACGGCGGTCAGACAGCGGGCGGGACAACCCCACCGACTACGGCTTTGACGCAAAATTATGCCGGTGGAGAAAACCAAGAAGCGGTGAAAGTTTTTATGTCGCAGGATGACCTTGTGCTTAGTATAACGGTGCAGGAATACCTTGTCGGTGTGCTTGCTGCAGAGATGCCGCCTGCCTATCATGAACAGGCACTCAAAGCACAGGCGGTTGCTGCTTATACTTATCTTTTGTGTAAAAAATCCGAGCAGGAATCAACCCCGGATGCATCGCTTAAGGGTGCGTATCTGACAAATGATTCATCTACTCACCAAGGTTATCTTACCGAAGAGCAGCGAAGAGAAAAATGGGGCGATAAGGCTGACAGTTATGAGAAAAAACTTCAGAAAGCGGTAAGTGAAGTAAGCGGAAAGGTTATAACCTATGACGGCAAACCGATTATAGCGGCATTTCACGCAAACAACGGCGGTGTCACACACAGTGCAAAAACAGTATGGGGCGGTGATGTGCCTTACCTGCAGAGTGTAACCAGTGCAGGGGACAAACTCTCGCCCGATTGCGTCAAAACCGTTGCAATTACTCCGCAACAGTTTTCACAGTCGGTATCTTCGCTTGACGGTTGTGAATTGAGCGGTGAGGCAAGCGGATGGATCGGTAAAATAAAAAAAGACTCACACGGTTACGTGGAGTCTGTAGAGGTTGGCGGGAAAACATACAGTGGTATGACTCTGCGTGATGCTGCAGGTCTGCGCTCGGCAGTTTTTACCTGTGAATATAAAGACGGCAATCTGCATTTTACAACAGAGGGCTACGGTCATGGTGTAGGTATGAGTCAGTATGGCGCTGACTATATGGCACGGCAGGGCAGTACATGGGAAGAGATAATTAAACATTATTATAAAGGTGTGCAGATAGAAGATAATTGATTAATTATGAGACGGAATTTGTTTTTGTGTAGGGCAGGGGCTTGCCCCTGCCGCCGTAAAAGAGATATGCCGATATTAGTTGCAATAAAAAAGCTGTCCCACCCGAGAGTGAGACAGCTTTGCTGTTTATATCTTATTTGTTGAGGTTTGCACGGAGAGTTGCAAGCTCGTTTGCAAGAGTTTCGGGAAGTGTGTCGCCAAACTTGCTGTAGAACTCTTCGATACCTGCTGTCTCTGCGTTCCAGAGATCCTTGTCAACATCAAGCATAGCCTTGAGTGTGTCAACAGAAACCTCGTCCTCAATACCCTCAAGGTTGATATCCTCAGCCTTGGGAACGTAACCGATAGCAACTTCGTCAGCGTCTACCTTGCCGTCGCAACGGTCAAGAATCCACTCAAGAACACGAAGGTTGTCGCCGAAACCGGGCCACATGAAGTTGCCTTCATCGTCCTTACGGAACCAGTTAACGTTGAAGATTTTGGGAGCCTTGTCAGCGTCGAGTGTTTTACCGATGTTAATCCAGTGCTGCCAGTACTCACCCATGTTGTAACCGCAGAAGGGAAGCATAGCCATGGGGTCGCGGCGAACAACACCGACAGCACCTGCTGCTGCAGCTGTTGTTTCGGAAGCCATGATTGAGCCTACGAATACGCCGTGATTCCAGTCACGTGACTGATATACGAGAGGAGCAAGCTTTGCACGTCTGCCGCCGAATACGATAGCGGAAATCGGTACGCCTGCGGGGTTTTCAAACTCGGAGCTGATGCAGGGGCAGTTTACAGCGGGAGCTGTGAAACGGCTGTTGGGATGTGCACCCTTCTCTTCGCTCTCCTGGCCGTTCCAGGGGTTGCCCTTCCACTCCATAGCGTTTGCAGGAGGATTCTTGTCGAGACCTTCCCACCAAACAGTGTTGTTGTCAAGGTTGTGAGCAACGTTGGTGAAGATTGTGCCCTTCATTGTAGCTGCAAGAGCGTTGGGGTTTGACTTGTTGTTTGTGCCGGGAGCAACGCCGAAAAAGCCGTTTTCGGGGTTGATAGCATAGAGTCTGCCGTCATCGCCCTTGCGGATCCGGGAGATATCGTCACCTACGCACCATACCTTGTAGCCCTTCTCAAGGTATGCTTTGGGAGGAATGAGCATAGCAAGGTTTGTTTTGCCGCAAGCTGAGGGGAATGCAGCACAGATATATTTAACTTC
>JAFXCH010000002.1 GCA_017516485.1 Clostridia bacterium
GGTCAGAGCCGGGGCGCCGACATAAGAGATTTAAAAAAATCTCTTATGTCGGCAGCAGGCTTTTCTTTTAAAGAAAAGCCTGCTGCCGTATCAACGATTAAAAATCGTTGGTCGGCGCCCCGTGTACCTTCATTTCAATGTTTCGTCTTGCAAAAACCGTTTTTTCGGAGTATAATATAAACGAAACGAGGTGTATAAAATGAAGCACAAAAAAATTATTGCAGCTTTTCTGCTGATTATAATACTTTTCACTTTTGCCTGTTGCGGAAAAAACGAAGTTGACCCCTTCGGCGATACAGAACCGACTGTAATCACAACAACCGAGGAAGTTACCACAACCGAAGCACCTACAACCGAAGAAGCAACCACAGAAAAAGGCAAAACTCTTTACGCCACAGCTAATGTGAATGTAAGGGAAAAACCTGACACCGATTGCAGAATTGTCGGTAAGCTTTCTCTTGGTGAAAGCATTGAGCTTATAGAGCATCTTGACAGTGGTTGGAGTGCAGTGAAATACGGAAATAAAAGGTACTACATTTCAACTCAGTATCTTTCAGAGAAAAAGCCCACCGATAAAACAGAATTTGCCGACCCGCTGGCAAAAGACAGAATCACCGTTGACCCCACAGAAGGTAATCCTTATCTCGTTGTGGTCAACGCAAAACGAGCTGCAGACAGTAGTTATAAGCCCGCACTCAGCGAAATTTTCGACACAGGCTACTATATGGAAGAGGGTGTAACTCCTTACTATGAAGAAATGTACACTGCTGCCAAGAAAGACGGCATAACCCTCACTCCGTATTCGGGCTACCGTTCTTACGAAAGACAGAAGAATAACTACATCAACCTTACTAAGCAGTATATGAGTCAGTATAAGCTCAACGAAGAAGATGCAGCAAGAAAAGCTGCAACGGTAATTCTTCCTCCGGGAACAAGCGAGCATAACCTTGGCCTTGCTATGGATATCTGCAATACGAGAGATGATTTTGCCAACACAAAAGAGTACAAATGGCTTACAGAAAACGCTCATAAGTACGGTTTTATTCTCAGATACACCGCAGATAAACAGGATATTACTGGTATTGTTCCTGAGCCCTGGCATTGGCGCTTTGTGGGTGTTGAGTATGCTGAGGATATTAAAAACAGCGGACTTTGCCTTGAAGAATATCTCGGAATTGAATAAAATAATTAACCCTCCGGTTTTCGGAGGGTTTAATATTACGGTTCGGTTTTATGCAGCTCATCAAGAGTGATAATAACATCACTGTTATAAAGCTCTTTCAGTGCTTCGTCGGTGTTGCTGTCGGTGAGATATTCCGTGTGCCATGTCATAAAGTAACACCAAGGCGCATTTTTGAAATCCTCATCAGTGGGATTTTGCCCACATTCGTGCAGACACAGGGGCTTTTCTGCTTTTGTAACTCTGCTCATTGTTTTGTAGAGCTTACTGTTAATTTCCATATCGTAGGTGTCAGCGCCGATAATATCGCAGTACTCATCACCGGGATACCAATCTTTCACCTTTTCCATTTTGTGAGAGTAGCCAAGAACCCAGATAAGATTGTTAAGTTCCCAATGATTTGTGTATCGGTCATACATTATCCGCCAGAGCTTTTTGAAGTTTTCACTGCCACCTTTGCCCCACCAGAACCAATCACCGTCAAGCTCGTGGAAGGGACGCCACAAAACGGGAATGTTCTTATCGCTGAGCTCTTTAAGTGCAGCTGCAGCCTTGTCCATACCGCTGAGCATTCTTTCATACTCAATGGTGCCGTCGGTGAGCATTTTGTCCCAGTCGGCAACCTCGTCATTCATACAGTCCTTCCATTCACCTGAAAA
>JAFXCH010000050.1 GCA_017516485.1 Clostridia bacterium
CAACAGCAGTTGCACCTGCACCTTCTGCAATCATCTTTTGCTTTTCAATAAGAGCAAGAATGGCACTTGCAACCTCGTCATCGGTGACAAGAGCAATTTCATCAACATACTCGCTGACAAGTGCGTATGTGTTTTCGCCCGGTTGTTTGACTGCTATACCGTCTGCAATCGTCTGCACGGAATCAAGACACTCTATCTTTCCGTCCTTTACCGAATTATACATACTCGGTGCGCCTGCGACCTGCACTCCGTAAACCTTGACGGAAGGTCTTATCTGCTTTGCCGTATAAGCAATTCCCGAAATCAGACCGCCTCCGCCTATCGGCACAACGATTGCATCGATATTGTCGAGATCGTTTAATATTTCAAGTGCTATCGTACCCTGTCCTGCGATTACGTTTTCATCATCAAAAGGATGAACAAAGGTGTAACCTTCGCATTCTTTTAGTTCGAGTGCCTTTTTATAAGCGTCATCATAACAACCCTCAACGAGGCAGACATCAGCTCCGAAGCCCTTTGTCGCTTCAACCTTTGAAATCGGAGCGGTGTCGGGCAGACAAATCAAGGACTTAATTCCGTTTTTTGTAGCCGCAAGAGCAACGCCCTGCGCGTGATTACCTGCTGAACAGGCAACGACACCGTGTTCTTTCTCCTCTTCACTCAGACACGCAATTTTATACGCCGAGCCCCTTACCTTGAATGAGCCTGTAATCTGCAGATTTTCAGGTTTAAGATACAATTCACAATCAGAAGCAATGCCGTAAGCTCTGACCACATTTGTTTCACGAATAATGTTTTTTAGCACCGTCTGTGCATCGAATACTTTACTTAAAGATAGCATTTTCATTCCGCCTTTCATAAAATAATATGCGTTTCAGTAAGCTTTAAGGCAAAACAAAAACCCGTCTCAAAGCTTTTAATTGCTTTGAGACGGGTGTAAATCCAATTTGCACTCGCGGTACCACTCAAATTGCGGATATAACAATCCGCCACCTCTTCGAAGTCCAACAACTCCTATGCACTAACGTAGCATACACGGGAAACGCCTACTGGGTGCTTACACCTTTGGGGCTTCCGGCTCAGAAGGGATGGGAAATCTACAGTCCTTTGCCGGGATCACACCATCCCCGACTCTCTGAAAAATTCGTTGCAGTTTCCGTCTTCATCGACGCCTTTGATTTCATCGAAGTCTAACAACCTCTATGCACTAACGTAGCATACACGGGCTCCCCTATCTTGATTATGTTCAGGTCACCGGCTCAGAAGGGAGTAGTCTCGAATTGATCCATACCGATTCACATCACCCATCGGCTTTCTGTAATGTTTCGCATCAGACGCTCTTCGTCACAGCCTTTAGCTTATTAAATTGACCACAGTTTACTCCTTTAAAGCGCTGATGTCAAGAGTTTTTTGAAAAAATTTTAAAATTTTCAGAAATTTTTTGATCAATTTCTTAATAGCACTCATATAAAAACAACAAATCCGAACACATCGTTGGTTATAGATGGGTTCGGATTTATGTTGTATGGCGCCTCAAACAGGAGATTCCCCTTACAGGGGAAATGTCACGAAGTGACAAAAGGGTGTGAACCTGTGACAGTTACGGTCAGAAACATAGTCGCCCTGAACGCCTTGGAGCGGCGTCCATTGCTCCTTGTTTCTTCCTGTTCTCGGCTTGCTGTATCTGCCACCGGCAGCGCAAGCCTGCGAACCAGTTAACAGCAGCGTTGCTAACTAACGAGGTGTTGCAGATTTGAATTCTATCTGAAATACCAAAAAGAAAACGACCACCTTTCGGTGATCGTTTCTTTCTGGCGCCTCAAACAGGGCTCGAACCTGTGACACCGCGGTTAACAGCCGCGTGCTCTGCCAGCTGAGCTATTGAGGCATTAAATAAAAAATGTCGGCGTCGCCTTATCTTCCCGGGCGGCTGCCCGCCAAGTATTTTCAGCACTGAAGAGCTTAACTACCGTGTTCGGGATGGGAACGGGTGGACCCTCTTCGCTATCGACACCGACTTCTATCAAAATACGGTATCCCGTATCTTTTAACTTTTCTGGTGACCCGTACGAGATTCGAACTCGTGTTGCCGGCGTGAGAGGCCGGAGTCTTAGGCCACTTGACCAACGGGCCACAATTGGTACACCATCACGGGCTCGAACCGTGGACACCCTGATTAAGAGTCAGGTGCTCTACCAACTGAGCTAATGGTGCTCGTTAGAGGTGAATACAATAACCTGAAATTGATTTTAGCAGGTTGATTTCCGCTCACCCAGCGGTAAAATGCTCGTAAATCCGCAAGGATTTACTCTGCTTTTGCCTTGTTTGACCAAAAATCCACTCTGAGAAAATTCTTCGACCTTAAAGCAGAATATTTTTAGTTGATTTTTGGATGTTGAGGTTGCGGTAAGGCTACCGCCTTGCAAAACCGAAACGCCGAAAAGCGACAAAAAGATTCGCTTTAAGGCAATTGCAGATTATTGCATTCACCTCTTTTACGCACCTTCAAAACTGAACAAAGACATGTTTAGTAATGTGAGTGTAGCTTTCGCTTCTTACCTTGCCAATAATTTCTTATGGTCAAGCCCTCGACCTATTAGTACTGCCCAGCTGAAAGTATCACTACTCTTACACCTGCAGCCTATCAACCTCATAGTCCTTGAGGGGTCTTACTAGCTTATGCTATGGGATATCTTATCTTGGAGGGGGCTTCACGCTTAGATGCTTTCAGCGTTTATCCCGTCCGCACATAGCTGCCC